>JAPOVI010000414.1 GCA_026708265.1 Acidobacteriota bacterium
GGAATGGTCACCTCGTCGAAGTTGTGGCCGAAGCAGGCGTAGGAGACGACGTACACGCCGTCGTCGGTGACGTGGAAGCCGTCGTAGACCGGGTAGATCGGCTGGCTCGACTGGGCGGCGGCGGACCCCCCGCACAGCGCGGCGGTCAGCGCCGCCACGGGCAACCCCCGCGCGACGCGGCGGACTCTCATCCCTCTGCTCCCTCCCGCCGTCGGCGGCCCACGCGACCCGAGCGCGCGCCTCGGGCGGGCAAGCCGCCAGGTGCCGGCGCAACGGCCCGCATCGCACGTGCTGCGCCACAAGCCCGAGCGCGTAGCACCCGAGTGGTGCGCGCAGTGGTGCGCGCGCAACAGCATCGCAGCCAACCTCGGTCCGGCGGCAGCTGCGCTGCTCCGGCGCGGGCGCGCGTTCTGCGGCGCAGACTCCGGAGCGGCTCGAATCAGCGTGTAGACTGACGGGAACGACGGGAGAATACAAGCGCGCCCGGCGGGCGCGGACCGGAGGTGTTGCCATGCGTCGAAGCCGGAACCTGGCTGCCCGCTGCGCCGTGCTCGCAAGCCTCGTCGCCCTGTCCGGCGCCCCGCCCGCGACGGCCGGCGGATCCGGTGTTCCGCCTGCCGGAGAGGCCGCCCGGGCCGAGGCGGCGGCGCCGGACGTGACGTTCACCCGCGACGTCCTGCCGATCCTGCAGCGCTCGTGCCAGCGCTGTCATCGGCCCGGCACCGGGGCGCCGATGTCGCTGCTGACCTACGAGGAGGCGCGCCCGTGGGCGCGGGCCATCAAGGACCGCGTCGTCACCCGCCAGATGCCGCCGTGGCACCTCGACCGCAGCATCGGCGAGTACACCGCCGATCCGTCGCTGAGCGACGCCGAGATTGCAACCGTCGCCGCGTGGGTCGACGCCGGCGCCCCGCGCGGAAACCCGGCGGACGCGCCGCCTCCGCTCGACCTCGCCAGCCTAAACGAGTGGACCTACGGGGAGCCGGATCTGGTCGTCCAGATGAAGGAGGGCTTCCGCATCCCGGCCGAAGGCCCGGACTTCTACCCCTCCGAGATCGTCGACCCCGGCCTCACCGAGGACCGCTACGTCAAGTGGGTGCAGATCATCCCCGAGGCCTACTGCTGCGTGCACCACTCCCACGTCTACGTGACCGTGCCGGAGACCACCGAGGACCTCGAGGAGTTCCGCCTCGGGATGGGGTCGAACACGGAGGAGATCGACCTCATCGAGTACGCCATGGGGAGCACCGGGCAGTACTACCCGGAGGGTACCGGCCGCAAGCTCCCGGCGGGAGGCCTGTTCCGCTTCGCGCCGCACTATCACCCGTGGGGCGTGGAGACGATCGACCGGCAGAAGGTGGGCATCAAGTTCTATCCCCCGGGCGAGGTGCCCGAGCTCATCGTCACCGCGCACCGCATCCGCACCGGCATCGGCCACGACTGGAAGCTGAACCGCGAGGCGGTCGAGGACCGGCTGCTGCGGGCCGGGTACGACCTCGACCTCCACGCCGACCGCATGCCGGCCGGCGCCCTCATCGACGACAACACCCTGAACGGGGTGGCCCTGCTGAGCATCCCGCCGCACAGCGTCGTCCGGCACGAGCGCTTCTGGCCGCTGCCGCAGGCCGCGCTCGTCCTCAGCTTCCAGCCCCACATGCACTTCCGGGGCAAGCGCATGCTGCTCGAGGCGATCCACCTCGACGGCCGCCGCGAGGTGCTGACCGACGTAGTGAACTACGAGCAGACGTGGCAGATCGTCTACCCCTACAAGGAGCCGCACCTGTTCCCGAAGGGGACCATCCTGCACACCGTGTCGTGGCACGACAACACCGCCAACAACCGCCACAACCCGGACCCGTCGGGCTGGGTCGGCTGGGGCGGCCGCACGATGGACGAGATGGGCCACGGCTGGACCGACGTGGCGTTCATGACCGACGAGCAGTACGCCCGCCGCCTGGCCGAGCGCGAGGCGCAGGCGAACGACGAGTAGCGCCCGTCGAGCGTCCGTTCGCCTCCCGTACGGCACCATGGAGCGACGAATCCCATCCGGCGGCAACGTACACCTTGCTCCGTGCCGCTCGCCCCGACCAACGCCACCCTGTCGCCACCCGTCGACGCGGACGCCGAAGGAGGCTCGACCATCACTGAACCCATGCAAGGTGACCGTAGCATGATGGTTACGAGAGAGAAGCCGGTGGCTGATTCGGCGCCCGAGGAAGGTGCATTCGAGGACGCTCGTGTTGAGTACGAAAGAGCTGGCACCAACCTTGATCTCGAACCGATCACATCCGAGGACGAAGACTACGATAGTGCTCCACCCGACTACCAGATCGCCACCTACCCAGCCGACTACACCCTGGAAGTTCTGTACCAGAAGTGGCAGGCAGGAGACATTCGGATCCCGGACTTTCAACGTGGCTTCGTGTGGAAGCAGGTTCAGGCGAGCAAGCTGATCGAGTCGTTCCTGGTCGGGTTACCCGTGCCGGCGGTCTTTCTCTATAACGAGCACAAGAGCCAGAAGTACTTCGTCATAGACGGACAGCAGCGTCTCAAGAGCGTCTTCTTTTTCTTTGAGGGTTTCTTCGGGCTTCCCGTGCGCAATCAACGCCAAGTCTTCACTCTGAAGGGGCTCCATGAAACGAGTCGCTTTCGCGAAAGAGGTTTCCGAGACCTGCAGGAGGCCGACCAGCGGCGTCTGAAGAACGCGGTGCTGCGTGCCTTTATCGTGCAGCAGATGGATCCGAATGATGACACGAGCATGTACCATATATTCGAGAGACTGAACACCGGTGGGACGCTGTTGGCAAATCAGGAGATACGCAACTGTGTGTATCACGGGAGATTCGTTGAGTTCCTGGAGGACATAAACCGGAACGAGAACTGGCGGACTATTCTCGGGAACCATGAACCGGACCGGCGTCGCAAGGATATGGAACTCCTGGTGCGCTTTTTTGCCATGCGCGACCTGAGCGCGTACACGAAGCCGATGAAGGACTTTCTCTCCCGGTTCATGCGGAAGAACAAGAACCCTACGGCCGAGAGACTGGAACACACCCGCGAGCTGTTCAGCAGCACCTGTAAGGCCGTAGTTGAGACGCTGGGAGGGAAGCCTTTTCACGTCCGGGCGGGCCTGAACTCTGCCGTGTTCGATGCGGTCATGGTGGCGTTTTCGAATCACACTGCAAGACCCGGCGACGACATGGCGCAGCGTTACCGGCATTTGCTTGGCAACGATGAGTTTGACCAGTGTACGAGACAAGGCACCACTGACCGCGATATCGTTCACAAACGGTTTCGAAAAGCCTCGCAGCTACTCTTTGACGACTGACGGGTGTCCTCGTCATGTTGATTCCGCGAATAGATCAAGCGTTGGAACACTGTGAAGAGCACCTGGCGACCGGCGTCACCGGCGATGTCCAGGTGCTGTTGACTCATTCGCTGTTGGTGCTCATGTGCGCAGAGTTCGAAAAGACGATCCAACGGCTGGTAGAAGACCGGTGCGCATCGATCGCCGACGAAGCGGTGGAGCGGTTTGCTGTCAGTTGTTTCGAGAACGTGTTTCGCAGTCTGCGAATCGCTGAACTGTCCGGGTTGCTGGGCAGGTTTGGAGAACCTCACAAGACGAGGTTCACGGACGCGCTGGACGAGAAGACCAAGAACATGTACGACAGCATCCTCAGTCAACGAAACGCGGTGGCGCATGGGGGCGACGTTAACGCCACGCTGGGGGATGTCAAGGTCTACTACGCGGAGGCGCACAAGGTTCTCGACTGCTTCAAGGATGCGCTGACTTGACCCGCAGACCAGTCTTCTGGGCCGCGTTCGCCGCCGCCTCCGCCGCCTGCGCGGCGTTCGCGGTCCTGAACTTCCCGCGGGCGTTCTCGATGGTCGAGCTCGACCTCGAGATGGACCGCGCCGGCGCCCTGGCCGAGGCGCGCCGGCTGGCCGGCGAGCTCGACTGGGGCCCGGCGGACTACCGCCAGGCGGCCAGCTTCCGGGTCGACGACCGCGTCCGCAGCTTCGTCGAGCTCGAGGGGGGCGGCGCCGCCGCCTTCCAGGACCTGCTGCGCGACGGCCCGTTCCATCCCTACCAGTGGATCGTCCGGCACTTCCGCGGCGGCGAGGTGCGCGAGGTCGAGGTCCGCTTCCGACCCGACGGCACGCCGTACGGCTTCCACGAGCGGCTGCCCGAGGACGCGCCCGGCGCCGCGCTCGACGCGACCGCGGCCCGCGCCATCGCGGAGGAGAGCGGAACCGGCGCCCCCTGGAACGTCCCGCTCGACCGCTACGAGCCGGTGGAATCGTCCCTAGAGGAACGCCCCGGTGGCCGGGTCGATCACACGTTCGTCTACGAGCGCAGCGACCGGCAGGCCGGCGAAGGGCGCTTCCGGCTGCGGCTCGTCGTGAGCGGCGACCGCCTCACCGAGCTGACGCACGTGCTCCAGGTGCCGGAGGCGTTCGACCGCCGCTTCGAGGCGATGCGCTCCGCCAACGAGGGCATCACGATCGGCGGCGGTTTCCTGACCATCCTCCTCTACGGCGTCGGCGGCATCGGCGTCGGCCTGTTCGTGCTGCTGCGGCAGCGCCGCGTGCTGTGGCGGACGCCGCTCGCCTGGGGCGCCGGCGTCGCCGTTGCACAGCTCCTGGCCGGGCTCAACCAGTGGCCGCTGCTCTGGATGGGGTACGACACCGCGGTCTCCGAGACCGGCTTCGCCCTGCAGCAGGCGGCGGCGCTCGCGGCCCTGACCCTCGCGTTCACGGGAGTCTTCACGCTCTCGTTCATGGCCGCCGAGAGCCTGTCGCGCAGCGCCTTCCCGCACCACGTGCAGTTCTGGCGCTCGTGGTCGCGCGACGGCGCCCGCTCCTGGCCCGTGCTGGGGCAGACCCTGGCCGGCTACCTCATCGTCGGCATCGACCTGGCGTTTCTCGTCGGCTTCTACTGGATCACCACCGGCTATCTCGGCTGGTGGTCTCCCTCCGACACGCTGCTCAACCCCGATTCGCTCGCGACGCCGTTTCCCTGGCTCGGCCCCATCGCGCTGTCGCTCCAGGCCGGCTTTTGGGAGGAGTGCCTCTTCCGCGCCGTGCCGCTGGCCGGGGCGGCGCTGATCGGCGAGCGGCTCGGCTACCGCCGCGCCTGGATCGCGGCCGCGTTCGTCGTGCAGATCCTCCTCTTCGGGGCCGGCCATGCCGCCTATCCGACGCAGCCGTCCTATGCGCGGGTCGTCGAGCTGATCGTCCCGTCGACCATCTTCGGCCTCCTCTACCTGCGCTTCGGCCTGCTGCCGGCCATCGTCATGCACTTCGCGTTCGACGCCGTGCTGTTCGCGATGCCGCTGTTCGTGTCGTCGGCTCCCGGCGCCCGGGTGGACCAGGCCATCTTCCTGCTTCTGTTCCTGACGCCGCTCTGGGTCGTGCTCCGCGCCCGCTGGCGGGGCGGCGGCTGGATCGAGGCGGGGACGGAGCTGCGCAACGAAGGCTGGAGCCCGCCCGCGGTCGACGCCCGCGGCGAGACCGCCCCGCCGCCGCGCGCGGAGCCGCTGGCCCTGCCGCCGGCACCGGCGGCAATCGGGGTCGGCGTCGTCGGCCTCGGGCTCTGGGCGTACGCGGCGGCCACCCCGAGCGAGGCACCGCGTCTCGCGGCGGATCGCACGGCGGCGCTGGCCGCGGCCCGCGAGACGCTCGCCGCGCAGGGCGTCGATCCCGGCGACTGGACGGTGACGAGCACGGCACGAGGAGGCCTCGGCGTCGAGCACCGCTTCGTCTGGGGCGAGGCCGGCCCGGAACGGCACCGCGCGCTGCTGGGCACCTACCTTGCGCCCCCGCGGTGGCGGGTGCGGCACGCCCGCTTCACGGGCGACGTGGCGGCGCGCGCCGAGGAGCACATCGTCTGGGTCGGCGCGGACGGCGCGACGGTACGGCGGGAGCATCGGCTGGCGGAGGACACGGCCGGGGCGGCGCTGGCCGAGGAAGCGGCGCGGCGGCTGGCGCACACCGCGCTCGGCGAAGCGGAGACCCTCGCCGAGGTGTCGGCCGAGTCGACGCGCCGGCCCGGGCGCACGGACTGGACCTTCACGTTCCGCGACGAGGCGGTCGGCGGCCTGGCGGGCGGCGAGGCGCGCGTCGAGGTCGAGATCGCCGGCGACGAGGTCGTCGACCTGCGCCGCCACGTGTTCGTCCCCGAGGCCTGGCGCCGGGCGGACGAGCGGCGGGCGGCGACGCTGTCCATCGGCTTCATCGCGTCGAGCGCGCTCGCCGGACTCCTCCTGGTGGCGGGAGCCGTCGCCGCCGTGGTCGGCTGGACCCGCGGACGCTTCCGGGTCCGGACCGGGCTCACGCTCGCCGGGGTGGCGTTCGGCGCGGCCGCCGTCGGCCTGGCGAACGACTGGCCGATCCTGATGGACGGGCTCTCGACCGCCCAGCCGCTCCCGTTGCAGCTCGGCATCGGTCTCGTGGGCGCGCTCATCGGCGGTGGACTGATCGCGATCGTCCAGGGGCTGCTGGCGGGCCACACGCATGCCCTCGTGGTCGCCGCCCCGTCCGTGGAGCCGGACGCGCAGCCGGGCGCCGGAAGGCGGGTGGCCGCCCTGACGGGACTCGCGCTCGGCCTTGCCTTCCTGGGTATCCTGGCCCTGGCGGAGCAGGTCCTCGACGGTGCCGATCCCCCCTGGTCGGCCTACTTCGCGGCATCCTCGGCGGCCCCGTGGCTGGCGGCCGCGCTCTCCCCCATCCGTTCATTTCTGCTGCTGGCGCTGGGAACGCTGCTCGTGGTGACGGGCGTCAACTCGTTCACGGCAGGCTGGACCCGCCGGAGAGCGGCGGGCGGTGCGGCGCTGGTGCTCGTCGGAGCGCTTCTGGGACCCGGCACGGCGCCGGGAGACCCGCTGGCGTGGGCGGTGACCGGGATTCTCGCCGGCGGCCTCCTGCTGGGCGCCTACGTATGGGTGCTGCGCGCGCATCCGGCGCTCGTGGTCGTCGCGGCGGCCGCGATGACGGTGCCCGGCCTGCTGGAGCGCGCCATGGAGCAGGCGTACGCAGGCGCCCTCGTCGGCTCGCTGGCGGGCGCCGCCGCCGTGTCGTACCTGGCCTGGCGCTGGTTCACGCACCTCGCGCCGGCACGAGAATGAGGCCTTCGCGATGAGCCGCGTCTACGTCATTCACGAGAACGACGCCTGGGTGGAGCCGCTGCGCGCCGCCTTCGACGAGCTCGGCGTGCCCTTCACGGAGTGGTTCCTGGACGAGGGCACGGTCGACCTCACCGTGCCACCGCCCGACGGCGTCTTCTACAACCGGATGAGCGCGTCGTCGCACACGCGCGGCCATCGCTACGCCCCCGAGCACACCGCGGCGGTCCTCGCCTGACTCGAGCGCCACGGCCGCCGCGTCGTCAACACCGGCCGCGCCCTGCAGCTCGAGATCAGCAAGGTGGCGCAGTACGCGGCGCTCGAGGCGTGCGACATCCGCACCCCCGAGACGGTAGCCACGATCGGGCGGGACGCGCTCGTCGAGGCGGCCCGTCGCTTCCCGACGCCGTTCATCACCAAGCACAACCGGGCCGGCAAGGGGCTCGGGGTACGCCGTTTCGACGACGCGGAGGCCCTCGAGCGCTACGCCCGGAGCGACGACTTCGAGCCGCCCGTCGACGGCATCACGCTCCTCCAGCGCTACATCGACGCGCCCGAGCCGTGCATCACGCGCGTGGAGTTCGTCGGGGGCCACTTCCTCTACGCGGTGCGGGTCGACACCAGCCAGGGGTTCGAGCTCTGCCCCGCCGACGCCTGCCGCGTCGATGACGCGTTCTGCCCCGCCGGGGACGACGGCGATGGCGGCAAAGACGGACTGTTCCGCATCGTCGAGAACTTCGACCACCCGCTCCTCGGGCCGTACACGCGCTTCCTGCACGCCAACGGAATCCACATCGCGGGGGTCGAGTTCATCGTCGACCGCGACGGCGTCGCCTACACCTACGACGTCAACACCAATACGAACTACAACAGCGCCGCGGAGGCCGCGACGCCGCACTCCGGCATGCGTGCGATCGCGTCCCACCTGGGCCGCGAGCTCGCCCAGCTCGACCGGCAGGCCGCGAGCCGCGCCGACGGGATGGCGATCGGGAGGCAGGAGTCTGTGGCCCAGGACTCCTGAAGGACTCCTGAAGGACCCCTGAAGGACTCCTGAAGGATTGAGTTCCACTGCGTTGCGTACGGCGACGCAAGCTCCTGGAAGACGCGGACTCCTGTAGGATCGATGCGCCAAGCGGAGCCGGCGGGGCGACCCTTGGCGAGTGCGTGGCGGCCGCCGTCGGTGCGGGCGCTGGCGTGCATCCGTCGCGGGCTCGGGCTCGTCGTGTTGCAGGCGCGTCCCGGCGCGCCGTCAGGGAGGAATCAGCATGCGGATCTGGTTGGGGCTACTCACCGCGGCGCTTGTCGCGTTCGCACCGGCGGGCGTGGCCGCCGACGTGACCGTCGAGGACTGGCGCGGCGAGTCGATGACGGCCCGGGAGGGATCGGTCGACTCCGACGGCGTCAACATCGTCTTCCACACCGCCGGCGAGGGGCCGCTGGTGGTCTTCGTGCACAGCATCGTCGGCCCCTGGTTCGACTGGCGGAACCAGATGGTCGCGCTCTCGGAGCACTACCGCGTGGTGGCGATGTCGACCCGCGGCACGGACAAGAGCGACAAGCCGACCGGGGTCGAGAACTACACGATGGCGAAGATCTCGGGCGACATCGCCGCCATCATCGACCACTTCGGCGAGGAGCGCGCGATCATCGTCGGGCAGGACAGCGGCGGTTTCTACGCCTGGCACTTCGCGATGACCCACCCGGACCGGACGGAGCGGCTGATCTCGCTCGGTACCGTCCATCCGGCGGGCCTCATCCGCGAGCTCGCCTCCGACCCCGAGCAGCAGCAGGCCAGCATGTTCCAGCGGGGCATGCAGGAGAACCCGACCGCGGCCGCCGACTTCGGCGCCCGGCTGCGGGCCGGGGCCGCCCAGGGCGGCGGGGACGACCCGCTGGCTTCCCTGCGCGCGGAGGCGATCGAGCGCCTCAATCCCGAATCGGTCGTCAACTTCTACAAGGCCAACTGGCCGAGGCCCCCGTTCAGCCTCGAGACCGAGGGCTTCGGGTTCCGGATCGGGGAGTTCCCCGCCGTGCAGGCGCCGACGCTGCTCATCTACGGGAAGAACAGCCAGCCGTTCAAGCCCGGTACGCTGAACGACCTGTGGCGCTGGGTCGACGGAGAGTTGACGATCCAGGTGCTTCCCGGGGTCGGGCACGGCCCGCACAACGAGGCGCCCGAGATCGTGACGCCGCGCATCCTGGAGTGGCTGGGAGCGGGCGGCGCTTCGAACTGACGGCGGGCCGCTCCGCCGGAAGGAGATCCCGATGACCGCGATCCGCCTCGATCGACGGCGCTTCCTCGCGCTCGGCTCGCTCGGGGCCGCCGCGGCCGTCGGGCGGCCGGCGGTCGCGTCACGACGGGCGGGTCTCGCGTCGTCGCCAGGCGTGGCGGGGACGGGGGCGGGGGCCGGCGCAGCGCCCGGAGCCGGGCCGGTGCGGATGACCGGCGATGGCCTCGGGCTCACCCCCGCCGAGACCGCGGCGCTCTGGGCGGAGCTGGCCAGCGACGGACGGATCGAGCGCGACAGCTACTCGAACGGCGGCGCCGTTGCCGCCCTCGAGGCGCACTTCGCCGAGGTGCTCGGCAAGGAGCGCGCCGTGTTCCTGCCGACCGGCACGCTCGCCAACCACCTGGCCGTGCGCACGCTGGCGGGTGGGACCGGGCGCGCCATCGTGCAGGCCGAGAGCCACCTGTTCAACGACTCCGGCGACTGCGTGCAGACGCTGAGCGGAATCACGCTGATGCCGCTGGCACCCGGCCGGGCCGGCTTCCGCCTCGACGAGGTGCAGGACGTCATCGCGCGCACGGCGGGGGGCCGCGTGTCGCGGCCGGTCGCGGTCATCTCGATCGAGACGCCGGTCCGGCGACGCTACGGAGAGACCTTCGACCAAGGGGAGGTCGACCGCATCACGGCGTTCGCGAAGCGGGAGGGCATCGGGCTGCACCTCGACGGCGCGCGCATCTTTCTGCAGAGCGCGGCGACCGGATGGTCAGTGGCGGACTACGCGCGGCCCTTCGACACCGTCTACGTGTCGCTCTACAAGTACTTCAACTCCGTCTCCGGCGCGATCCTGGCCGGTCCGCGCGCGCTGCTCGACGAGCTGTACCACGTGCGCCGCATGTTCGGCGCCGGTCTGCCGGGGGCGTGGCCGTTCGCGGCCCTCGCCCGGCACTACGCGCCGGGCTTCACCGACCGCTTCCGGCAGGCCCTCGCCGCCTCCGAATCGTTCATCGAGCAGATCGGCCGACACGAGGCCTTCGAGGTGGAGCGCATCCCGGCGGGCACGAACCTCTTCACCCTGCGGGTCGCGGCGGCGGACGGAGCCGCCTTCCGGGCGCGGCTCGGCCGGCGCGGAATCCGCCTCGGCGCGCCGCGCGGCTTCCGCCGCGGCGACTCCGATGGAGGCGGCCCCGGCCACGTCCGCTTCCTCGTGGCGGTCAACGAGACGTGGAACCGTACCTCGGCGGATGCGTTGGCCGGTGCATTCATCGGGGCGCTGCGCGCATGAGCCTCGCCCCATGAGACCGGCGGCATCGGGTCGCGCGGCGACGACTGCTGCCCCGTGCCCCGTCGCACGACGGTCGCGAGCATGCTGATCACTGCATCGGAGTTCGTCGAGTTCCTGCGGGCGCAGCTCGACGAGCTGGCGCGGACGGAGTTCGATCAGGTCCGCTACGGCGACACCGGGACAGCGTCGCTGCTGGCGCTGATCCTGGTTGCGGCCTGCCTGCTGACGCTGGCCCGCCGGTCGCTCACGCGACGCGCCCACGCCCGCCAGCACTCGGGGCACTCGGTGGCCCGGCGCTTCCGGCGCGGGCCGATCGCCGCGGTGCTCTACGTCGTCCCCAAGCTGCTCCTGGGGCTGGCCGTGGCGGCCCTGCTCGTCGCGGCGTCCGATCCGTTCCTGACCGCGACCGAGCAGGTCACCGGGGATGTCGAATCGCGCGTCCGGATCGACCTCGTCGACACGTCGCTCTCGATGGCATGGGAGTTCGCGAACACCGACCGGTCCCGGGCGGAGGTGGCGCGCGAGGCGCACCTCGCGTTCCTCGAGATGCGGCGGCAGAAGAACGACCGCGTGTCGTTGTGGATGTTCTCGTCGTACCCCTACATGGTCGACGACTTCGTGCTCGACGACGAGCTCTACTACTACCAGGTGATGGACGCGCCGTACGTCACGGTGAAGATCCTCGCCCCGGAGCCGGGAACGGCGCGCGACCGCTTCTACGTGACCGACGACCGGGTCCAGATCATCCCGAGCGAGGGGACGACGAACATCGTCCGGGCGCTGCAGGCGGTCATCCGGCACTTCGACCAGGACGAGGCGATCCTCGGCACGAACGTCACCGCCCACCGCGCGGTCCTGATCATCACGGACGCCGACGTCGACGAGATGCCGTCGGCCGAGTTCGTGGCGCTGAACCAGCGCAACATCGTCCCCTACGTCATCTACATCAACACGACCGACGCGCGCGCCGCCCGCCTGGAGATCTCGTCCACCCCGCCCCTCATCGAGCAGATTCGCGACTTCGGGGGCGACTACTTCGACGTCACCGACCAGGACAGCCTCGATCGCGCCTACGAGGCGATCGACGAGCGCGAGGCGGTGCGCGTCGAGCTCACGCATCGTGCCCTGAAGGTGCCGATCTACTCGCGCTTCCTGCTCGTCAGCCTGGCCCTGCTGGTGGTCGGCATTCCGGCCGGCTTCGTGGCGGAGCTCCTCTGGGGCACGCACCCCTAGGAGCCGGGGCCGAACACGGAGCCTGCGACGGGTTTGGCGGCGCCAGACCCTGGACGTCAGGGCGTGGCGCCGGCGTCGCGGCCCGCCTGCCAGAGGGTCCAGTTGGCGTTGACGGTCGACGCGCGTCCGGCGCCCTCGGACGCGGGCAGCCGGGTGGCCACCTTGTCGATGAAGAACCGGTCGTGGCTCACCACGACGACCGCTCCCGGGAAGTTCACGAGGGCCCGTTCCATCACCTGCGTGGCGGTGACGTCGAGGTGATTGGTCGGCTCGTCGAGAATCACCACCGGCGCCCCCGACAGCAGCGACAGGGCCAGCGCGACGCGGGCCCGCTGGCCGCCCGACAGGGTCCCGATCTCCTGCTGCAGGTCCATCTCGGAGAACTGCAGGAGCTCGAGGAAGCGGTGGACCTGCTTGCGCGGGGCCCGGTGCGCGAGCCCCTCGAAGTTGACCTTCCGGGT
>JAPOVI010000188.1 GCA_026708265.1 Acidobacteriota bacterium
AGGGCCGACTGGCTGGAGTCCAGACCGTAGTCCCGCACCTCCGCCGCCACCGACGTGCCGGCTCTCTCGTACTCCACGCACATGCTGACCGTGAAGCCACCGAGGGTCGTCACCGGCCGGGGCGTGCAATTCGCGGTCGCACCGGAAACCGCGTGCCGGATTTCCGCCATGGGTCCTGGCAGCGGCGCCGCAAAGGAGGCGCCTGGCCACGTCAACGACGCCGATGAAGCCGCCGCCGTCCCGCAAGGAAAGGCCGTCAGATCGCTCCTCGCCTGCGCGGTCACGCCACCCCGCGGATTCCGGTGCACCCACCTGTTCCCCGTAGCCGTCTCTTCGACCGACAGGTTGAACGCCAGCGTGGTCACCGGCGCCACGAACACCCACCGGTGGCCGTTCACCTCACATCCGTCCAGGACCTTGATCAGCACCTCGGCGTTGTCCGGATCGAAGAACCAGAGAAGGCCCGACTGACGCGAACCCAGCCCGAAGTCGATCGCGTCAGCTTGCGCCGGCCCGCCGTCCCGCTCGTACTCGAAGCACATGCTCACCGCGTAGCCGGGCGCGAACGTGACCTGCGATGTCGACGGCACGCAGTCCGTGTACTCCGGACCTTGATTCGCCGCTGCCGCTGGACCGCTCAACGCCAGAACGCACACGACGGAACCCGCAAACCCGATTCTCTTGATCGCAGCCATCTGGAGAGACGAGGTTAACGGCCCAATGTGACGAAAGGGTGATCTAAATTCTGATTCAGACGATAGATTCGCGAGTCTTGGAGGCTGGCGACAAAGCGACCCGATTGCCGAGGGTTGACCTGGGCGGTCGCTGCGGGACTGGAGGCGTGCGAGAAACCGTCCGCCGAGTCGTGCGAGAAACTCTGCGCAGCGGCGTTGAACTAGCTCAACGAAGCGTCGACGGGGGAGCCGAGGTCGACGGAACAGTCCGCTCAGCCGCGAGGACCGCTAGCAGTAGCTTTCAACCTCCAGGTGCGCTCGATCCAGCTTCGCTTCTCGTCCGTGGACAACAGAAGCGGCGGATAGAGGATCGGCAGTTCAGCGGCCGAGGAACGCGCCGGATCCACGAGCTGTGCTGCCTTGGTCCGAAGGGGTTCCAGCGCCTCCTTGTGGGAGTACGTCCGCTGCACGCTGCCGGGAGTCGTCCGGTCGACGATCATCCAGTCCGAGGCCATCGTCAGCCAGTAGCTCAGCTCGCCCCGCTGGTGTGAGGAGAGCAGGGCCAGGGACAACAGCGTGTCTTCTCCGATCGGCAGCTCCTCGTCGAACCGCCAGCGGGCCGCGGCGGCTCGACTCAGGAGGCGAATCATGTCCGAGCTCGCCGTCGTGCCGGCCTCCAACCAGAGAGGTGCCACTCCCGGCCCCGTAGAGTCGAAGGGGTAGGCCGCCGACGTGCCCCAGACGGCCGCATCAAGACCCTGCTCCACCTCGAACGTGAAGCCATCGGAGGAACCCAGGCAGTCGATCGGTACGATTCCCAGCGCGTCGACCTGCGGCAGTTGCCGAAGATGTTCGCGTACCGATTGGGCCCAGGTGGGATAGAGCCAGTCGTCTCCGTCGAGCTGGCAGAGATAGTCGCAGCCGCTCTCGAGGAACAGATCGACGCAGGCGTTCTTGCCGCGCCCGGGCCGGCCGTTGCTATCGGTGGCCACGACTCGGACGCCCAGTTCGGCGGCCGTCCTGACCACCAGCCGCTCATACTCGCGGTTGAGCGAATTGACGACGACCACCACGTCGACGTCCACGGTCCGGGCCCGGCGCTGGAGCCGGACCGACGCTAGGGCGCGGCGAAGACGCGGCAGGTCGTGGTGAGTCAGGACGGTGAGCAGGACACGCAGTCGCATGTCACCCCCAGAAGAAGACCTGCGTCAGGCGGCCGTCTTCAGGCGTGTGGCCGAAGCCAGGCAACAGGGAGCGGTGGTAGTAGGAGGCGCGAAAAGCAACGAGACGGTTGTACAGCCCCTCCACCTCCACGACGGACTCCCACTCCGTGTCCTGGCCACAGTCCTGGTTGTGATCCGGATCGTCCGGGTCGCCGTCCCATATCCAGTCCGAGTCATTACCGCGGCCGCCCACGGCCCGGCGAAAGAACCCGATCCCGTGACGTTCTCCATGATGCCTCTCGGCGGCACGGTAAACCTCGGGCGGGGTCAGGAAGAGGACCGCCGCCCAGTCCGTGCTGTCGTGGTGGACCCAGGTGCGAGAGCCGTCGAGGCAGAGCTGGAAGGTCGTGTTCTCCTCGCCCGGCCAGTAGGTGATGCTCTGGTCCAGAGCCCTCTCGAGCATCGACCGCATCATGGCGGATGAAGATCCTTCCAGGGGCGCGGTCCGCGCACCCGGGTAGTTGCCGCTCCGGGCGAACGGCATGGCTAGCGCCCAGGCGCGAATCTCGTCGGGGTTCGTCCACACTCTGTCGACGATGCGGATTTCGTCCCTCATTCAGTTGCATCCCCCTCGAGGTTCGGTCCTTGCCAGCGTCCGTCCTGCCGGCGATAGACGAGACCGGTCGAGAGGTCGGCATACCACTCCCCGCCCTCCAGATTCGTCCCTGGCAGGCCAGTACCGGAGAGCCAGACGGCTCCGGGGCCGGGCGGACCCTGGGGGCCCTGCGGCCCTTGGGCGCCCCGTGGTCCGGGCGAGCTTCGCAGACTCCTTTCCGGGGGGCGGTGGCTCCCCGGCGGACCCGCAGGGCCCGCCGGGCCCCTCGGGCCCTCATCCCCCTGGAGGCCCCGGGGGCCCTGGGCACCGCGGGTTCCGCGGAGGCCCTGCAAGCCCCGTGCGCCCTGGGCGCCTGTTAAGCCCCGTGCACCCCGCGAGCCGGTCGCGCCCCGGTCGCCCTTAAGACCGCGGTCGCCACGGGCACCTTGAAGACCCCGGTCACCACGAGCGCCTTGAAGACCCCTGTCACCAGGAGCGCCTTGAAGACCGCGATCGCCACGAGCGCCCTGGAGACCGGTGAGCCCCTGGAAACCTCGGAGACCAGTAAGACCCTGCGGACCGATGATCCCCTGCGGACCGATGATCCCCTGTGGACCGATGACCCCCTGCGGACCGATGATCCCCTGGGAACCTTGGGAACCCTGGGAACCCTGGGAACCCTGGGAACCTTGGGAACCCTTGTCACCCTGGGCACCCTGCTCACCCTTGTCACCCTGGTCGCCCTGGTCGCCCTGGTCGCCCTGGTCACCCTGGTCACCCTGGGCGCCCTTGGCGCCTTGGGAGCCCGGATCCCCCTTCGTCCCCTGTGGGCCCTTCGGACCGGCGGTCCCCGGAGTACCCCGCGAGCCCTGCGGCCCCTGAGCACCCTGTGGACCCTGAGCACCCTGAGCGCCCTGTGCACCCTGAGCGCCCTGAGCGCCCTGAGCGCCCTGAGCGCCCTGACCGCCCACGTCCCTCTCATCCTCTGTCGCATATCTCACCGGCGTGGTGTAGGACCACTTCAAAGTCGGAGCCGAATCCGGGAACTCGTCCGAGCGCTCCAGAGTCGCTGTCGCGTAGCTGACCCACGCTTGGTCAGTGCCCGCTGGAACACTGATCGACCATCCCGGCGGCGGGAATGTCGTTCCGGTCGCCGGGGTCGACGGCTGCTCTTCAGACCGCTTGAACACCGCCCGGCCTGGAGGAGGTGGTGGTGGCTGGGTCGGAGCAGGCGGGCCTTGGGGACCCTGGGGACCTTGGGGACCCTGCGGACCTTGACGGCCCTGAGGACCCTGGTTGCCCTGAGGACCCTGGTTGCCCTGAGGGCCCTGGGGACCCTGGTTGCCTTGGCAACCTTGGGGACCCTGGTTGCCCTGAGGGCCCTGGGGACCCTGGTTGCCTTGGCAACCCTGGGGGCCTTGGTTGCCTTGGCAACCTTGGGGACCCTGGTTGCCCTGAGGGCCCTGGGGACCCTGGTTGCCTTGGCAACCTTGGGGACCCTGGTTGCCCTGAGGGCCCTGGGGACCCTGGTTGCCTTGGCAACCCTGGGGGCCTTGGTTGCCTTGGCAACCTTGGGGACCCTGGTTGCCTTGAGGGCCCTGGGGACCTTGTTTGCCTTGAGGACCCTGCGCACCTTGCACGCCCTGAGGTCCCTGAGGACCCTGGTTGCCCTGAGGGCCCTGGCCACCCTGTGCACCCTGAGGACCTTGATCGCCCTGGTCGCCCTGAGGACCCTGGGGACCCTCGGGACCCTGGTCGCCCTGAGCACCCTGAGGACCTTTCGCCCCCGTCCCGAAGGCGCGGACCGGGTCACCGTAAGCCCACACGACGGTCGCTCTCCGATCTCCGGTCGACACGCCACCAGTGTGCTCCACCGAGGACGTACCGTGGCTGACCCAGAGGGGTTCCTCGCCGCTGGTCGGGGCGGGGTCCCGCACCCAGCCGGCAGGAGGCATGGCCCCCTCCGGCGTGGTCGGTTTCGAAGCGGCCCGGCGGTAGACCGGAACGCCGGGCACGCGGGAAGCCGGCTTGACGTCGGCGTAGACGGCAGCGCCCTCGTTGCCCGAGGTGTCGATGGGGACGGCCCATACCCGCAGAAGGTCGGTTCCGGCTCTGCGCCGGGCGAAGACCGTGCCCGTGGACCGGCCTCGTTCGGTCGCATCGGTCAGGGAACCGGGACTGACATCGTCGAGCAGCCTGACGTAGGCATGGTCGGCGGCCGCCGGAGCCTCCCAACTCGCTTCGTAGCCATCCTCGAGCGGCACCACGTCGAAGCCGGTCAACGCATCCGGGAGGTTCGTCTTCCCGTCGGCGAAGAACTCGGCCGACTCCTGCCACGCGGACGGCGCCGCCTCCTCCGACAGGAAACGAGCCCGGACCTGGTAGCGGCCCAACGCCGCGTCACGTTCCACGATACTCCGAGCGGTCGTGATCCGCAGCGGCTCCCACGCGCCTCGAGGCAGCACCGTCGGGTCGCCGCCACTGATCTCCTCTCTTGTCGGACCACGCCCCGGCCGCCTGATCTGGTACTCGACCCGCTCGATCCGCGGATCGTTGCCTCCGAGCACACCGATCTCCAGCAGGGACCGTACGACCGATCCGTCCGCGTAGGTCTCCTCCCGGATCGTGACCCTTGGCGGCGCTTCGATCGCGCCCGTTGCGCGGTCGCCGGGCTCCGGCCCGAAGCTCCGGGACGTCTCGATGTCGGAGTACTTGTCCGGCGCGTACCGGCGGGCGTCGATCCGGACTTCCATCGGATCCTGCTCGCGGACGCGGGCGACGATCCACTCGGACGGCTCTTCGCCCTCGACTT
This sequence comes from Acidobacteriota bacterium, assembly GCA_026708265.1. Classification (GTDB taxonomy): domain Bacteria; phylum Acidobacteriota; class Vicinamibacteria; order Vicinamibacterales; family UBA8438; genus JAGWAJ01. The sequence goes on from JAPOVI010000188.1 coordinate 5,245, forward strand.
CCAGGGCGACCACCGCCCCGCGATCCACGGACTTTCCGACCGGGAGGACCAGGTCCGTCCGCCCGGAACGGGCGTCAACGGCGATTCGTTCGACGGCCGACCCGCCGAGAGTCGAAACCGCAACCAGGTCGTCCGGCAGGGGTCGATCGAGTTCGATCGCCCGTCGCGTAACCGCCGGCACGCCGTCGTCCAGCTCGACCGCGATGTCGGTCCCGTTCTTGAGTGCCGCGTACAGACCGTCGATCTCGCCGGCAGCCGGCGTCCAACTGTAGGGGTCGTTCGGGTCGCCAGCGGAAGCCGAGGCGGACGAAGGACCGCTCAATGTCCAGGTGGCGCCGTCGATGGTCACTCGAAGTGCCGAGGAGGACTGCTTCCACGCGGTAGAAAGCTCCGGTGCGGCGCTGTCCGCCGATGCGTCGCTCGCCGTCGCGAGCGACAACGCGACGCGATCCGCGCTGACGCTTAGCGCGCACAGCAAGGCTTCCCCGCCCGCCGCTACCAGATGCTCAGGCACCTGCCAGGCAAGCGGCGAGTCGCCGCTGGACGTCCCCCAGGCCCACCGGGTCCCGTCGTCCACGGCCCGCGGCAGGCCCCTCACCCCGGCCGCACCTCCGGTAACGACGCGCTTCACCGCGGCCACGCGCGCGGCGCCGGCCGAACGCTGCCTGTCGGCAATCCGGATGCGATCGCCCGGCCGCAGGTGGCACCCCTCCAGCGCGGCCCGGAAGTGGACGGCCTCCGATTCGTTCTCCTGCTCGTAGAGGAGGATCCGGCCCGCGCGGTGGGCCTGCCCCCGCGACGTGCAGCCGACGGCCGCCACGTCCCGCTGCCGGTAGCCGTACTTCTCGACCAGGTCGTCGTCCACGACGAGTTCGATCCCGGAGCGGTACCCGTCGCTCGGGTCCTGCCACGTGACGGCTACCGCCGAGTAGCGTTCCTGCCAACGAAGGCCCTCGTACTCGAACTCGCCGTCGATCACGTTCGCGTTGCCGACCAGGCCGGCTACGTCGCCGTGGCCGTCGATCACCACGCCGAGGCCACCTTCGCTCCACATCGCGCCCGCGCGGCAGCCCGAAAGCACCCAGTCGATCACCTTGCGAGCCTGCTCGCGGCGGATGATCGTGCCGTTGAAGCGCCATCTCGGCTCCTTGCCGCCACCGGCCGCCGGCACGAGCTCGTCGCACCGCCTGGACAGCTCGAAGAACTCGCCCCTGGCCGCCTCGGCCGCCGCCTTCATTCCCGGAATGCCGCCGAGACCGGCACGCCGGTCGGTGAGCAGGTCGTACACGATCCAGGCCGGGTTGTCGGTCCAGGCCCGGACCATGTCGGAGCCGTCCCAGATCGGCGCGTAGGTCGCGTCGTGCGTGGTCGTCTTCCGACTCGGATCCCATGCCCATGCCGGCGGTACGAGGACCTTGCGACCCTTGACCTCGTACTCGCGCCGGGTCGGGTCGATGTCCGCCCGGTCGTTCTGAATCGTCAGACCGGCCACCGCCGAGTGCGGGTAGGTCAGCTTGACGTCGGTCAGACCGGTCGTCCGCTGCCAGTACATGTCGTTCGAGACGTTGGCGTCGGTCGAGTCCGGCGTGGTTCGCGTGAGCCGCAGCTCCCACGTTCCCTCGGCCCCTACGCCGGCGGGCCGTTCTACTCGCCACGACAGCTCCTGGACGTCCAGGGAGGCGTCCCGCAAGGTCTGCGTCAGGACGGTCGTCCAGTTGCCTCCGGCCGGTCGCGACTCGATCGTGAACGCCACCTCCGTCGCGATCGCGCCGCCTCTGTCGTCGAGTTCGGCGAGCCGCGGCCACTGGAGCGTCACGCGTGCAGCATCGAAGCCCTTCGCGACCTCCCGGGTCTCGGCGGCGTCATGCCTCAGCTTGACGCTGCCATGAGACGTCAGCGGCGTCTCCGCCGCCTCGAACCCGCTCAGCGGTTCCTGCCCTTCGGCGCCATGAGCCAGGCCCCTGCGCAACTCGACGGTCACCCCCTCGATGTTCCTGCCGTCGTCGTCCTCGACCGCCACGCCGTCGATGAACACCGATTTCAGGCCGTCCACGAGGCCCTCGATCTCGCCCTCACCCAGGAGATCGACCACCCTCATGACGGACCTCTCCGTCATCGCCGCAGCGCCGTTCGTCGGCCGCTCAGACCCGGCGGGCCGATGACCGCCGAGGCTGATCGGCTCCGGATCCGCGTTGTCGCCGCCGGTCACCCGTTCTGCCGCGATGCCGCCCGAGACGACCGTCGAACCGACCCTCGTCCTGCCGTAGATCAGCGGCACGGCGCCGCCCTGGGCGGCGCTGTTCACCGGGCCGGAGAACAGGTTGCGGCGCCGGCCCTGCGCGAGATGGTCGGTGTCCGGAATCGACGGCATCCGGGTGACGGCGTAGAGCCCTGTCGCCCCGGCCAGGATCCCGCCGGGGAGCGCGGCGTCGACGCCCGCCTCGCCGGCAAGCTCCGGCCGCACCGCGACGTCCGCGCCGGCGGGAATCTCCATGCCGAGCTGGTCGGCGGCCAACGGCTCGCCGTTCACCGCGATCAGCCAACGCCCGGCCTTGAGGGCGGCCTCGAAGCCCGGCGCCTGGGGCATGACCAGGCGAAGAGCCTCCGCGGGCGAGCGCGCAGCCAGCTCCAGGCTGGTCTCGCTTGCTCCGTCGGACGCCTCTTCCAATCTGCTGCGCACGCACTCGGCGAGCACACCACCAAGCCTCAACGTAATCACTATTCCGCCTCCGGGGGCCGCGCAACTTCCACGACGTACTTCACCAGGCGGCCAACCGGTGTGCGTCGCGACAAACACGTCGGGTCGTACGGACGTGCGGACGGATGGTGCAGGAGCAGCCCGCCCCCCAGCAGGATGCCGGCGTGGTTCGCCACCCGGGAACCCAACAGCGCCAGCAGCACGAGATCGCCCGGCTCCGCCGCGGCCGGCTCTACCTGCCGCCAACCGAGGCGCTCCCGCCAACTGGCGTAGAGGTCGAGCTCCGGCTCGTCCGCGAACCAGCGCCAGTCGTAGGCAAGCGCCGGCAGCGACAGACCGCGCTCACGCGCGTACCAGTCGCGCACCAGGGTGTAGCAGTCCGTCACGCCGTGACGGTAGGGGCGGCCGAGATACGCCTCGGGCGCTTCGCCCGGACCCCAGAAGAACGGCTCGCCGGCCAGAGGCCGACTCTCGCCTTCCTGGGTCACCGGCACGATGCCGTGCGGCAGCGCCGTGTCGATCTGGCATTGCATGTCCGCCCTGGAGGGGAAGTGCTTGCATCCCCCCGGGTGCGAGTGGACGATCGCCAGGATGTCCCTGCCGCGCAGGGCGCCGACGTCCATCCTCCAACTCCCCTCACGGTCAGCGGCGAGGTTCGTCCGCTCCTCGTACCGGCCACCGACCAGAACGCCGCAGGCCTCCTCCGGCCAGGCGCTCTCGGCATGGGCCTGCATCGCGGGGACGGCCTCAGGACCGACAGCAGCCAGGACGTTCATCGACCGGATCTCGCCGAGCCGGCAAAGCCACCGAACGGTAGCGGCCCTTCGTTCCCGAAACGCAGCTTGCAGCCCGACAAACGGCGGGAACAGGCGTCGTCCTTCTCGTTGCCCGCTGTAACCGCCTGGTCGTTGGCGTCCCACATCTCCTCACCGCTGTACGGACAGCCGTTGTCCGCCGGCGGGGCCTCCCAACCCGTCTCCCCGCGGCGCCGGTACTCCCACTGGCAGACGTCCCGCAGCACCTGGCGGCGCGGCGTCGTGGCGAGTTCCAGGTCGAGCGGCGAGGAAAGCTCCCAGACGATCTCGTCGCGGCCGCGCCTCTTGAGCCGATCGACCACCCAGGCCTCGCGGGGCCAGTGCCGCGCCGGATCGGCCTCGGTAGCGCCGTCCAGGTAGCGCGCGAGTGTCCGCACACGCTCCACCGTGGCGCCGTGCCAACTCGCCGGGTCGGCGGAACCGCTGTCGAGCAGCGACACGCGAAGCGACGGCCGGGAGGAGACGCCGGAAGACGCGTAGCCTGCGCCCTCCAGCGCGATCGGCAGCGGCGTGTACTCCTGACGGTCGTAGCGCACCGCCGCGCCGCCCGAGGGGCCGGTCGTGTAGCGCCGCACGGCGACAGGGCCATCCTGGAAACGCACCGTGAACAAGTCGACGACGGCGCCGGCGTCCATACGCTTCTGGTCGGGAAGGTTCACAGGCTGAAGTCCTCCTCGAACACTGCCCGGACGTTCCGGCGCTCGGCCGAAATCCACACCTCGGACCAGTTCTTGCAGATCCACTTTCGGGTGTTCAACGGCTCGGGCAGCGAGGTGACCGTGAAGGGTTCGGTCCCTGCCCGATCCCGGAAGAACTGGAGCAGGCCTGCCGCCTCTTCCGCTGACAGCCCCTTCCACACGGCGTCGTACTTCATGGCGACGTTGTTCAGGCCTTCCGCGGCGCGCTGCGTGAAACCGTCGCCGAGCTTCTTTTCCAGCACACTCACCTGGTGCCGCACACCGGAGCCGCTGCTTACGTGGAGTGTGATTTCAGACATGGATTCGATCCGTCGGGTTCAGGACGCCGCCAGGGCGTCGTTCGTTGACCATCACGTCGCGAATGAGCGGCTCCAGTTCGCGCCGGATCCGGAGCCCCAGTTCGGGGCCGAAGCCGTTCGCGTCGCCGCCGGCCGAGGTCTCGACCGTCACGTGGATGGAGGGGCTGATGACATCGCCGCGGCCGGCGACCTCGGTCTGGCACATGGCATCGCCGGTGACATCGCGAAGGAGCCGCAGGTGCTGAACGACGTACTGGAAACGCCCCGTCGGTGCCTCTTTCCGTCTTCGGACGATCTGCTGCAGCACTCCGTTCGCCCGCGCCTGGGCGACGGTCCTGCTGGCTGCGACGTATCTGTGCGCCACGCCGCCGGCGCTCTTCGCGGCGCGGGTCATCTCGTCGAGTTCCCTCGCCACGTCGCGAAGGGCTCCGACGAGGCCCCTGCCATCCTTCGTCAAGCAAACACCGAGTCTCATTACCTCTTCTCCTCCATGACCTGGTTCTCCAGTCGCCCGGCACGGCGGGTCGCCGCACGCGGCCGCGAGACGCGACACCGGCTGCTCATCGCTTGCCTAGCTCTTCCAGTACGGCTGCCTCCATCACGCGCAAGCCGCTGAACACGCTCCGCCACTTCAACCTCCTGCCCTGGCGACGTTCCCCGCAACCGTCGGCAACCAGTCCCCGGACCGCGGCGCGGACACCCGCGTAGTCCAGGCCCACCAGCCGGCCGTCCGGGCCGTGCCGCCACTGCGTCTGGGCGGCGAAGAAGGCAAGGACCGTGTCCCAGTTCTCGGGTAAGACATCGAAATCTCTCTCCTGTGGCAACGAGTCCGGATCTACCCGGATACCGAACGCGCGTGCGTCTTCTTCCGCTTCGTCCGCGCCGCTCCCCCGGCTGAACCATTGGCGAGCGACGCCACGGAGTTTTTTGCCGGCAGGCCCTGGCTGAAACGGTCGTAGGCCTCCGCGACGGAGCGGGTGAAGTAGCCGATCCGGGCCAGCTTCTCGACGTTCTCTCCGTCGAACTCGAGCGGCTCGCCGTCGAAGTCGGCAATCTCCTCCCAGCCGGCGAGGATGCCCGCCAGGTACGCCTCGTCCCCTTCGAGCGCGAGGTCCCGCACCTCGGAAGCCTCGAGCAACCGGAAGTGCAGAACGCAGCCGAGTTTCTCGGTCCTTCCGCCCGCCGCGGGCACCGCGATCGCCACCGGAGTGCGGTAGGTCGCCCCGGGGTCGGCCAGTCTGAATGCCATCGTTCTCGGTCTCCTTGGTTCGGATCGCCGCTACGGTCGCGGGTAGATCGTGACCTTGCCTGCCGACCCTGCTGTGCCGGCATTGCCGTCTGTACCGTCCGTCCCGTCGTACTCGGGAGATCCGGTGAATTGACGTTCGATCGCGGTCGTGACGTCCAAGGCCTCGCCTCCCTTGCCACCGGCACCACCGACACCACCGGCACCCACGGAAATCTGTAGCTGACTGCCAACGCGAAGGCCTGACGCCTGCACGACAGTGATGGTTCCGTCCTGGCCCTGTCCACCAGCGCCACCACGGCCACCGGTACGGTTGAGGTAGACCTCGCTCGACGGATTGTCGCCGCCGGTGCCGCCCGCACCACCACCACCGCCGCGGGCGTCCTGCCCCGCGCCGTCGCCCGGCTGTGTTGCGACATCGGAGATCGGCGAACTGCCGCCTCCACCGCCGCTGCCACCGAGACCACCGGCTGCGACGTGAGACTCACCGTTGTCGATGATGAGCGTGGTGTCGCCACCAGACGCGCCGGCTTCGCCACCGCCGCCGGCGCCACCCGTTCGATGCACGCTGCTGGTGGTACGGAAGATCCCAAACTGGCCACCTTCGCCACCATACGGACCGCCGCCGCCGCCGCCGAACGGACTGCTCCTGTGGTACGCGCTGCCGATCTCACGTTCCGCGCTGCCGCCGTAGTCCGCACCCCTGCCGCCGACACCGCGCCAGTGGCCTGAGCCGCCGCCGCCGCCGCCACGGCCGGATCCGTCCGCGCCCTTGCCGTAGGGACTGGTAGACGTGCTGGAAGTACCTCCCGCGCCGCCGCCATCGCCTCCCCCGGCACCGCCATGGCCACCTACCGGTAGATTCGACGCCGACGTTCCCGTGGTCAGGAACGGAGAAGCCCCTCCTCCGCCGCCACCGCCTGATCCACCCTGACCGCCTTCCAGAACGATCACGGCCCGAGTCGCATCCGCCCACGGCCAGGAGAACGTCTCCGACGCAGTGAGTTCCTTGCTGATCGGCACCTCTACTGGGGGATCCTCATGGAAGAGCGTCACGGCGGTCCATGCGCCCGTGCCGAGCGTGTCGCTGATTGGCCGGATCCGGACGTCGTACACCTCGCCGGCTTCCAGGTTCAGCAGCGTGAACTCGGACTTAGTCGTGGTCGCCTTGTGCTGGCTGCCAGTGAACGTGGTTTGGCCTCTGACCACCTTCTCCCACTCGATCTCCCATCTGTCCACACCGAACGACC
>JAPOVI010000427.1 GCA_026708265.1 Acidobacteriota bacterium
GTTGGCGGCGCCAGGAGTCCGCGCCGTAGAACGGCGCGGACTCCTGAAGGATTGGGTTGGGCGCGGAGCGGAGCCGCAGGCGACGAATGGCGGGCTAGCGCGCCTGCGCGGGCACGGAGTGATCCTGACCCGCTCGGGCGGGTACCGTCCTCGGGCCCCCGCAGGAATCGGGACGACGGGAGAATTGCGGGCATCGGCGTGATGCGCACGACACGCGTCGGCCGTCCCCTTGCCGCAGAAGGCTGCCGCGTGCGAGCATGGGAGTGCGCCCCTGCGCGTCGTTCCTCGCGGGCGCCAATCAGGAGGTGGTCATGAATCGCACGGCAGATGCCCTGCGGCACGATGCTCCCCGGGAGGACGCGCCGCCCTCGCCCAGCTTCCCGGGCTGCCGGTCGTTCCAGCTCACGCGCGACGCGGTCGACCACTACGAGGGACGCTTCGAGTACTGGGACGCCGCCACGGAGACCGCCTGGGTCGTGGCCGAGCCGACCAGCGGGACGCACGAGCAGCCCTCCCGACGACTCTCCGCCCTGAGCGAGGTAATCGCCAGCCTCCGCGGCGGGCCCATCGAGTGCCGCGGCTCGATGGACCTCATCTGGAACGCCGGGGAGCGCGAGCGGCGCCGCATCATGCAAGCCGACGAAGTGGCCTACCTCTACCCCGCCCGGGCCCGCATCCCCGGCGAAACGGGACTCGTCCTCGGCGAGCACGACCGGCCCGACGTCGTCCTGGAGGTCGACCACACCACCGACGTCCGCCGCGGCAAGCTCGGCCTCTACGCCGCGTGGGGCTTCCTCGAAGTGTGGGTCGAGGTGCCCGACGTCACGTCGCCTTCGCGCCCGGTGGGGCGGGTGCCCGGATTGACCATCCACCGCCTCGATGCCGGGCGCTACCGGACGGTGGCGGCGAGCGTAGCCTTCCCAGGCTGGACGGCGGCCGAGATCCACGGCGCGCTCAACGAGCCGGTTCGCTCCGACGCCACCGACGGCGCACTGGCGCGCGTCGCCCGGGCTCTCGGCACGCGCGACGGCACCGGACCCGAGGACACGCCGTGGCTCCGCCGGCAGCGCCACGAAGGACGCCGGGAAGGGCGCCTGCTGGAGCGCGGCGCGGTCCTGCGGGCGGTCCTCGCCGGGCGCGGCATGGCGGACCTCGAACCGGTGCTGGCGGAGAGCGACGCGGCCCGCCTGCCGCTCGCCGTCGCCCTCGACGCCGTCCAGCACTGCCGGGACGCCGCCGACCTCCGCGTGCGCCTCGCCCGCACCGCTCAGAACGCGTAGCGCAGGCCGAACTGCATCTCCCGCGCGTTCAGGGCGCTGAAGATGCGCCCGAAGTTGGGGGAACCGAAGTAGCGGTTCGGCAGGTCGAAGTTGGCCCGGTTCAGGAGGTTGAAGATCTCCCACCGGAACTCCAGCCGGCCGCCGCCGTCGAGCAGCCAGCTCTTGGCGACCGCCAGATCGACGTTGGCGAAGCCGGGGGCGAAGACGGGGTTGCGGGGGGAGCTGCCGAACGTGAAGGGCGCCTGCAGCGCGAAGGCGTCGGTGTCGAACCAGCGCTCGACCGTCCGCTCGCCGCGGGACAGGTTCGGGTCCCCCGTCATGTCGGGCCGCTGCGCCGGCCCCGCGCCGATGTTCGCCACGTCGTCGGTGACGTTCACCGTGAACGGCGCGCCCGACTGGGCGGTGACGATGGCGTTGATGCGCCAGTGGCCGAAGAGTCCCTCGCGCCAGCCTCCGGCGGAGCGCTGGAAGGGCAGCTCGTAGGCGGCGCTGCCGACGAACTGGTGCCGGTGGTCGAAGCTCGACAGCGCGTTCTCGCCCGGGAAGATGTTGCGCACGTCCTGCGGCACGTTCGCCTCGAAGGCGGTCGGCCCCGGGCTCGACGCGTCGTCCTCCGAACGCGACAGGGTGTACGCCACGTCGAACGCCAGGTCGCCGCGCAGGCGACGGAGAAGCTTGAGCGTCACCGCGTGGTAGATCGACTTGCCGTCGAACCGGATGGCGCGGATGCCCGCCAACTGCGGGATGTCGCGCCGCGCGCTGATCGAGCCGGACCCGGGCCGCGGGACGTTGTGGACGGTGGAGTTGTCCGCCCCGATGGTGTACGACCCCATGTAGAAGAGCTCGAACACCGTCGACGGGAGCACCTCGGTCTGGAAGCCGCCGGACCAGGTCTGCGTGTACTCCACCCGGAAGTCGTAGTCCATGATGGAGCCGCCGATGCTGCCCGTGGGATCGGAGGCGAGGATGGTGCGCGTGTCGAAGCTCGGCACGAACTGCCCCGCCGGAACGTCCACCTGCTTCAGGAAGAAGAACGGCAGGTTGCGGGTGAACGCCGTCTGCACGCTGTAGGCCCACTGGTTGAGGAAGATGCCGTACCCGCCGCGCACCACCGTCCGCCCCTCGTCGTCCGGCACCCAGGCGAAGCCGAGGCGCGGGGCGAAGCGCTTCTTGCTCGGCCGAAGCAGGCTGCGGTCCCAGCCGATCTCGGCCGACGTCACCCACGGGATCGGGATGAGCGGCAGCAGACCCCGCGCCGCGGGAGAGATGTTGCCCTCGTCGTCGCTGGCAATGACGTAGCGCCCCCCCGGTACCGAGACGTCGATGGTCGACAGGCGGTTGTCGAGGTCGCGCAGGTGCTGGTTGATCTCGTAGCGCAGCCCGACGTTCAGGGTCAGGTCGTCACGCACCCGCCAGTCGTCCTGGGCGTACAGGTGCACCCAGTTGGTCCGCGCGTCCTCGTCGCCGCGGCCGCCGACGCCGGAGCGGGCCTGCACGGGGTGGCCGAGCAGGAAGTCCGCGAACGCGTTGCCGCTGAAGCGGCCGGTGTAGAGGAACCGGCCGCGGGCGGTGTCCGGGTTCTCGGGCCGGAAGCGGAGGTGGAACCAGTACGCGCCGAACTTCAGCCGGTGCGCGCCGCGGTCGATCAGGAAGTTGTCGTAGAGCTCGAAGTGCTCGTTTCGCCGGAAGACGAAGCTCGTCGGGTCGCCCATGGCGCTGTAGAGCCCGCCGGTGTCGATCTGCGGGAAGCCGACGTCCCGCGCGTCGCGGGTCACGCCGAGGAGCCCGACCGAGCCGGCGAAGTCGACGCCCCGGTTCAGGCCCTCCTGTCCGCCGTCGACGCTCATCCACCCGAAGCGCGTCTCGTTCAGCATCGACGTCCCGATGGTGCGGGTGTAGCTGGCGGCCAGGTTGCGCGTCCGGGTCGAGAGCGTGCGTCCGAAGCCGGGGATCAGCGTCTCCTGCTGCACGCTCGTCCCGAACGGCTGGAGGTCGTAGGCGTCGAAGGTGCTGAAGCGCACGAACGCCTGGTCGCTCGTGCCGATGCGCTGGTCGATCCGCACGCTGAACTGATCGATGTCGCTCTCGGAAGGCTCGACCGAGGTCAGGTTCTGCACCTCGCCGGCCCCCGAGTTGGGCAACGGCACGCGCTCGAGGAAGGCCCTCGCCACGGGATCGATGCGATCCGCCGGAATCCGGTTGCCGGCGAAGTACGTTCCGCACGCCCCGGTGCCCGGGTCGCGGGTCACCGGGTCGCAGAGCGGATCGTGCCCCGCGAAGTCGCCGCCGCGGACGGCCGCCGACGGCACCGAGAACGTCCGGGTGAGCGAGCGCGCCGTCCGCTGCCCCTCGTAGCTCAGGAACACGAAGGTTCGGTCGCGGGCGATCGCCCCCCCGAAGGATCCGCCGAACTGCCGCTGGTCGAGCGGCGGAACCGGCTCGTCCCGCGGATCGAAGTAGTTGTGGGCGTCGAAGCGCTCGTCGCGCACGAACGTGAACACGCTGCCGTGGTTCCGGTTGGAGCCCGACTTGGTGGCAACGTTGATCAGGGCCGACGCCTTGCCCCCGAACTCCGGGGGGTACATCGACTTCTGGATCTTGAACTCCTGGATCGAGTCGACCGACGGGTTGATCACCAGGTTGTTGAAGAGCTCGTCGGTCACCTTCACGCCGTCGAGCAGGTAGATGTTGTGGCCGGCGCGCTGGCCGCCGACGTTGGGAAGGGGGCCGGCCTGCTGCAGGGCGGCGCCGCGCGTGCCGCCGGGAGGGATCACGACCGCGTCGCTGAGCTGGGCGAGCTGCAGGAACTGGCGCCCGTTCAGCGGGATCTGCTCGACCTCGCGGTTCTCGATGACGTCGCTGATCTCGGCCGTGGTCCTCTGCAGCAGGGGTGTGGCGGCCGTCACGGTCACTTCCTCCGTGATCTGGCCGAGGTCGAGGCTGAACTCGAGGTCGAGCGTACGGCCAATCTCGACCACGATGCCGGTCTGCACGACGCGCCGGAAGCCGGGCAGCTCGGCCGCCACCTCCCAGTCCCCGATCGGCAGCGACCCCATGAAGAACCGGCCGTCGGCCGCGGTCACCCGGTGGATCTCGAACCCCGTGCCGAGGTGCGTCGCAATCACCTCCGCGCCCGGCAGCACGCCTCCCGACTCGTCGCGCACGATCCCGACGAGCTCGCCGGTGTTCGACTGCCCGGCCGCGGGCAGCACGGCCGCCTGCAGCAGGCCGAGCACGGCAGCGATCCGGGCGATGCCCGCCAGCGACCGCGACGTGGCGCGCCGTCTCCGACCGCCCCGGACCGGGGTCCCCATACCTGAAGCGTCCCCGCTGGTCGTCACCGGGGCTGTCGCTCTCGCATCGACCATCCGCTCCACGAGTGTAACGAATGCGCCCCGGCCATGCGGGCGGTCCTAGCGGACAAGCGCCAGCACGTGCTCCGCCGCGCGGCGGCTCGCGCCCACCGCGCCCAACCTCTTCCGCACCCGATCCAGCGCCGCACGCGTGCGGGCCGCCAAGTCCGCATCGGTGAGGAAGCGCACGACCTCGTCGGCCACTGCGGCCGGTGTCAACGCCTTCTGCAACAGCTCCGGCACCACCTGCTCGTCGGCGATGAGGTTCACCATGCCCGCGTTGCGGACGTGGGAGAAGGCCCGCACCACGTGATACGTCAGCGAAGACAGGCGGTAGACGATGACCATCGGACGTCCATGGATGGCAGTCTGCACGGTCGCTGTCCCCGAGGCGGTCACCACCGCGTCGGACGCCGCGAGGACATCGTCCGCGCGCCCCTCGACGATGGCGGCGGCGCCGCTGGCCGCGAGGGGCCGCATCGGCGCCAGGAGCTCGTCGTCGAGGTGCGGCGCCCGTGCCACCACGAACTGCACGCGGGGCACGCGATCGCGGACAATCGCCGCCCCGGCCGCCATGTCGGGCAGGATCGCGCGCAGCTCGTTCGGCCGACTCCCCGGCAGCAGGGCGACGGTCGGCGCCTGCGGATCCAGACCGAGCGAGCGGAGCAGCGGTTCGCGCGCCCCGGTGGCCGCCGTCAGCTCGAGCAGGGGGTGGCCGACGAAGCGCACCGGGATCTGCGCGTCGCGGTAGAGCGCCGCCTCGAACGGGAAGATGACCAGGGCCAGGTCGACGAACCGTCGCATCGCCCGGAGGCGCCCGCGCCGCCACGCCCACACCTGGGGCCCGATGTAGTAGACCACGGGCACCCCGAGACGCCGCATCGCCGCCGCCACGCGGAAGTTGATCTCGGGGAAATCGACGGCGACGAACACGTCGGGCCGGTCCGCACGGGCCCGCGCCACCAGCCGGCGGTAGGTGGCGTACGAGCGCGGCACGACCGCCAGCGCCTCCGAGAGCCCGGTGACCGTCAGTCCGCGGTAGTCGGCGAGCAGTTCGCCGCCGCTCTCGCGGAGCCGCTCGCCGCCGAGCCCGTAGATCCGCGATTCCGGATCGATCGCGCGAATCTCACGCGCCAGCGCGCCGGCGTAGAGATCGCCGGACGGCTCCCCGCACGAGATCAGCACCTTGGGCACGTGGAGCGGCCAGGCGGAGCCGTCAGGCGACGCAAGCTCCTAGGGTGCCCCGGCGCCGCGGCGGCGGAAGTCGGGGGCGAGCAGATCGAGCTCGGCCTGCGGCACGACCTCGATGCGGTCGAAGCCGACCCGCGGCAGATCGTCGACGAACGTCGAGGCATCGCCGACGAGGACGATGGAAAGACTGGCGGGCTTCAGCCAGTCCTGAGCCACGCGCTGGATGTCGCGCACGCTGACGTCGTTGACGCGCTCCGGGTAACGCTCGAGGGCCTCGAGGTCGAGCCCGTACAGGATCGCCTCGAGCACCTGGGCGGCGATGGCGTTCGGGGTCTCCAGCGTGATCGGGAAGTTGCCCGCGAGGTACGCCTGCGCCCCGCGGAGCTCCCGCTCCCGGACCGGCTCGCGCCGGAGACGCGCGATCTCGTCGACGGTCAGCCGCAGCGCATCGGCGGTCGCCGCCGAGCGCGTGTCGGTCGTGGCCATGAAGTCGCCGGCCGTCCGCCGGGCCGCTACGTCGGCCGAGGCCGCGTAGGTGAGCGACCGCTCCGTACGCAGCACGGTCCCCAGCCGGTTGCCGCCCTCCCCGCCGAGAATCTTCACCGCCACGTCCAGGGTCAGGTAGTCGGGATGCGCCCGCGGCAGCGCGACGTGACCCGCCCGCACGGCGGTCTGCACGGCGCCGGGCCTGTCGATGACCACGAGGCGGCGCGTCGGCGGCGGTGCCTCCGTCGTGCCCGGGCGCGGCAGCGCGCTCGTCGGCCAGTCCCCGAGCGCCCGTTCGACGCCCGCGAACGCCTCCTCCGCGGTCACGTCCCCGACGACGGCGAGGACGGCGTTGTTCGGCATGAAGTGCGTCCGGTGGAAGGCCACCAGATCGGCGCGCGTCATCGCCCGAACCGACTCCGGCGTCCCGTTCGGCGGCACCCCGTAGGGGTGGAATCCATAGACCAGCCGGTTGAAGACGATGTCGGCGAGGTAGGCCGGATCGTCGTAGCTCACCTGCATGGCCGACAGCACCTGCTGCCGCTGCCGCTCGACCTCGTCCGGCGCGAACGCCGGCCGGCGCGTCACGTCCGACAGGATGTCGAGGGCGAGATCGAAATCGTCGCGCAGCACGATCACGTTGACGAAGCTGAGGTCGCTCCCGGCGCCGACGTCGAGGGCCCCGCCGACGTAGTCGACGATGCCGGCGATGTCCTGGGCCGCACGCGTCGTCGTTCCCTGGTCGAGCAGCCGGGCCGCCATCGCGGCCACGCCGGGCTTGCCGGGCGGATCGTTTGACGCGCCGGCCGCCACGAGCAGCCGCACCGTCACCGCCGGCTGCTCGTGGTGACCGACATAGACCACCCGCAGGCCGTTGGCGAGGGTGCGGATCTCGTACTCCGGGAAGGCGACCGGCCGCTCCAGGAGGGGCGGGGGCGGCGACTCGCGCGGCCAGTCGACCGTGCGCGACGCCCGCCCGCGCTGCGCGGCGGCAGGCGCCGCGATCGCGCACGCCAGCACGACGGCGACGAGGGCCGCCGCGGTCCGCCGGCTCATCGCGCCCCTCCTCCCCCGCCGAAGAAGCTGCGCGGTCCGCGGGGCATGCGCGGCACGATCGTCAGGACGAGCCGGTTGTCGTCGCGGAAGTAGGTCCGCGCCACGCGCTGCACGTCGGCCTTCGTGACGGTCATGAAGATGTCGAACTCCGCGTCGGCGGTCGTGACGTCGTCGTGGATGACGGCCGCGTGGGCGAGGTGCGCCGCCTTCTGCTGGTTCGTGATGCGGCCGATCACGTAGTCCCGCGCGAACTGGTTCTTGGCGCGCTGCAGCTCGTCGTCGTGCGGCGGCTCCGCCTTGAGCCGGTCGAGCTCCGCGATGAGTGCGTCGGCCACCTCGTCCGGCGACCGGCCCGGCTGCACCAGGCCGACCGCGTAGAACAGATTGGGATCCTCGATGATGTTCTGGTCGCCGAACGCCTGCACCGCGAGCCGCTTCTCGTACACGACGCGCCGCGGAATGCGCGCGCTGGCGCCGTCCGACAGGACCTTGCTCAGGATGTGCAGCGGATAGGCGTCGGGATGGCCGTCGTAGGTGATGGGATGCGCCACCACGACCGCGGGCAGGGGCCAGTTGTCGGCTTCGACGGTGACCCGCCGCTCCCCCGCCGGCGCCGGCTCGCGCGGAATCGCCCGCGGGACCGGCTTCGAGGCCTTGGGGACCCGGCCGAAGTAGTGCTCCACCATCTGCAGCGCTTCGTCGGGATCGAAGTCGCCCACCAGCGTGAGCGTCGCGTTCTCCGGCACGTAATAGGTGTCGAAGAAGTCCTGCACGTCCTCGATCGACGCCGCCTCGATGTCCTCCATCGACCCGATCGTCGTGTGCTTGTAGGGATGGGTCGTGAATGCGTGGTCGTAGATGATTTCGGACATCAGGCCGAACGGCTCGCTCTCGTAGCGCCAGCGGCGCTCCTCCTTGACCACCTCGCGCTCGGAGGCGAGCGCCGCCTCGCTGATGCGGAGCGTGGCCATCCGGTCCGCCTCGAGCCACAGCACCAGCGGCAGGTACTGGGCCGGCACCGTCTCGAAATAGACGGTGACGTCCTCGGTCGTGTAGGCGTTGCCGTCGCCGCCGACGCGCGAGATCAGCGTCAGGTGCTCGTCGGAGCGCACGTTGTGGGAGCCCTTGAACATAAGGTGCTCGAACAGGTGCGCGAATCCCGTGCGGCCCGGCGGCTCGTTCTTCGAGCCGACGTGGTACCAGAGCTGCAGGTGGACGATGGGCGTCGAGTGGTCCTCCGAGAGGATCACCGTCAAGCCGTTGTCGAGGGTGACGATGCGGTAGTCGAGCGGGGCCGGTCGGACGGTCGCGTCGACGGTGACCGAACCGCCGACGACGACGACACCGATCGCGGCAACGACCGCCGCCACCCCGAAGCTGCGCCGGACGCGGGCGAGTCGCAGGATCCGCATGGCGGCGATTATCTCACACGGGCCGGCCTGACCCGCGCCCGCGTGCTACCCGACGACGAAGCGGAAGCCGAAGCGGTTCCACTCGACCGGGCGTCGTTCGAACGGATCCGCGTCGATGCGCCGCTCGCGGCCGAAGACCAACTCGGCCGTGCCGGCCCGCCCCCGGATGCGCAGGCCGCTCTCGAACCGATGCCCGTGCTGCATCGGCCGGTTGTATATCCTGCGCGTCACCCCGACCGCCGTCCCGTCGAGGTCGAGGATGAGCGCCACGCGGCTCTCGGCGGGGTACGCCAGGCGCACGCGAACGTTGAACTCGCTCTCGTAGTCGACGCCGGCCCGGAGCACCCGCGCGTACGCGGCGCCGCTGTAGTACAGATCCATTGCACCGAGCCGAAAGCGATCCGCGTAGTTCAGTCCCGCCATGTTCCAGGCGACCGCGTCCTTGTTCTCCCGGTCGGCGAGGTGGCGCGAGATGTGGTGGAACGTCACGCCGAGAGCGCCTCGCGGCAGGCGCACGAAGACCGTCGTGTCGATCGTGTAGTTGTTCTGGTTCGGATCGATCGCCCGCCGCTCGTCGCCGAGGATCGACTCGACGTTGACGAAGAGGTTCCCGCGCACGAAGCCGAGGTCGAAGAGGTCGAGATCGGCCCCGATGTCCGAATCCCACGCGAAGCTGCGGTCTCCGTTGCCCAGGGTGCGGATGGCGTTCAGGTGCAGGCGGTAGGCGGAGAGGAAGCCGACGGAGCGCGGCACCAGCCCTTCGGGGCGGGGTCCTCCGGCGGTCTGTGCGTACGCGGACGCCCCGCCGGCCGCGCTCCAGCCGGCCAGCGCCAGGGTGAGCACGATGCCACGGGCGGACCAAACCCTGCGCGACGAGTTCAAACCGGCGGAGTGTAGCACGGGTGACCGGCCGGCCTGGGAGCTTGCGCCGCAGAACGCCAACGGAGTGCGTGCCGCGGCGCACGCTCCCAGGACGGTGGGGGCTGGGGCCGACCCGGAGCCTGCGACGGGTTGGCGGCGCTCGCGGTGGGACCCGGCCGCCGGGTTGGCGCCTCGGCGGTCGCCAGCGTATCATACGGCTGGTTCGACGGCCTGCTCGGACGGTTCCCCCGATCATGTTGCCTGGCAATCGTCCCCACGGGTGGTGGGTTCCTGCGGCCTGCGCAGCCCTCGCGGCGGCGCTGGTCACGGCGTCCGCGCTCGTCCTCACGCGGGCGCAAGCCCGGGAGCCGGCGGCAGTCGCGCAACTGGACACCGGCGCCGACGGCGGCTCGACCCCGAGCGAGGCTCCGGGCGCGCAACCGATTGCCTTCAGCCATGCACGGCACGTCGCCCGCGCCGGCATCGACTGCCAGTTCTGCCACACGTACGCGCGGCGCGGACCGGTGGCGGGGATACCCTCCGTCGAGCGCTGCGCCGGCTGCCACCGGACCATCCTGAACGAGCGCCCCGAGATCGAGCGGGTGCTCGGCTACTGGGAGCGGCAGGAGCCGATTCCCTGGGTGCGGGTCCACGACCTGCCAGACTACGTCCGCTTCAGCCACAAGGCCCACGTCCGGGCCGGCGTCGACTGCTCCACGTGCCACGGGGACGTTGCCTCGATGAGCATCGCCCGCCAGGCCGAATCGCTTTCGATGGGATGGTGCGTCGACTGCCACGCGGAGCGGGAGGCGTCCCGGGACTGCGTCATCTGCCACTACTAGGAGCCTGCGCGGACTCCGGAAGGATTGGGTTGGGCGCCGAGCGGCCGCGCGGAGAGCGAAGCAGTGAAGGAATCGTCCCCCCCGGGCGGGTTGGCCGGACTGACCGAGACCGTCGGGCGCCGCACGTTCCTGCGCGTGCTCGGCGGGGCCGGGTCGGCCGCCGCCGTCAGCGCGTGCGCCCCCGCCCCGCCCGAACGGATCATTCCCTACGTCGTGCCTCCCGATGACGTCGTTCCGGGCATCGCGACCTGGTACGCCAGCGTCTGCGGCGAGTGCCCGTCCGGCTGCGGCACCCTCGTCAAGACTCGCGAAGGGCGGGCGATAAAGGTCGAGGGCAATCCGGCGCACCCGGCGAACCGCGGCTCCCTCTGCGTGCGCGGCCAGGCGGCGCTCCAGGGACTCTACAGCCCGGACCGCTACCGCGGCCCACACCGGCGCCGCATCACGCACACGGCCACCGGCCGGACCGTGCTCGACCCGATCGACTGGGAGCGGGGGCAACGCACGCTCTCCGACCGCCTCGCCGATCTGCGGGCGACCGGACGGGGTGACCGCATCGCCATCGTGACCCCCGTCCTGACCGGCACCCTGGATGCGCTCGTCGACCGCTGGGCCGCGGCCATGGGCGGCGCCCGCCGGCTGCGGTACGAGGCGTTCGCCTACGAGCCGCTGCGGGCCGCCAACCGGGCGGTCTTCGGGCGCGACGGCCTGCCGCAGCACGACTTCGCCCGTGCCGACCTGGTCGTCTCGTTCGGAGCGGACTTCCTGGAGACCTGGCTCTCCACCGTGGGCCACGCCCGCGACCTGGCGGAAGCGCGGCGTCCCGGCAACGGCCGCTCCGCGCGCTTCGTGCACCTGGAGCCGCGCCTGTCGCTCACCGCGTCGAGCGCGGACGAGTGGATCGCCCCGGAGCCGGGCGCCGAGGGAGCGGTGGCGGCCGCGATGGTACGAACCATCGTGGCAGAGGGGCGGGTGCAGGGCGACCTGCTCGCGGAAAGCGAGATCGACCGGATCCGCGGGCTGGTCGAAGCCTGGAGCCCCGAGGCGGCGGCCGCCCGGAGCGGCGTGCCCGCGGCTCGCATCGCCGAGCTGGCTCGGGCCTTCTCGGACCCGGACCTCGGACCCGGCCGGACTCTCGCCGTCGGCCGCGGGACCGCCGGGGGGGGCGCCGGCGCGACGGAGACCGAGGTCGCCGTCGCGCTGCTCAACTGCGTGGCGGGCAACGTCGGTGCGACGGTCCGCTTCCCTACCGCGACGATGTGGGACGCCGCAGCGACGTACCAGGACGTCATCGACCTGGCGGAGGCAATGCGGGGGGGCGAGATCGACGTGCTGCTCCTCCACCAGGTGAACCCCATGCACACGCTGCCGGGGGCGGCCGAATTCGGCGCGGCCCTCGACGCGGTGCCGCTGGTGGTCGCGACGGCTCCGCATCCGGACGAGACGACGGCGCGGGCCGACCTCATCCTGCCCGCGCACACCCCGCTGGAGTCGTGGGGCGACCACCGCCCGCTCGACGGGCCCGGCGGCCTGATGCAGCCGGCGATGCGCCCGCTCCACGACACGCGGCACGTCGGCGACATCCTGCTCGAGACGGGCCGCGCCGCGATCGCCGCCGCCCCCGGGGACGGGGAGGCCTCCGGGGCCCCCGCCCTGCCCGACGGCGACTTCTACGAAC
>JAPOVI010000300.1 GCA_026708265.1 Acidobacteriota bacterium
CAGCGGCGCCTACTACTACGTGCGCGTCGGTTACGGCTGGGGCAATTGAGGCTCCGCGGCCGCACCTAGAAGAGCACCAGGAAGCCGCCGTCCGGCTCGGCGACCACGGCCGCCACGCTCCCTTCCGGAATCTCCGGCCCCGTCCCGCGATCCTCCGTCGGCCGGCCGTCGGCGTCGTAGAGTTGCCAGTGGAACGTGCCGCCCGACTGCCAGCCCGGGCCGTCACCCCACGCCAGGAGCGTCTCGCCGCGCTCGTTGACGGCCACGGCGGGGTTCTTGCGCCGCCACTCGGCCGAGCCGTCCGGCGAGAGCGCCTCCTCCAGCTTGTCCAGCCGGTCGACGGGGCTCAGGAAGACCTGCCCGGCGTTCTCCCACGCCACCGCGGCCCCGTCCGGCCCGGCGGCGAGGCTGGTGGTGGAGATCGGGCAGGCGTTGATCCGCCAGTCGTCGATGCCGATGTCCTCGAACGTGGCGCCGGCGTCGCGCGAGGTCAGCAGGCGCTGGCCGCGGCGCACGTCGTCGCCGGCCCCGCGGTAGGACAGGTGGACGACACCCGGTTCCTCGGTCAGGGCCCGTAGCCCGCAGCAGTCGCACGCCCCCTCGGCGGCGGCGCTGATGGGGCGGGCCGGCTCGAACGTCCGCCCGTTGTCGTGCGATGCGGTCATCCAGACGGCGCGCTCGGCGTCGGGGGGCTCGCCGGTGTGCCAGAAGACGTAGACACCCCCCTCGCGGTCGGCGGCGACGGTCGGTCCCGCCTCGACGCCCTCACCGCCCGCGAGGGTGAACTGCCGCTCGAAGCCGGTGCCGGCGTCGTTGGTCCGGGTGTAGAGGAAGTCGGTCCGGCCCAGCTTGAACCAGACGACGTGCAGGCGGCCGTCCGCCCCGAGAGCCACCTGCCCGCCGTCGATCGGCCCGATGCCGACCGCGGTCTCCGCCTGGCTGTTGACGTACTGGGGCTCCGACCAGTCCGCCTCGCCCGGAGCCCGCCGCACGTAGAGCAGATCGCCGGCCCGCGGCTCGCCCTGGAAGTAGACGACGTGGACTACCCCCGCGTCATCGACGAGCGCGCTCGGCAGGCGGCCGCCCTCGGGGAGGCGGAGCAGGGTGATCGAGTCGCTCAGGACCGCCGGGCCGCAGCCGGCGGTCGACAGCAGCGCCGCGACGGCCACGACCGCGGCTGCGCTCCCGGTCATCGCGCGCCGCCGGGCGGGTCGCTGTCGCGTCGCCCGGCCGCCCGGCGGCCGAGGATGGGAAGATCCGGCCTTCGAATCAAGCCGCACGCGGGCCTCCTTCACCTGAACGCAACGCTGGGCACATCACTCCAACCGACTGGCGACGACATCTCGCGCTCAGCGCGCTTCGGCGGCCTCCCGCTCGTCGGCCCGGGCCCCGGCCAGGATGCCCTCCATGCCGTAGTTGCCCTCGTGGCAGGCGTACTCGAACACCGGGTCCGCCGACATCTTCATCGGCATCGCCACCGACCAGGGGCGCTCGAAGGTCGCCGGATCGCTGACCGTGTACTCGTAGAGCAGCGTCTCCTCGTCGGCGCGCGTGAGCCGCTCCACCAGGTGCAGGCCCGGGCCGCTCCCGCGGACCGAGGTCTTCGCGGTGAAGTTGGCGGTGTCGATGACGAGGGTCTCCCCTTCCCAGCGGCCGCGCGAATCGCCGCGCCACTGCTGCACGTCGCCCGGCAGGTGCGGGCGGCCGTCGAGCGGCACGATGCGGGAGTCGTTCACCATCTCGTTCAGGATGACCACGTGGTCCTCGGTCTGGAACACCTGCATGATGTTGTTGTAGGCGCTCGACTCCATCGGCGGGCCGGCGTTGAACCCGAGGATGCAGCGCTCGGCGATGCCGCGGTCCTCCCACGAGTCGGCCGGATGGTCCCGCCGGCGGTCGCGCCGCGCCGCCGCCCGCGCCTCGCCGTCCGCCGTCAGCGCCGGGATGCGGCCGTCCGGCGGGTCGACGACGAGCGACGTCCGGCGGTCGTCGGTCACCGACGTGCCGTAGTCGAACCAGAACTGGTTGTACGCCCCGGGGTCGGACTCGCTGCCCTCGGCGAGTTGCGTCCAACGCTGCTCGAGCCGCTCGATGACCTCCGCGGCCTGCTCGTCGGTCAGAACGTCGATGTCCGCGAACTCCTCGGGCCGCTCCAGCGGCGTCGCGGTGCGGAAGTCCCAGACCCCCTGCAGATCCGGCGCGCCCCACGCGGTCCGCGGCGCCGCGGCGGCATCGTCCTGCGCACCGGCGGGGAGCGGGACGAGACTCAGGACGGCCAACACGACCAACGCCGTACGCCATGCATTACGCATTCTGCACCTTCCTCTGCTCTCGCGCCTGATCGGCGCGCTGGACGTCCCGCTGGTGAGAGCCCGGCACCGCTGTCTCCCGGCTCCACCCCGCCGGCACCGCGCGGTCCCTTACGGAATCAGGGGACCCGCGCCGGGCCTCCGCCCGCCGGCGGCGTGCGCTACTGCTCGTCGTAGATATGCTGCACGATCGTCCGCACCGACTGCTCGTCCGCGCTGAACTCGGCATACTCGCCCGGTACGGCATAGGCCGCCACCACCTCGTCGACGCTCCGGCCCGCCTCGATCCCCGCCTGCGCTTCGCCCAGCAGGTGGTTGTAGAAGCCGGCGAAGTCGGTGAAGTCCCCCCAGGCGAGGGGCTCGTTGACGTGCCCGGCGATGACGATGTCGATCTCCGGCAGGCCCTCGACGGCCCGGGTCAACGTCTCGCCGAACTCGACCGCGCTCCCGCCGCTGCTCGCCACGTCGACGAACGGCAGCGCCTTGCGCTGGAACATGTCGCCGGTGTGCACGGCGCGGGCGCCCCGGAAGACGACGAACGTGTCGCCGTTGGTGTGGCCGCGGCCGAAGTGGTAGAGGTCGATCTGTTCGGGGCCGTTGAACAGCGAGGTGCGCACCGAGAACGTGCGCTTCGGCAGGTAGACGGCATTGGCCCCCTGAAAGGCGGCGCAGTTGGTCACCGGGTTGCAGTTCGTGCGCGCCATCTGCGCGGCCGTGTTCTCGTGCGTGATGACGTTGACCGTCTGCGGGAACTCCGTGGTGCTGCCCGTGTGGTCGAAGTGCGTGTGGGTGTGGAGGATCGTGGTGACCGGCAGGTCCGTCACGCCGCGCACGTACTCCAGGATGTCGGCGCCGTAGCCGGGCAGCTTCGTGTCGACCAGGACGACGCCGCTCCCGGTCACGAAGATGGCGGTGTTGCCGCCCGTCCACGTCGTCTGGTCCGACGGATCGGAATCGGCCAGCAGGTAGAGGTTGTCGGCGACCTGCTGAATGCCGGTGATCGGCGCCCGCTCCGGCTGCGCCTCGTAGGTGGCGACGGTCAGCACCACGCCGGCCAGGGTGAGCAGGGCCAGGCAGGCCGTCCGTGTCGTCCCTCGCGGCGCCCGGTGCGCCGCCGTCGTCGATGTCATCGGTGGATCCTCCCCGCGTCGTCGTCGCACGTCACTCGATGTCGAACTCGTAGCGCAGCACCTCGCTGTCGCGGTAGCCGAGGCGCCCGCACTGGGCCCGCAGCGTCCAGAAGCGCATCCGGAACGGCCCGGTGTAGAGGCGCCAGTAGAACGGCGCCTCGCGTTCGGTGGTGTAGACGATGGTCGCCCCGTCCGTGTCGCACCACAGCTCGACGCGAGGCGCCACATGGAAGAGCCCCCCGGTCGGATAGCCGGCCGGCGTCGACGCCCTGGGCCGCGCAGCGGCGCCGAGCGACACGGCGGCCGCGTCCGAGCCGGGTGCGGTGGCGGCCGCCGCGTGGGCGACGACCCCGCCGGTGCGCTCCCTGGCGCCCTGCTGTGCCGCGTCCCCGTGCTCGGCGATGTGCCTCTGCCCCGCGGGGCCGAGCCCGGCGCCACCTGCCCCCGCCCCCGCGCCGGCACGCAGCAGTGACCGGCCCGTCATGTACTGCGGCACCGGCACTTCCGCCAGCGCGAGCGCCGTAGGCGCCAGGTCGACGACGCGGACGGGCCCGGCTTCGGTCGCGTCCGCGGCCGCCCCGGCCGGCCACCGCACGACCAGCGGCGCTCCGGGGGCGCTCCCGGTCAGGAACACCGCCGTCGTGCGCTCCAGGTCGTCCTCCGCGAGAGCGGCCAGCACGCGCCCGACCTCGGCGTCGAGGGCGGCGCCGGACGTCGTCAAGTTGAACAGCGCGAAGAAGGGACGCTCCGGGTCGTGGGGCGGACCGCCGCACCCGAACGCCACGGTGCAGGGGTACTCCCAGTCCTTCCGCCGGCCGCGCCAGTCGGCCTCCGGGCCGGCGGCATCCCAGGCACCGAGGAGTCCCGGCTGGGCGAGCGGGTCGCCGTCCGCGCCCGGCGCCGCGACGGAGAGGTTGTGGAGCGACTGGCCGGCACGGCTCGTGTAGTAGCCGGCGCGGCGGAGCCGCTCGGGAAGCACGCTGACTCCCGAGGCGGGCGGAGCGGCGAGGCCCTCGTCTACAAGCCCGAGCGTCCCGGCGTCGACACCCGTCAGCAGCTCGGACCGCAGCGTGGCCGCGAACACCGGTCGCGCGGCGACCTCGTAGGACACTCCGTCCGAGGCGAGCGCCGCGACGCTGCTCCCGAACGGCGGCGCGAGGGCGTCGGCCACCATCCAGATGATGTTCGGCGCGCGCGACAATCCTCCCCCGCCCGACCGGGATTCCGTGACCGCGGCCGGCGGCTCACCGCACGCGGCAGGGAGGACGGCGAGCAGGCAGGCGGCCAGCCCGACCACCGCCCGGCGAGCGCTCCAGGCCCTGGACAGGGTCGAGACGGTAGCGGCGAGGACGGCGGCGAGCCCGACGAGCGCCCGGCGAGCGCTCGCATCACGAATGGCCGTCATCGGCGTCCCTCGGTGAGCATCGTCCTCCTGCGGAGTCATCCGGCCGGGGCCTCCGGCCCGCCGCGACCGGTAATCCACGGCATCATACCGCGACGACACACCCCGCAGCTGACGTCGACCCTTCCTGGAGCGACCGACCGCTGACACGGACCCCAGCCGACGAGACGTTTCAAGAACGCAAGCGCCAAGTAGTCACGCTGCGAGGCGGGGGGAGGTCTGGCAACCGACACATGTGGCGGCAGTCGCTGACCGCAACACACAACGCGATCGGTCGCATCCGGAATTGCCCTCTGTGCCAGGTTCTCGACCGCGGCGCAGAATGCCACTGCTCGTCGTGCGATAACGGCGGCGAGGTGCCGTTCAGCCAGGTCGCCACGCGATCATCCCGACAACAGCCGCCGCGCCAAGGTTCCGACGGCGCACCCGCCCCCAACTCGCCCGCAGCGTGTCCGCGCCGGTTCTGTCGACGACCGCTGTGGTCGTCGGCGTCCAGGACTCGCGCCGCTTGTCCGTCACGCGTCTCGCTCGTCCGCGCAGGCGGTCGTTGTCGGGGAGGCTGGCAGCGCTTGGCCTCTCGAGGACGGCGCCGCAGATGTCACCGGGAGCCGACGGGGCCTCCAACCCACGATTGGGGTCCACGGGTCCGGCGCTGCCGCGTCCTCGGTCTCGCCGAGCACCTTCTGCGGGTCGGGCTTCGGGCCCTCGGAGTTCACGGAGTCGATCAAATCCGGTAACTCCTCTCCTGCCAGCGGTGTCCGAGCAGGCGCGCCAGGCACGGGTAACGGATCCCGCCTTATTGGACGCAGAGCTGGCCGGCTTAGCGATCCTGACTCAGTGCGCGGATGCGCGTCGTGCACCACGCGAAGGTCTCGCGCGCCGCTCTTACCGCGTCGGCGACGGTCTCGAGCGCCGGGGCCTCGGCGTTGCCCGTGATGAATTCGTAGCGCTCGGCGCCGCCGTAGTCGGTCAGTTCCTTGGCCGACTCGACGGCGGCGGGGACTATCTCACCGAGCTCCTCGAGCGTCTCGAGCAAGTGCTCGATCTCGTGCGTCCGCTTGTAGACGCCGCGGCGCGCTTTGATCAGCGCCTTGAGTGCAAGTTCGGCCGCCTGCTGCGCGTCCTCGCACGTCAACTCCGGCCGCGTCTTCGTGTCGTAGGTCTCGGCACGCTCGAGGCGCGCCTCTGCCGACTGAATCAGGTTCCGGATGGTGTCGTCGTCATGCTGAGCGGGCATCGTAAAGCACCCGCCCTTCGCGCAGTGCGTCGTGGAGGAAGCAACACGGGTCGTGGCGGTTGGCTTCGACCTCGGTGGCGGTCGCGATCACGACGTCGAGCGGTGCGCTACGCCGAGGCCGCGCCCGCCTGATCCGTCGCGCCGTTGCGCGCCGGTCATGCATGTCGGCGATGACCAGCAGATCGAGGTCGCTGTCCTCGTTCATTTCCCCGCGCGCAGCGGAGCCGAAGAGGATAATCCGCTCCGGGTGTGCGATCTCGATGGTCGATTCGACGATCGCGGCGAGCTTCTGCTCGTTCGGACGACCGTTGGGGTCGATGCCCCACCAGAGCGGACTGTCTGCGTCGTAGCCCGGGCGCGTGCTCTCGGCCATCTTCGTTGTTCGGCTTCGGCCATCCTACCACTCCACGCGTTGTGTTGACCCTCCGCGTGCGGGAGTGCTGGTGCAGGAGGTGACGTGCCAGCAACTCTCGCGCAGGGGCGATTGTCGTCGGCCGGCCGAAACCCTCACCGACGGCAATCCGCCCTGCGCGATCTGCCGGCCCCCCAAACGCAACGGCAGCGGGCGACGCGCCGACTGCTCAACGATCGAGGGCCGCGAGGCGTCCACGTGCGGCGATGCGGGCCTTTAACTTTAACCGCGCCGGGACGAGCTTACGGATCGCACGTTATCCGACGCCCCCGGCGCCGAGGTCGCTGCCGACAACGAACTCTACGCCTCGAACCGCCCTGCGCTTCCGCAGAAGGGACACGCGGCGTCCCGGTCTTGACCCCCGCGCATCGATACGTCTTACACCGTGTTTTGCGGGCGTTGGAATTGAAAGAGACTCCTGTGTTCAAACGACTGTCGCGCGGTGCGGGTGTCGGAGGATCTGGCGCGTCGGCTCCGGGCGCTCGCCAACGGCCGGCGGCTGTCGGAAGTCCTGCGCGAAATGGTCATCGCGGGTGAGGGTGTGCAGAACGATACCACGACCGCGGCTGGCCGCCTCGTGGTCGGCCACCGTCATCGTCGCGATTCTCACCGGCGTCGGCGGTCACCGCCTGCGTCGACGAGCGCGCCGACCCGGTCGAAGCTCGCCCCGGTCCGGAACGCAGCCGCGAGGATAGGCGTCCACGACAACCGGTGCAGCCTCAGTGCGTCCGTTTACTCCAGGCCAAGTGCCTGCTTGAGATCCGCACGAATCACTCCCGCATCTCTTGCTTCGGGTATTCCGCGGTTCGGGGTGGATACTGCCCCGTCAACCTCCTGCCATAGTTGCCGGTAGAGCGGGTCCGAGCCGACCTTGCCGAAGCCAAAGGCGGAGGTGGTCGACGGAAGCAGATACCGAGGCACCGCCGACTCGCCCACATCCAGACTCATCAGCACCACTTCGAATACCTCATCCGAGACATAGTACGCTGCAAACTCCGACGCCGCATCGCGGCAGCGGTCCGTGGAACAGTTCTGAGAGAGCACGAGAGCATCCGTAAACAGCATCGGCTGATCGCCCTGGCCCAGCGTGGCAGACGCGACGTACAGGTTCCCCTGGGCACCTCCGCCCTCGTCCAGAATCGGATGCAGCCTTTCCGAATAGCCTATAAGCGCATCGGCGTCACCCTGCGCGAACATCTCGACATACTCGTCGTCGTCGCCTTCGCCGCCGCAGTAGTTCCTTCCTGCCACGGTACATGCATGGCCGACCCTCGCGAGTCCGTCTCTGACGGTTGATTCCAGTTCGTCTGCGGCCAACGCATCCAGCATACTCTCCCCAGGATACGTGTCCCTGAAAGCGTCGAGATAGACCACGATGGAGTTCCAGGAGCCGTCGAGGTCACCGACTAGATCCACGGCGTTCGTGCCAGCTGCTTCGAGCGCAGACAGGAGTTCCGCCACGGTCCCGGCCTGCCGCACCCCCTGCATCCTGGATATTACGAAGTACCCGCACGTCCAATGCGGCACTCCGTAAACGGTGCCTTCCCATGTGACCGCCTCGAGAGCCGCGGGCAGAAACGAGACGCTTCCCCCGACCTGGAACGGCTGAACCGCGCCCGCAGCGATTAACCTATCGAGGATCACGGTATCTACCTCGACAAGATGCTGAGAATCCGGGCCGTTACCAATGAGCGCTGCCGCTGTCTCGTCGTAATCGTAGGCGAGATCCACGACATTGGATTGTTCCGGGGACCTCACCACTAGATCGATATCGGGATTCTTCGACTCGAAGTCGGCCTCGATCCACTCCACAAGGGACGCCGCGTCGGGCACCCACGGATAAAGAGCCACCTTCAACCGAAAGGGCTCCTCTTGAGAGGATCCCACAGCCTGCCATCCTCCCGCTATGAGCAATCCGAGCCCGAGCAACCAAAGGCTTTTGTGCCTATTCATGAGCTTCCCCCCACCTTGTGTGCTACTGCCTCGACGGTCATCGCCGAAGTGGCACTCGACGGAACATACCAGACAGTTCAGTACGGACTGTCGCCGACGGACACGCACCGCAGCAGGTCAGGCGCGGTGTAGGAGAACGTCGCTCTCCCCGGAGCGGTTGGTTAACGTAAGGTGCCGCTATCAGACCCTCCGCACCGCGGTCCGCACGGTCGGCTCAACTCCTGTTGGGGCTCGGGTGCGCGCGCCGCGGGCCCACGCCAGAAGGCGAGGGGCGTCATCAACGAGAACGGTCGGGGTTTTTCTTAGCTCGTTCATTCCCCTGTAGGGCTGCCAGATGTACCAACGGACGGCTTCCACGCGGTCCCGCCGAACGCCCCGGCCGCGCTCGTACAAGACGTCGAGGTTGTTCTGGGCGTACGCGTCGCGCTGCTCGGCGATACCAGCGAACGGCTTCCTCGTGGTCTTCCGGCACGCCTCGGCCGCGCTCGTGCATCCGGCCAGGCGCCGCCTGCGACCAGGAACTGCCTGGTCCGTTGCGCGGCGGTACCAGCGAACGGCTGCCTTGTGGCCTTCCGGCACGCCTCGGCCGCGCTCGTGCATTCGGCCAAGCACCGCCTGCGACCAGGAACTGCCCTGGTCCGCTGCGCGGCGGTGCCACCGGACCGCTTCCACATGGTCCCGCGGCACGCCCTATCCGTTTCCTACATTCCGCCGAGGCTGCTCTGCCCGCGGGCGTTTCCCTGCTCGTAAGAGAGACGGAACCATCGAACCGCTTCCGTGTGGTTCTGCGGCACACCGCCGCGACCGTCGCGGTACGCGGCGCCGAGGCCGTGTTGGCCCCGCGGGTCTCCCTGCTCGGCGATACCGCCGCACTTCGACGTCGTCGTTTCCTCGACTCCCCACCTGTTTGGGTACATGGCACCAGATTGCCTGCCCGCGGGGACCTCCCTGTTCCGCAGCCTGCCGGTACAGCGCCACGGCAGCCTCGTAGTCCTGAACGATCCCACGTCCTTTCTCGTACAGTTCCCCAAGCTCGGTTTGCGCTCGCGCGTTTCGCTGCTCGGTCAGCATGCGGAGCTCGGCCGCATCCAGCTGTGCGAGATCGACGGAAACAACGTCTGGCCGACGCGACGCACACGCGTCGCCAGATCACGGCAACTCCGACCGGTGCCGCCCCAGGCCCGGCCATAGCGGTGTGAGCCGACGCCGAGCAACATACCGCGTCAGGAAGGCACTGCGCGCCCCGCAAACAGGGGGGTAGATCACATTGCCGTCAGGCCGCAGGCCTCGTCGATCAGGGCCGAGGTGGCCCGCCAGCGGGCTTCGTTGAAGACCGCCGATCTCTTGCGTAGGATGCGCGCGAGGGGAGGAGTTACCGGAATGAGACCCGCGAAGCTGCTCGTCGTCGCCGTGATGGCGCTCGTCGTGGCCGCGTCGGCGTCGGTCGCCCTGGCCCGCCAGGTGGCGCTGGTCGTCGGCAACAGCACCTATGCCCACATCGGACGACTGCCGAATCCCGAGAACGACGCCGTCGACATGGCCGCGGCGCTGCGACGGATCGGCTTCGAAGTGACGACGGAGCTCGACGTCGATCGCGGGGACCTGACCGAGGCACTGCGGGCGTTCACGCGCCGGAGCGCGGGCGCGGACGTCTCGCTGGTCTTCTACGCCGGCCACGGCCTCGAAATGGACGGCGTCAATTACCTGGTGCCGGTCGACGCACGGCTGGAGCGCGACGTCGACGTTCGCTACGAGACGGTTACGCTCGACGACCTGCTGGTGGCGACGGTGGGGGCGCGGCTGCGGCTGGTGATCCTGGACGCCTGCCGGAACAACCCGCTCGCGCGATCGATGCAGCGGACGGTGGCGAGCCGGAGCATCAGCGGCGGGAGCTTCGGGCAGCTCGACGAGGACCTGCTGGGGGACGAGACGTTGGTGGCGTTTGCGGCGGCGGCGGCGGGGACGACGGCGGCGGACGGGACGGGGCGAAACAGCCCGTACACGTCGGCGCTGCTGGCGCACCTGGATCAGCCGCTGGAGATCCTGACGCTGTTCCGGCGCGTTCGGGCGCGGGTGCTGGAGGCGACCAACGGGGAGCAGCGGCCGCACGAGTACCAGTCGCTGCTGCGGGAGCACTACCTGAGCGGGGCGCCGGCGATCGAGGCGGTGACGGTCGAGGCGGTGGCGCCCGACGTCGCCGACGTGGATGTCCGCGAGCTCGACATCGCGCCGCTCCGCGTGCTGGCCGAGCGGGGTGCTGCGGATGCGCAGGCGGAGCTTTGGCGTGCGGTACGCAGCCGGTCGTGGCGTCGAGCGCGATTACGGCGAGGCGGTGTCCTGGTACCGGAGGGCGGTCGAGCAGGGCGATGCCCGCGCCCAGGTGGAACTCGGCTTCGCGTACGATCGGGGCCGCGGAGTCGAACAGAACGATGACGAGGCGGTCCGGTGGTATCGGCGCTCCGCCGAGCAGGGGAACGCTCTCGGGCAGAACAACCTCGGCTGGATGTACCGTACTGGCCGAGGGGTGCCGGAGGACGACGAGGAGGCGGTCCGCTGGTTCCGGCGGTCCGCCATGCAGGGCAACGCTTTCGCTCAAGGCAATCTCGGCGTCATGTACCGCGACGGTCTCGGGGTGCCCGAGGACGACGAGGAAGCGGTCCGCTGGCTCCGGCGGTCTGCTGAGCAAGGCGACGCAGCGAGCCAGATCAACCTCGGCTGGATGTACCGCGAAGGACGGGGCGTGGGACGGGACGACGAGGAAGCCGTCCGATGGTTCCGCGCGTCGGCCGAGCAGGGGAACGTTTTCGGCCAGGTCAACCTCGGGTGGATGTACGAGCAAGGCCGCGGAGTGAACCGGGACCGTCTGGAAGCAGCCCGGTGGTACCGCTTAGCGGCCGACCAGGGGCATGTCGACGCGCAGAGGCGGCTCGACGGCCTTCGATGACCTCGACGTGGCCCGGCCGCGTTCTGAGCGGCAGCCGATCCTGACCGTTGACCCTCGTTGACGAGGTGGCAGGCGTCCGGCGGAAGTGCCTGGCTCCGTGCCTCAGAGCACGATCCGCTCGATCTCGTCGAGCGAGACGGCGTCCGCCGTCCGGTCGTAGCGCTTCGTCGTCTTCGGCGACGCGTGCCCTGCGATCCGCTGCGCGTGCTCGAGCGTTCCCCGTTCGAAATGGTCTCTTGCACGTTCGGCCGCGGGTGGACCAAGATCGTCACCCTGTTCTGCAAGCCCGGACCACGAGTCGGTGCGGATCGCGAGCCAACTGACCAGCAGCAGCAGCCAGATCCCCGACCAGGAAGCAGTTGCTCGGGATCCGCAGCATGCGCGAACGAGTTGCGCGTGCCGGAACGCGGGGAATGGAGGTTCCGATGTCCGATCGCCGTCGTGCGGCGTTGACGTCCGTGGTGCTGGTCGCGCTCGCCGGCGCGGCGCTCGCGCCGGCTGCCGCGGCGCAGTCGGAGCTTCGAACGCCGGACGGCTACCCCGACCTGCAGGGGCTCTGGAACTTCTCGACCGCCACCCCGATGCAGCGGCCGGATGACCTCGCGGGGCGGGAGACGCTGACCGCCGAGGAGGCCGCCGAGTGGGAGCAGGCGCTGGCCG
>JAPOVI010000408.1 GCA_026708265.1 Acidobacteriota bacterium
CCGACGGGGAGGAGACGGCGATTCTGGCCGCCGCGGTGCATACGGCGCTCCGGGCCGGCGACGGCGACCGCGGCCGCCCGAAGGCCTTGCGGGCCTGGCGGCGGGCGGCGCGCCTCGAGGGATTGCGGTAGGTGATGCGGGTCGAGATCGCGGTCGGGGATCGGTTGCGCGAGGTGACGGTCGAGGAGGATTCCGCCCACCCCGGGCGCTTCCGGGTCACCTGGGACGGGGCGACCCGCCTCGTCGATGCCCGGATCGTGGAACGGGCCGGCCGCGAAGCGCTGCTCTCGCTGGTGCGGCTCGACGGCGCGGCAAGCAGCCGCGAGGTGCGCTGCGTCGAAACCGGAGCCGGTGGCGGGCTGGCGGTCCACGCGGGCGGCGTGGTCTGGCGGACGGTGGTCAACGGCCGCCGTGCGGCCGGGGCGGACGGCGGCGCGGCGGGTGCCGACGGGGAGGAGCGGGTCACCGCGCCGATGCCCGGCAAGGTCGTCCGCATCCTCGTCGCGCCGGGTGACGAGGTCGCGGCGCGGCAGCCGATGATCGTCGTCGAAGCCATGAAGATGGAGAACGAGATGTCGGCCTCCCGGGCCGGCACGGTGAAGGAGATCCGGGTGGAGGAGGGCACGTCCGTCGACGCCGGACGGGTCCTCGCCGTCGTCGAGTAGGAGTCCGCGCCGTGGAACGGCGCAGACTCCTGTAGGCCGGCTGGGCGGGAATCGGAGCCGCAGGCGACGGTTCCCGGGCGAGCCCGGCGGGAGCGACGCGACACGCAGATGGCCGACGATGAGCCGCGGGAGGCGACGCGGGCGACCTCCGATCCGCCATCGGCCGATCCGCCGCCGGACGATTCGGTGGCGGAGGCTTCCGCGGCGCCGCGTGTCCGGCGCCGCAGTTGGTTGCGTCGCTGGCCCCGTCTGCGGCGCTACGGCTCGTGGTCGCTGGCGCTGGTGGTGGCCGTGCTGTGCGCCGGGCTCGTCTCGGTCGTCACCGTCGATCTCGGGCCGACCCTGCAAACGCAGGCGGAGCGGCAGTTCGCCAACTACCTCGACCGGCCGGTGCATATCGGGCGGCTCTCGACCTATCTGCTCCCGGGGCGCTTCCTCATCGAGGATCTCGTCATCGAAGGCCTCTCGCCGGGCGACCGCCCCTTCTTCCACGGCGAGCGGATCGTCGTCTCCACCGCCTGGCTGCCGCTGCTCCGGGGGGAGGTCCTGGTCGACGACGTCGACATGCGGGGCTGGCGCATGGTGGTGGAGGCGTTCGAGGACGGGCGCAACAGCTTTCCCCCGTTCGCCCCCCGCCGCGACGACGACGGCGAGCCGCCCCCGGCGGCGCAGCCCGCGGCCGATGGGGGTCGAGCGGCAGATCCGGTGGAGGGGGACAGCGCCCCGGAGGACGCGCGGCCGCGTCGCATCGTCACGACGGTGCAGCAGCTCCGCGCCCACGAGGGCGAGTTCCTCTTCGAGGACCACGGCTCGTGGAGCGTGGTCGCCCGCAACGTCGACCTGACCCTGGCGAAGGGTACGGGCTACGGCGGCACCATGTCGTTCCGCGGCGGGACCGTCCGCATCGGCGACTTCGAGCCGATGACCACCGACGTCGATGCGGACTACGCCCTCGACGGCGGCCTGGTCGATCTGACCCGGCTCGACCTGCGGATGTCCGGCTTCGATGCCCGCCTGACCGGACGCGTCGATCTGCTCGCCTGGCCCGAGCAGACGTACGACGTCCACCGCTCGTCGATCGACCTCGCGACGATGAAGGAGGTCTTCTTCGCGGACGACGACTTCACCGTCGCCGGCGACGCCGCGTTCCGCGGCACGTGGCATCTGTTCGACGGCGGGCGCGAGCTGACCGGGCGCTTCTCGACCCCGGACCCCACGCTACAGGGCCTGTCGTTCCCCCGACTCGCCGGCGATCTCGTCTGGACCAGCGACCGTTTCGCGGTCACGCAGGCGCAATCCGCCTTCTACGGCGGCGACCTCGAGTTCTCCTACACGATGGAGCCGCTCGGCGCCGAGACGCCGGCCGTCGCCACGCTCGATGGCCGCTACGACGGAATCGACCTCGCCGCGCTGCTGTCCGAGGTCGGCATTGCGGGCGCGCGGCCACAGGGGACGGCCGGCGGACGCACCCGGCTCGCCTGGCCGGTCGGCGACTTCACGGATCGGTCGGGCGACGGCCGACTGACCGTCGCGCCCCCGCGCGGCACACCGCTGCTGGCTCGCGAGACCCCTCCCGCTGCCGTCTCCCCGTGGTCCTACGTCAGGACTCCGTTCGCGCCCGCCGAGACCCCCTGGCGCTTCCCGCTGGGGGCCGAGATCGCGTACGACTTCGATTCCGACGAGGTCCGGATCGGGCCGAGCTGGGCTGCGACGCCGCTGACCTCGATCGCGTTCGGCGGACGGACCGCGTGGGGCGGCGACTCGCGCATGCCGTTCCACGTGCGCAGCGCCGACTGGCAGGAAGCGGACCGGGTGATGGCGGCGGTGATGACCGCCTTCGGCCGTCCCACCGGCGACATCGAGGTGGCCGGGCGGGGGGAGATGGAAGGCGTCATGCGGGGCGCGTTCCTGGCCCCGCGCATCGAGGCCCGGTTCGAGGGCGACGACATCCGGGCCTGGAACGTCGATTGGGGCCGCGGCGCGGGCGAGGTGACGGTCGAGGGTGCCTACCTCCAGGTGACCGGCGGCGTGTTCGGCCGCGGCCCGACGGCGCTCTCGGTCGACGGGAGGTTCGCGCTGGGCCGGCCGCGGGAAGACGCGGAGGGGGATGAGATCGATGCCCGTTTCGGGCTGACGGATCTCCCGGCGCAGCACGTGCGTGACGCGTTCGGGATCGCGGGCTATCCCATTGATGGACCGCTCTCCGGCACGATCGACCTCGCGGGCGCCTACCGGCGGCCGTACGGCCGCGGCACGCTGACCCTGGGGCGCGGGGTCGCCTACGGGGAACGGTTCGATCGGGCCGGCGCGGGGCTGCGCTTCGACGGGGACGGCGTCTGGCTGGAAGGGCTCGAGGTTCGCAAGGGCGACGGGCAGGTGACCGGCGCGATGTACGTCCGCTGGGACGGGACGTACTCGGTCAACGCCGACGGCAGGGGGCTGGCTCTGGAGACGGCGCAACTGGCGGAGCGGGCGGGCGCCCCCGTCAGCGGCGATCTCGATTTCACCGTTTCCGGCGCCGGGGCGTTCGACGCGCCGCGCTACACGCTCGAGGGTGCCATCGGCGACCTCGCGATCTTCGGGGCGAGCGTCGGCCAGGTGACCGGGCGGCTCGACATCGACGGGGAGACGATGCAGGTCGCGATGGAGGCCGCGTCGCCGAGCCTGGCGGTTTCGGGGTCGGGGCGGATCGCGCTGGTGGGGGAAGCGGACGCGGAACTGCACCTGCGGGTCACGGGCACGCGTCTCGACCCCTTCGTCCGCGTTCTGCGTCCCGAGCTCGAGGAGTCGATCTCGCTGGCCGCAAGCGGCGCGGTGAGCGTCGCCGGCCCGCTCCGGGATCTCGATCGACTCGCGGTCGGCATCGAGGCCGACGAGCTCCACCTCACCCTGTTCGACTACCCGGTGCGCAACGACGGGCCGATCCGGCTCTCGCTGGCGCGGCGAGTGCTGCAGGCCGAGCGCTTCCGTCTCGCGGGGGAGGGGACGCGCCTTGAGCTGACGGGAGAGGTCGACCTCGCCGACGAGCGCGTCGCATTGGGAGTCGAGGGCGACGTCAACCTGGAGGCGCTCGAGGGCATCGTCCCCGACGTGCGCAGCTCGGGCGAAACCCGCGTCGAGGCGCAGGTCGGCGGCTCGTGGCGGAATCCGGTCCTGACGGGCGAAGCGCGGATCGTGCGCGGCCGCATCCGTCACTTTTCGCTGCCGCACGCCCTCGACGCCATCGAGGGGCGGCTGGTCTTCGACCGGGACGGCGTGCGTTTCGATGAGGTAACCGCCGAGTTGGGAGGTGGCCGGCTCCTCTTCGGCGGCCGCGTCGGTCTTCGCGGCTACGGGCTGGGGGACTTCAACGTCTCGGCCCGGGCCACCGACATGAACCTGCGCTACCCGGCCGGCATCCGGTCGACGGCCGATGCCGAGTTGACGCTCGCGGGGCCGGCTGCAGGGCCGACCCTGGGCGGCACGGTTTTCGTGCGCGAGGCGATCTGGCTGGACGTCTTCGAATCGGGAGCCTCCGTGCTCGCGCTGCCGCTCGCCGCGGCGGAGGACGAGCCGGCCGCCGCCGCCGCCGAGTCGCTGCCCCTCGCCTTCGACCTCCGCCTGGTAGCTCCCTCGACCCTGCGCATCAACGACACCAACGCCCAGATCGTAGCCAGCGCGGAGCTGACTCTCCGCGGCACGTCCGACCGCCCGCTGCTCTTCGGCAACGCCGAGGTCGAGCGCGGGCAGGTCTTCTTCGAGGGCAACCGCTACCGCGTCACGCGCGGCAGCGTCAGCTTTTCCAACCCGACCGCCATCCAGCCCGTCTTCGACGTCGAGGTGGAGACCGACATCCGGGTGCCCGGACAGACCTACCGGGTCACGCTCGGCCTGAACGGCTCGTGGGGCGGACCGGCGGCACCGGAGCTCGAGTTCTCCTCCGACCCGCCGCTGCAGCAGTTCGAGATCGTCGGTCTGCTGCTGGGCGACCTGCGCGACCCGCAGCAGGCCGAGATCCGCACCCTGCGGGCTCGCGAGGCTTCGCAGCAGGAATTGCTGCAGGCGGCGGGGGCGCGGCTGATCACGAATCCGGTATCGACCGGCGTCGGCGAGGTCGTGGAGCGCTCGTTCGGCGTCGACACGTTCGAGATCGTGCCGTCGCTCAACGACCCGACCACGTCGGAGTCGATCGTGCTGGTGCCGACGGCGCGGGTCCTGATCGGCAAGCGGATCTCGGAACGCGCGCACGTCACCTTCTCGCGCGCCCTGAGCGGGGTCAATCAGGACGTCATCATGATCCTCGAGTACGACGCGACGGACCGTCTCTCCTGGGTCGTGTCACAGAACGAGGACCAGACCTACGCGCTCGACTTCCGAGTGCGCCATGCGTTCTGACGCCCGGCGCGCCGGGTTGGTGCCCGCGACCTGCCTCGGGCTGCTCGCCGCCGCCGGCCAGGCCCCGGCCCAGAGCGCCGATCTCATCGGTCGACGCGTGGTCGCCATCGACTTCGTGAGCGACGGCCGGCCGGCGAACGACGCGGTGGCGGCGGAGCTGGTCGAGACGCGCATCGGCGAGCCGCTCGCCATGCGCCAGGTTCGGGAGAGCCTGACGCACCTGTACAGCACGGGACGCTACGGCGGCGTGCGGGTGGAGGCGGTGGCCCGCCCCGGCGGGGTCGCGCTGCGCTACGTGCTTCCGCCTCTCGACGTCATCGAGCGCGTTCGCTTCCGGGGGCGACTCGGGGTACCCGCGGACGATCTCGAGCTGACGATTCGGCAGACGTTCGGGGCCGCGTTCGGCTCCGAGGCGGTGGCTCCTCTCGTCGGGATGCTGCGCGGCTATCTTCGTCGCCGCGGCTACCTCCGCCCCACCCTCGAAACCCAGGTCGCCCCCGACGGGGCGCGCGGCGAGCTCCTCATCGACATCGACGCCGGCCCGCGGGCCGTCATCGAGCGTGTGCCGATCAGCGGCGTCTCGTCGCCGACCCGCAACCGCCGCCTTCTCGACCGCCTGCAGCTTCGCCGCGGGAGCCCCTACGATGGCGCGGAGCTCGATCAGCGGCTGAGCGAGTACGAGGCGGAGCTTCGCGCCGACGGCTACTACGAAGCGCGGGTACGCCACGAGGTGGAGGCGCACGACGGCGTCCGCGTGAACGTGCTCCTCAGCGTCCGCCGCGGGCCCCGCGTCGCCGTCGCCTTCGCCGGCGACGAGGTTCCCGGCGGCGACGTGGCCGAGCTGGTGACCATCGAGCGCGAGGCGACCCTCAACGAGGACCTGCTCGAGGACGACGGCCGGCGGATCGCAGCGCATCTTCAGCAGTTGGGCTACCGGGACGCCGACGTGACCCACGCGCGGTCGATCACGGGGGACGATCTGTCGATCGTCTTCACGGTGGCGCGCGGGCCGCTCTACCGCGTGGCCGACGTCGTCATCCGGGGCAACGAGACGGTCGACCCGCCGACGCTGCGGGCGCTTGTCGGAGCCACGGTGGGCGAGCCGCTCGTCCTGGCCGAGATCGACCGCGGGCTCGATGCAATCATCGAGCACTACCATCGCCTGGGGTTCGCGACGGCCAACGCCGAGGCGGTCTACACGGCCGCCGGGGACGACGGCGCCGGGACCGTCGACGTTCTGTGCGCGATCGAGGTCAGCGAGGGCGAGCGCACGACCGTACGGTCGGTTCGGTTCGAGGGCGCCACGTCCCGGGACCCCGCCGCGCTGGAGGCGTCGATTCAGGCGCGCTCCGGCTCGCCCTACTACGGCCCGGAGGTCGAGACGGACCGGGCCACCGTCCTGACGAGCTATCTCAACGAGGGCTACCAGCAGGCTCTGGTGACGGTCGAGCGCGTCTTCTCCGACGACCTGCGCGAGGTCGACCTGGTCTTCCGGTTGCGCGAAGGACCGCAGGTGCTGGTCGACCACGTGCTCGTCGTCGGCAATCGGCGCGTCACCGCCGAGGCCGTGCGCCGCGAGATCCCGATCGCGCCCGGGATGCCGCTCGGCC
Source organism: Acidobacteriota bacterium (assembly GCA_026708265.1). Classification (GTDB taxonomy): domain Bacteria; phylum Acidobacteriota; class Vicinamibacteria; order Vicinamibacterales; family UBA8438; genus JAGWAJ01. Next base: position 6,650 of record JAPOVI010000408.1, read on the forward strand.
TCGACGAGATTGCGGAGACGCGGCGGCGGCTCAACGCGCTCGGCATATTCCGCCGCATCGATGTCCGCGAGTTCAGCCACGGGCCACGGGAACGGCGGGACGTCATCATCGACGTCGAGGAGGCCCCGGCCACGCGCGTCGCGTACGGGGGCGGGCTGGAGGGTTCGCGGCGCCTGCGGCGGCGCACGGGCGCGACGAGCAGCCGCGCCGTCGAGAACCTCGAGCTGGCGCCGCGAGGCTTCTTCGAGATCGGCCGCCGCAACCTCTTCGGCGGGAACCGGTCCCTCGACGTCTTCACCCGGGCGAGCTTCCGGCGCAAGAACGATCCGGCGGACCCCGAGCTGGCGCAGCGGACCACGACGCTCGGTTTCAACGAGTATCGCGCTCTGGGCACGTACCGCGAGCCCCGGCCGTTCGGCCTGGGCTGGGACGTGCAGGTGCAGGGCTTCGTCGAGCAGGCCATACGCCCGGGGTTCGACCTGTCCAGCCGGGGCGGCATCGCCCAGGTCACGCGGCAGTTCTCGCCGGCCCTGAGAACCACGGCCGGCTACCGGTTCGGAATGAACGAGACGTCGAACGAGGAGCTGAGCCGGGAGGACGGCGAGATCGTCGATCGGCTGTTTCCCGACGTGCGGCTCTCGACCGTCTCGTTCGGCCTGGTCCGCGACACACGCGACGATCCGTTCGAGCCGATGCGCGGCGGAACGCTGAGCATCGACGGCGAGCTGGCGATGCGCGCCATCGGGTCGCAGGTCGGCTTTGCGAAGGTGTTCGCGCAGGGGTTCCTCTACCGCGCGGCTGCCGGCATGTCGCGCCTCGTGTTCGCGGCCGGCGGCCGACTCGGGGTGTCCTGGAGGTTCCCGCACGACCCGGCGGGCATACCTGGCGATCCACTGGCGGAGCGGCCAATCATCGACCCGGCGCTCCCCATCAGCGAGCGTTTCTTCGCCGGCGGCGACACGAGCGTGCGCGGCTTCGCCTTCGACCGCCTGGGACACCCCTTCGACGGGGAAGGGGGCACCATAGACCGGACCGGCTTCCCGCGGGGCGGACACGCGCTGATCGTCCTGAACAGCGAGCTCCGCGTGCGGCTCACCCCGGCCATCGGCCTCGTGGCGTTCCTGGATGCCGGCAACGTCTATGATCGAGTCGGGCACCTGGACCTCGGCCGGCTTCGGGGCGGCGCGGGCTTCGGCGTGCGCTACGCCTCGCCCATCGGCCCGGTCCGGGTGGAGCTGGGCTTCAAGCTGGGCGAGCGCCATGAGTTCGGATGCGGGGACCAGCCGGGCCTGGAATGCCTCACCCAGCTTCACTTCAGCATCGGCCAGGCCTTCTAGGAGTCGCAGGCTTGGCTGGGCGCCGAGCGGACCCGCAGGCGACGAACGGCGGGCCAGGAGCGTGAGGCCGAGGCGGGGAGCCGGTCTGCTGGCCGTCCTCGGCCTCCTCGCGGCGGAGCCGGCGGAAGCGCAGGTGCTCGACCGCATCCTCGCCGTCGTTGCCGGTGACGTCATCACCGCGTCCGACGTCGAGGCGTTCCTGGAGCTCGGGCTGACCGGGGTCGACCCCGGAGCCGCCGACGCGGAGGAACGCGTGCTGGAGCGCCTGATCGACGGAAGACTGGTGCTCGACGAGGCGGATCGGCTGCTGACCGAGGATCCGCCCGCGGCGCGGATCGAGACGGCGCTCGAAGAGGTCGCCGCCCGGTTCTCCGACCGGGACGACTTCGCGTCCCTCCTCGCGCGCACGGGGCTCTCGCTCGACGACCTGCGGCAGATCCTGCGCGACGAGGCGCGGCGGGAATCCTACCTGCGGGCGCGGTTCGGTGCCCCCGAGCCGGCGGACGACGACCTGCGGGCCTACTACGAGCAGCGCGCGGACGAGTTCGCCGAGGACGGCCGCCCGAACGGCTTCGAGGCGGCGCGCGAGGCCGTCCGGCAGCGCGTGATGACGCTAAGGGAGGCCGAAATCGAGGACTGGATCGCCGACCTGGCGCGGCGGGCTCCCATCGCGCGCTTCGATCGCTAGCCGCGGGGGCGGTTCGGCGGTGCGTCAGGCGCTGCCCGCCGCGGCGAGGGCCAGCAGTATCTCGGTCACGTTGAAGCCGGCGTGGCTCACCATCGGGGCGACGGCGCTGCGGCGGACGAGGTAGATCGCTCCCCAGAGCGCGCCGAGCAGCCCCGTGAGGATGGCGGCGTCCCACCCCTGAATCTGGTGGCCCAGCCCGAAGGCGGCGCTGAAGACGACGAGGCCGAGCCACCCCCCGCCGAGGTGCTGCTCGAAGCGGCGGAGGATGAACGCGCGCTGCAGCTCCTCCCGGATGCCGCCCGCCACGACGGCGACCACGCCGAACAGGGCGATGCGGCCCGGCGTGTCGAGCAGCGCCTCGAACGGATTGTCGGGGACGTTGCGCAGGCCCGGTGCAAGCCACGAGAGGAGCGCCGTTCCCGCGATGACCCCGGCTACGAGAACCGGTACCAGGACGAGTCCGAGCCGCGCCTCGGCGCGCACGGCCCGCCGGCCCGCGACGAGCTCCCGCGGCGACTCGCCTCCGACCCGCAGGAAGAGGGCGATCAGCCCGAGGACCAGCACGGCGTCGACGAGCGACAGCGTCACGACGTAGCCGAAGGAGAGGTCGCCCGCGTCGCCCGTCGCCCGCAGCCCGACCGTCGCGAGAGCGCCCGCGAGCAGCAGTTGCGTGGGGAACCCCGAGCAGAGGGAGACCTCGAGCACCGCCCGGGCGCGGGCGCCGCTGCGGCTCGCGGTCGCGCCCGCGGCAGGGTTCTCCGCCACCGACTTGACCGCGTGCCCCGGATCGTCCATACTGTGCTTTCCTCTTTGTGAGCTACAACATCTAGTGGGTCTGCTTGCCGCTAGCGTCCGTTCCGTTCACACCACAACCGGGAGTTCGGGTCCGCCGTGTGCCCGGATCGTACATCGTTCGCGATGGCGACTCCGGCGTGCGCGCCCCGAGCGTCCGCGCCCTTGAGGGAGACCATGTCGACTGCAACCACGCGCGAGAGCGACGCACTGCGGCCCGAGCCGACCCCGGGGTTCGACGGAGGAGAGGGCGTCGGGATCGCCTTTCCCCGCGTCTTCAGCCGCGTCGGCGTCGATCCGTTCGAGGACGTCGAGTGGGAGACGCGGTCGGCGGTGATCGGCAACGACAAGGGTGAGGTGGTCTTTGAGCAGCGCGGCGTGGAGATCCCCAAGCCGTGGTCGCAACAGGCGACGAACATCGTCGTCTCGAAGTACTTCCGCGGGCAGATCGGCTCGCCGAGCCGCGAGCGGAGCGTGCGGCAACTCATCGGCCGCGTCGTGGACACGATCGGTCGCTGGGCCGAGGAGGGCGGCTACTTCGCGACGCCGGACGACCGGCAGGCGTTCGCCGACGACCTGAAGTACCTCCTGCTGCACCAGAAGGCGGCGTTCAACAGCCCGGTCTGGTTCAACTGCGGGTTCGAGCCGAAGCCGCAGTGCTCGGCCTGCTTCATCAACAGCGTCGAGGACACGATGGAGTCGATCCTCACGCTGGCCCGGACCGAGGGCATGTTGTTCAAGTTCGGGTCGGGCACCGGCACCAACCTGACTCCGATCCGCTCGTCGCGCGAGTTGCTCGCGGGCGGCGGGACGGCGTCCGGTCCGGTCTCCTTCATGAAGGGCTACGACGCGTTCGCCGGCGTCATCAAGTCCGGGGGCAAGACGCGCCGCGCGGCCAAGATGGTCATCCTCAACGCCGATCATCCCGACGTGCTCGAGTTCATCAACTGCAAGGTCGAGGAGGAGCGCAAGGCGTGGGCGCTCATCGACGCCGGATACGACGGGTCGCTGACCGGTCCGGCATACGCCTCCGTCTTCTTCCAGAACTCCAACAACAGCCTCCGCGTGCCGGATGCCTTCATGCGCGCGGTGCTCGACGACGACGAGTGGCACACGCGCGCGGTGTCCGGCGACCGCCGGGTGGTGGACACGCTTCGCGCACGCGCCCTGATGCGGGCGGTGGCGGAGGGGGCGCACGTCTGCGGCGACCCCGGGATGCAGTTCGACACCACCGTCAACGACTGGCACACGTGCTCGAACACGGCGCGCATCAACGCGTCGAACCCCTGCTCGGAGTACATGTTCCTCGACGATTCCGCGTGCAACCTGGCATCTCTGAACCTGATGCAGTTCCTGAAGGAGCGCGAGCCGGGCGAGTTCGACGTCGACCGCTTCCGGGCCGCGGTGCGCACGATGATCACCGCGCAGGAGATCATCGTCGGCAACGCGAGCTACCCCACCGAGGCCATCGGGCGCAACAGCCATGCCTATCGGCCCCTCGGCCTCGGCTACGCGAACCTCGGGGCGCTGCTGATGTCGCGCGGAGTGCCCTACGACAGCGATGGCGGGCGCGACTACGCGGCCGCCATCACGGCGCTGATGACCGGTGAGGCCTACGCCCAGTCGGCCCGCATCGCCCGTGACTGCGGAGGCTCGTTCGCCGGCTACGCGCAGAACCGGCAGCCCTTCCTGCGCGTCATGGGGAAGCACCGGGACGCGCTGAAGCACGTAGCGCGCGCGCACGTGCCGGCCGATCTCCACCAGGCTGCCGCGGATTCGTGGGACGAGGCGATCGACCTCGGCGAGTCGTACGGCTTCCGCAACGCGCAGGCGACGGTGCTCGCGCCCACCGGTACGATCGGCTTCATGATGGATTGCGACACCACGGGGGTGGAGCCGGACATCGCGCTGGTGAAGTACAAGCGCCTCGTCGGGGGCGGGCTGATGAAGATCGTCAATCACACGGTGCCGGTCGCGCTCGGGCGCCTCGGCTATCCGGACGATCAGATCAACAGCATCGTCCAGTACGTCGACGAGCACGACACCATCGAGGGCGCGCCGCACCTGGATTCGGCGCATCTCGCGGTCTTCGACTGCGCCTTCAAGCCCGCCCGCGGTTCGCGCTTCATTCACTACATGGGACACCTGAAGATGATCGGCGCGACCCAGCCGTTCATCTCCGGCGCCATCTCCAAGACGATCAACGTGCCGAACGACGCGACGGTCGAGGACGTGGAGCGGGCCTATCTCGATGCGTGGCGCCTCGGCGCGAAGGCGGTCTCCATCTACCGGGACGGCAGCAAGCGCACGCAGCCGCTCAACACCGCTCGGCAGGGCGAGGTCGGGACGGCCGGGGCGGCCGCCGATCAGCCGGTTCGACGCAAGCTGCCGGACGAGCGCCGGGCCATCACGCACAAGTTCGACATCGCGGGGCACGAGGGTTACATCACCGTAGGGTTGTTCGACGACGGGGCGCCGGGCGAGATCTTCTTGGTGATGGCCACGGAGGGGTCGACCATCTCGGGCTTCGCCGACGCCTTCGCCCAG
>JAPOVI010000349.1 GCA_026708265.1 Acidobacteriota bacterium
CCCGGCGCGGGCTCCGGGTCGGCCCCAGCCCCCACCCGCCCAGGAGCGGCTTCCGCCGCGACCGCAAGGTCGGGCGTTGCCCCACGCAAACACGTTGACTACAATGGGTTGCGGGGGGTAGTAGGCACATGCATGGCCTCAGACTCGGACCGGTCGGGTTCTCGCGGTCATACACACCAAGCCGGAGGGCGCTGGAGCGGCGGGAGCGTAGCGCCGCCGAAGGGGTGACCACCCCCGCGCCTTCCAAGCGGGCACCGGTTCGCCGCGCGGGGGCTGCGGGTGATGCGCAGGTGGGCGTGCTCTCCATTCTTCCCGATGAGCTCGCCGCGGTAGATGTCCGGCTTTTCGCGGGCCCGAGCCGCGAGCGAATCGCGCGCTCGTTCGTCGGATCGCTGGCCAGCCACGCCGTCGGGATCGCGGTCGTGGCCCTGCTGCTCAGCCTGGCGCCGGCGCGCGTCTACGAGGTTGTCGAGGCCAATCGGGAGAACTACGGAATCGTCTGGATTCCCGAGGAGGGTCCGGGCGGCGGCGGGGGCGGCGGCGGGAACGAGTCCCTGGAGCTGCCCTCCCAGTTGCTGGTCGAGGGGACCGACCCGGTCGAGATCAGCCTGCCGGTCGAGGAGCCCCCCGAGGTCGAACAGCCGGAGCCGGAACCCGAGGAGCGCATTCTCGACACCCAACAGATCGCGCTCCCGGCCATGGCCATGGCGGCCGCGCTCGAAACCCGTTCCGGGATTCTGGATGGGCTCATGGCCTCCGCGAACCTGTCGCGCGGGTCCGGGGTGGGGGCAGGTTCGGGAACGGGACAGGGCACCGGCATCGGCTCCGGCGACGGCGCCGGTCTCGGACCCGGACAGGGCGGTGGCGTCGGCGGCGGAGCCTACCGCCCCGGAAACGGCGTCTCCCCACCGCGCCTCTTGCGCGAGGTCAAGCCGCAGTACACGGCCGAGGCGATGCGCGCCAAGATCCAGGGGACCGTGTGGCTCGAGGTCGTCGTGCTGCCGGACGGCACGGTCGGCGACGTGCGGATCACGAAGTCCCTCGACCCGGTGTTCGGGCTGGACCAGCAGGCGACGGACGCCGCCCGGCAGTGGCGGTTCGCACCCGGCATGCGCTTCGGAGAGCCGGTTCCGGTCCTCGTCGGCCTCGAGCTCTACTTCAACCTTCGCTAGGAGTCTCTGAGGGCGAGCCGGCAGGAGCCGGCAGAGGCCGGAGACGGACGAACGCCCGGAGGGCGGGAGGCCCCCCGGGCGTTGATTGAGGTCCGCCGGTCGACGCTGGAGTGGGGCGTCGGCTAGTACATCCCGCCCATTCCAGGATGTCCTCCCGGGGCGGGTGCCTCCTTCTTCTCCTCCGGAATCTCCGAGACGAGCGCCTCCGTGGTCAGCAGGAGGGACGCGATCGAGCCCGAGTTCTGGAGCGCCGTGCGCACGACCTTGGTCGGATCGATGACCCCGGCCTGGACGAGGTTCTCGTAGGTTTCGTTCTGGGCGTTGAAGCCCTCTTCGGCGTTGCTGGTCTCGCGGACCTTCTGGACGACGATCGACCCCTCGAACCCGGCGTTCTGCGAGATCCAGCGCATCGGCTCCTCGAGGGCGCGCTTGATGATGTTGACGCCAATCTGCTGGTCGCCGGAGAGCTCCACGTCCTCGAGCGCCCGCGACGCGCGCAGCAGCGCGACGCCGCCGCCCGGCACGATGCCCTCTTCCACCGCCGCCTTCGTCGCGTGCATCGCGTCCTCGACGCGAGCCTTCTTCTCCTTCATCTCGGTCTCGGTGGCGGCGCCGACCTTGATCACCGCGACCCCGCCGACCAGCTTCGCGAGGCGCTCCTGCAGCTTCTCGCGGTCGTAGTCCGACGTCGTCTCCTCGATCTGCGCGCGAATCTGCTTCACGCGGCCCTCGATGGCGCCCTGCTCGCCGTCGCCCTCGACGATCGTGGTGTTGTCCTTGTCGATCGTCACCTTCTTGGCCTTGCCGAGATCCTCGATGCGGATGTTCTCGAGCTTCAGGCCGAGGTCCTCGGTGATCGCCTTGCCGTTGGTCAGGATGGCGATGTCCTCGAGCATCGCCTTGCGGCGGTCGCCGAAGCCCGGGGCCTTGACTGCCGCGCCCTGCAGCGTGCCGCGCAGCTTGTTGACGACCAGGGTCGCCAGCGCCTCGCCCTCGATGTCCTCCGCGATGATCAGCAGCGGACGGCTGAGCCGCGCCACCTGCTCCAGGAGTGGCAGCAGGTCCTTCATGTTGCTGATCTTCTTCTCGTGGATGAGGATGACCGGGTTCTCGAGCACCGTCTCCATGCGCTCGGCGTCGGTCACGAAGTACGGCGAGAGGTAGCCGCGGTCGAACTGCATGCCCTCGACGACCTCGAGCGAGGTCTCCAGCGTCCGCGCCTCCTCGACGGTGATGACGCCGTCCTTGCCGACCTTGTCCATCGCCTCGGCGATGATGGTGCCGATCGTCGAGTCGTTGTTGGCGGAGATGGTGCCGACCTGGGCGATCATGCCGCCGCTCACGGCCTTCGACATCTGCTCGAGCTGCTTGACGACGGAGTCGACGGCGCCCTCGATGCCGCGCTTGATCTCCATCGGGTTGGCGCCCGCGACGACGTTCTTCGCGCCCTCGCGGTAGATCGCCTGAGCCAGGACGGTCGCGGTGGTGGTGCCGTCGCCCGCGATGTCCGACGTCTTGCTCGCCACCTCGCGCACCATCTGCGCGCCCATGTTCTCGAGCGGGTCCTTCAGCTCGATCTCCTTGGCCACCGTCACGCCGTCCTTGGTGATGGTGGGGGAACCGAACTTCTTGTCCAGGACCACGTTGCGCCCCTTCGGGCCGAGGGTCACCTTGACGGCGTTCGCCAACTGGTTGACCCCTTCGATGATCTTCTGCCGCGACTGCTCACCGTAAACGATCTGCTTGGCCATGTGTCTCGAACTCCAATTCCGTGGAAAGCGCCTGCCGTTCCTCGTCAGCCCTCGATGACGCCGAGAATCTCGTCCTCGCGCATGATCAGGTACTCGTCGCCGTCGAGCTTGATCTCCTGGCCGGAGTACTTGCCGAAGAGCACCGTGTCGCCCGCCTTGACGTCGAGGGGCGTGACCGTGCCGTCGTCCTTGATCTTGCCCTTGCCGGCGGCGATCACCTTGCCCTGCTGCGGCTTCTCCTTCGCCGTGTCGGGGATGATGATGCCGCCCACCTGCTGCTCGGATTCCTCGATCCGTTCGACGATGATGCGGTCGTGGAGCGGTCGTACCTTGACAGCCATGTAGCTCAGACTCCCTTCAGTGATTTGACGAACGAGTGGCAGGCGAGGGGGCGGCGCCCGTCGGGCGTCCCTCACCACCTTAGCAGTCAGCTAGTCAGACTGCTAGTCTAGCCCTCGCGCGGGCCCGCGTCAAGGCGCTCTCTCGCGTTCGGCAAGGACATTGCTTGCGCCGCCCGGGGTGGTAGCTGCTGCGACCGGGGAGGCCGGAATCCGCAGTCGGACGCTTCGTCAGTCGAGCTCCCGGCCCGCCAGCAGGCGATACGCTTCCCGGTACTTCGCGCGGGTGCCGTCGACGACGGCGGCCGGCAGGGCGGGAGCCGGGGGCTGGCGGTCCCAGCCCACCGCGTCGAGGTGGTCGCGCACGTACTGCTTGTCGAAGCTCGGCTGGGGGCCGCCCGGCGCGTACCGGTCCGCCGGCCAGAACCGGGACGAGTCGGGGGTCAGCGCCTCGTCGATGAGAATGAAGGACTCCGCGTCGTCGCCCGGGTCGTCGTTCGGAAGAAGGCCGAACTCGAACTTGGTGTCCGCGACGATGATCCCGCACGACTCGGCGTGCGCGGCGCCGTGCGCGTACAGGGCGAGCGTCACGTCGCGCAGCCGGGTGACCAGGTCGCGCCCCACGAGGTCCGCCGCTTCGTTCTCGCTGATGTTGACGTCGTGTCCGGTCTCCGCCTTGGTGGCCGGCGTGAAGATCGGCTCGGGCAGCCGCTCCGATTCCCGCAATCCCGACGGCAGCTCGATCCCGCACACGCGCCCGGTCTCGCGGTACTCCTTCCAGCCGGAGCCGGAGAGGTAGCCTCGCGCCACGCACTCGATGAGCACGGGCTTCGTCCGCCGGACGAGCATGGAGCGGCCGGCGAGGAGGGCGTGCTGGTCGCGGAGGGCCGCCGGGTACGACGCCGGATCGGTCGACACCATGTGATTCGGCACGATGTGTCCCGTTCGCGCGAACCAGAACGCCGAGAGCTGCGTGAGCACCTTGCCCTTGTCGGGAATGACCGAGTCGAGCACGACGTCGTAGGCCGAAATCCGGTCCGTGGCCACGATCAGCAGGTGATCGTCGACCGCGTAGAGATCCCGCACCTTGCCGCGGTTGAGCGGCGTGGCGCCGCGCAGCGTCGTCTCGAAGATCGGTGGGGGGGACACGGCAGGACCTCGCGTCGAATCCGAGTGACGCAGGAGCTTACCCGGCGAGCGGCGGCGACGGCAAGGCGCGGAGTTGTAGTACGGTCCGTGGCCGATGCGCCGCCACCTCCGCACCGCCGCCGTCCTCGCGCTCGCGGTCGGCCTGCTGGCCTTCTTCCTGCGCGGCGCAGACCTCGAGCGCGTCGCGGCGGCGGTGGGCGGTGCCCGCCGGGATCTGCTCGCCGGAGCCCTGGTCGCGACCGGCGCCACGTACGTCGTCCGCGTGATCCGGTGGTGCCGGCTGCTCCGGCCGCTCGGCCCCGTTCGCTTCCGGAGCGCCTTTCGCGCGACGATGATGGGCTTCGCGGCGTCGGCGATCCTCCCCGGGCGAGTCGGCGAACTGCTTCGCCCCTACGTCCTCGCGCGCCGGGAGGGGCTGAGCGCCTCGGCGGCGCTCGCCACGATTGTCGTGGAACGCCTTCTGGACGTCATCGCCGTGCTGGCATTGCTCGGCGTCGCGGTCCTGACCGGACCGCCGGGCCGCGAGGCCGACGCCGGGCTGCTGGCCGCGGTGCAGACGGGAGCCGCGGTCGCCGGTGCCGCCGCGGCCGCCGGCTTGGCGGCGGCCCTGCTCGCCGCCGGCCACCCCGACCGCGTGACGCGCGCCGTCGATTGGGTGGGTGTGCTCCTGCCTCGGCGCGCCGTCGCGGCGCTGCGGGGATTCGCGAGCCGCTTCGTCGACGGCTTCGCCGTGCTCCGCGCACGCCGGGTGCTGCTCGTCGCGTTCGCCTGGTCGCTCGCCCACTGGGCCGCGGTCGCCGCCGTCCTGTGGCTGGTGACGCAGGCCTTCGGCATTGCGCTGCCGGTGTCGGGCGCGGCGGTGCTGATGGGGCTGACCGTCGTCGGCGTCGCGGTACCCACGCCGGCCGGCATCGGCGGCTATCATGCCGCGTACCAGGTCGGGACGACGTTGCTGTACGGCGCTCCGCTATCGGCCGCGGTGGCCGCGGCGCTGGTGCTGCACGCCATGTCCTTCCTGCCGGTCACCCTGCTGGGGGTCTTCTACATGGTGCAGGAAGGCATCCGCCCGGGCGCCGTCCGTGCCCTGGCCTCGGCCGGCCCGGAGCCGCGTCCGGCGCGAGCCTCGACCGCCACGACCTCAGCCGCGGAGGGGCGGCGGGCATGAAATGCCCGTTCTGCGGCCACCTCGACGACAAGGTCGTCGATTCGCGCGAGAGCCGGGAGGGAGAGGTCATCCGGCGTCGCAGGGAGTGCACCGGTTGCGGCCGTCGCTTCACCAGCTACGAGCGGATCGACGAGGTCCCCTACATGGTGGTGAAGAAGGATGGGTCGAGGGCGCGCTTCGAGCGCGAGAAGGTCATCGCCGGCCTGCTCAAGGCGTGCGAGAAGCGACCGGTCAGCGTCGCCGATCTCGAGACGGTCGCCAACCGTGTCGAGTCCGCCCTGCAGGAGCGCCCCGACAAGGAGATCTCCACCGAGCAGGTGGGAACGATCGTCATGCGGGAACTCCGCGACCTCGACAAGGTGGCCTACGTCCGTTTCGCATCCGTGTATCGGGATTTCCGCGACGTCGGCGAGTTCATGACCGAGCTGAAGGGGTTGCTCGACGCGAAGGAGTCGTAGGTGGCTCTGCCGGCGTCCGTGCTGGTCGTCGACGACGAGGCCGGCCTCCGCTCGGTGCTGGCGAGCGCCCTGCGTGCTGCCGGGTGGCGCGTGGACGCCGTCGTCTCCGGCGAGGGCTGTCTCGAGCGGACGGCGCGCCGCAGCTACGACGTGATTCTCCTCGACGTGCGGCTGCCGGGCCTGGACGGTCTGGCGGTCCTCGAGGCGCTCCGGGAACGGGGCGTCGAGTCGCACGTCATCGTCATGTCGGGGCATGGCAACGTCGAGTCGGCCGTCCGCGCCATCAAGGTGGGGGCCTTCGACTTCATCGAGAAGCCGTTCCCGCTCGACAAGGCGGTGCTCGTCACGCGCAACGCCCTCCGCCAGCGGCGCCTGGAGCAGGAGAATCGCGAGTTGCGCGAGCACGTCGACCGGCGGTCCGCCCTGGTCGGCGAGAGCCCCGCGATCGCCCGCCTCCGGAAGCAGATCGAGGTCGCGGCGCCGACCGACGGCCGGGTGCTGATCGTCGGGGCGAACGGCACCGGGAAGGAGCTCGTCGCCCGCAGCGTCCACGCACGGAGCCGCCGCTCAGCCGGACCCTTCATCGAGATGAACTGCGCCGCGATTCCCGAGGAGCTGATCGAGAGCGAGCTGTTCGGCCACGCACGGGGGGCCTTCACCGGCGCGGTGGGCAGCCGCACCGGCAAGTTCCGGGCCGCGGACGGCGGAACGCTCTTCCTCGACGAAGTCGGCGACATGACGCTCAGAACGCAGGCGAAGATGCTCCGCGTGCTCGAGGAACAGGTCGTCGAGCCGCTCGGCGGCGACACCGGGACGCGCGTCGACGTGCGCGTGATCGCAGCGACCAACAAGGACCTCGCCGCCGCGATCGAGAACGGGACGTTCCGGGACGACCTGTTCTTCCGGCTCGATGTCATCCGCATCCGGGTTCCGCCTCTCACCGAGCGCCGCGAGGACATCCCCCTGCTGGCCGCGCACTTCATGCGCACGCTGGCCCGCCGGTACGGGCAACGGGTCAAGACGCTCGACGCCTCGGCCAGGACGCTGCTGCACGCCCACCACTGGCCGGGCAACGTCCGCGAATTGCGCAACGTGATCGAGCGCCTCACCATCATGGTGCGCGGCGATGTGGTCACCGCGCACGATCTCGGGTTTCTCGTCGGTGCCGCCGCCGGTCGGCCGGCCGCCACCGGCGACCTCCGCCCCCTGCACGAGGCGCGGGACCGCTTCGAACGTGACTACATCGTGCAGGCGCTCGCCGCGCACGCCGGGAACGTGTCGCGGACGGCGGAGGCGCTCCGGGTGGAGCGCAGCAACCTGCACCGCAAGATGCGCGCGTTCGGCATCACGTCACCCCGCCGGTCGAAGGACACCCCGCCGCCCGGCGAAGCCGGACGTCGAGGATCCGATCCGGCGTGAAGCCGGCGATGCGGAGTCGCTCGACGCCCGACGGGGGGAGGGCGTCGGCCGGGACGAGGCCGACGAGCTCGGTGCCCCCGACTTTCACTCCGAGTGCGTCCGCCTCGCGGGTGACCGCGTCGACCAGCGTCTCGAGCGACGTGCGGCGGTAGTCGACGAGGTTCGTCGACACCTGCGCGATTCCGCGATGCCGGAGCCGGATCCCCAGTGCCTTGACTCCGGGCAGCCCGCCGTCGCGCTCGCGGATCCGCCCCGCGATGCGGCGGGCCGCGGCGACGTCGTCGGTGGTCAGATTGACGTTGAACGCGATCAGCGGCGCGCGGGCGCCCACGGCGCTCGCGCCGGCGGATGGGTGCGGCGTCGGCGGCCCGCAATCGGGACGCCAGCCCGGTTCGCGCATTCTGGCCGCAAGCCCTTCGAACTGCCCCCGCCGGATCGCTTCGAGCCGCCGGCGCCGATCATCGAGCGCCGCCTCCTCGTACCAGTAGACGGGGATCCCGAAGCGCTCGGCCAGCGCCCGGCCCACGCGGTGGGCGAGATCGACGCAATCGCCCATCGGCGTGTCTCCGAGCGGCACGAACGGCACGACGTCGACGGCTCCCATCCGAGGATGGGTCCCCCGGTGCCGCCGGAGGTCCACCCGCCGCACGGCAACGCCGGCGAGACGCAGCACGGCCGCGGCCAGGCCGTCGGCGCTGCCGGCCAGCGTGAAGACCGATCGGTTGTGGGACGGGTCGGCCGACCAGTCCAGCAGATGGGCGTCCCCGGCGCCGGCGGCGGCCACCAGCTCGCGCAGGACCTCGGATTGCCCTCCCTCGCTCACGTTCGGCACGGCTTCCATCAGGCGCGGCGCGATTGGCGGGGACGCGGGCGATCCGTCCGCGACGGGCCCGGTTGACGGTCCCGGGAGCATCCCCCCATAATGTCACCACTCCCACGACAGCGACGAAGATGACGGACAAGCTGCGCGACGGCGGCCCGAGACCGGGCGCGGTGCGCGCAGCGACGGCACGCGGGAGCGGCGAGTCGCGCCCCCCGGAGCGCCCTCCCGACCGGCGGCCGGGTGCCGTGTGGTCCGACCTGCCGCTCTTTCCGGAGCCGCGCGCGCCGGAGCCGATCGTGCGGGGGAGCCGGCCGGACGCCGGCCGACCTCTCGCCGTGCGCCGGCGAACGCCGCGCGTGCCGAGGCGCCTGCGCGATGACCGGGTGCTGCCGCGCGCGGACTCGGAGCTCCTGGCCGCGGAGGGCGTCGACGGGTCGAGCGAGGCGGCGCTCGAGTCCGGCCCACGCCCGGCGGGGCTCGGCCGGCGAGCCGCGGCGGCCATCGCGGACCTGCTTCTCCTGGGGGCGATCGACGCCCTGGTCGTCGTGCTGACGGCACGCCTGCTCGGCATGCCCCTCACGGCCGCCGATCTGCCGTGGCCGCCTCTGGCCGCGTTTCTCCTGCTGCTCGACCTGGCGACGATCGTCACGCTTACCGCCGTCGGAGGTCAGACCCTGGGCAAGATGGCGGCCGGCATACGCGTGGTCGGTCTCGACGGGGGACCGGTACCGGTGAGCCGCGCCGTGGCGCGGACCGTGCTGTCCGTCCTCTCCGCGCTGCCCGCGGGTCTGGGGTTCGTCGGTTCGCTCGCCCGTTCGCGCCGCGCGGGCCACGACTGGCTCGCGGGCACGCTGGTGGTGCGGGCCATCCCTTTCTAGGAGCTTGCGCCGCAGAATGCAACGCAGTGGAGTTCCGCGGCGCAAGCTCCTGGGCCGGTGGGGCTGGGGCCGAACCCGGAGCCTGCGACGAGTTTGGCGGCGCTAGTCCGCATGCCGACGCTCGCGCGACTGATCGGCACGGCCGGCTACTGCGGTCGCGCGCCCATCGCTCCGGGTACCGTCGGCTCGGCGGCCGGCGTGGCGTTGCTCTTGCTGGTGCGGTCGAGCGGCTCGCCCGGCCTCGAGGCGCTGGTGCTCGGCGCCCTGGTGGCGGGCGGCATCTGGGCGGCCACGGCGATGGAGCGCGAGAGCGGACAAACGGATCCGCCCTCCGTGGTGATGGATGAGGTGGCGGGCGTGTGGGTCACCCTCCTGTGGCTTCCCGTGGGCTGGTTCGGCTTGGTTGCCGGCTTCCTCGTCTTTCGGTTCTTCGACATCGTGAAGCCCTGGCCGGCGCGGGCCGCCGAGAGGCTGCCGGGCGGCTGGGGGGTGATGGCCGACGACCTGGTGGCCGGCGCGTACGCCGCGCTGGTGGTCCGTGCCGCCGCGTGGGTGGCCCCGGCGGCGATGCTGTCATGAGGGCGGATGCGGCCCCGGCGCCTGTGAGCGCCGTCATCATCGCCGTGGGGTCGGAGCTGCTCACGCCTCACAAGGTCGACACGAATTCCCTCTACCTCACGGAGCAACTGGAGCGCGTGGGCGTGGCGGTGCGGCGGAAGCTGGTCACCGGCGACGACGCCGGCGAGATCGGCGACGCGTTGCGGCGAGCGCTGCGGCCGGGCGAGCTCATCATCCTGACCGGCGGTCTCGGTCCCACGGACGACGATCGGACGCGGGAGACGGTGGCCGAGGTGCTCGGCCTCCCGCTGGCGGAGGACCCGGCCATCGTCGCCGACATTCGGGCGCGCTTCGCGGCCCGCGGCCTCGAGATGCCCGACCTGAACCGGCGCCAGGCCCTGGTGCCGGCCGGGGCCGGCGTCCTCGCGAACCGGCGGGGCACCGCGCCCGGTCTGTGGGTGGAGCACGGTCGGGCGATCGTGGTGTTGCTGCCGGGGCCGCCGCGCGAGCTGCGGCCCATGTTCGAGCGGCACGTCTTCCCGCGGCTGGCGGGGCGCACCGGCGTCTCCGGCATCTACCGGCGGGTCCTGCGCATCGCGGGCCGGGCGGAGTCCGCGGTCGAATCCGTGGCCTACCCCGTCTACTCGGCGTGGCAGGCAGCGGACCCGCCGATCGCAACGACCGTCCTGTCCTCGCTCGGACAGATCGAGCTGCACCTGTCGACTCGCGCACGCCGGCCCGAAGACGCGGAACGACGCCTGGACGCGGCGACCTCCGAGCTGGACGCGGCGCTGGGCCGTGACATCTTCAGCAGCAACGGAAGCTCGCTGGAGGCGGTGGTCGGAGGCCTGCTGCGCCGGCACGGCCTGCAGGTTGCGGTAGCCGAGTCGTGCACCGGCGGGCTCCTGACCTCACGCCTGACCGACGTGCCCGGCAGCTCGGCCTACGTGCGCGCCGGGTGGGTCGCCTACAGCAACGAGGCGAAGATCGCCGCGCTGGCCGTGGACGCCGGGTTGCTGGAGGCGCATGGAGCGGTGAGTGAGGAGGTGGCCGCGGCGATGGCTCGGGGTGCGCGGATCCGGGCCCGCGCCGACGTGGGCCTCGGCGTGACCGGCATCGCCGGACCCGGCGGCGGGACGGCGGACAAGCCGGTGGGCACCGTCTGGATCGCGCTGGCGGGACCGGGGAGCGCGCTGCGGGCCCGGCGGCTGCAGCTCCCGGGGGAACGGGAGCGGGTGAAGTTCCAGGCCTCGCAGGCGGCCCTGGACATGTTGCGGAGATCGCTGCTTCGCCTCCAGGCGGATCCCGCC
Organism: Acidobacteriota bacterium; assembly: GCA_026708265.1. Classification (GTDB taxonomy): domain Bacteria; phylum Acidobacteriota; class Vicinamibacteria; order Vicinamibacterales; family UBA8438; genus JAGWAJ01. Next base: position 11,022 of record JAPOVI010000349.1, read on the forward strand.
TGAGAACGGTGCGACTGTTTCTGGCTCTGGACCTCGACGCCCCGGCGCGCGCGTGCGCGGTCGAGGTGCAGGGCCGCGCGCGGCGCGCACCGGCGCTCCGCAACGTCACGGTCCGCTGGGTACGCCCCGAGAGCCTCCACCTGACGCTCGCGTTTCTCGGCGAGGTGGATGCCGACCGGGTGGCGCCGATCGCGCGGGCCGCGGCCGAGCCCTGGCGTCACGCTCCGTTCCGCGTCGAGCTCGCGTCGGCCGAGGCAGCTCCGCGGAGCGGCGCGCCCCGCACGCTGTGGCTTTCCGTCTCGGCCGGGCGCGCGGCGCTCGCGCACCTGCACGCCGACGCCTGCGCCCGGATGGGGCCGCTCCTGAGTGCCCCGGTGGATCCTCGCCCGCCGGGTCACGTGACGCTCGGCCGCCTGCGCCGGGCGCCGCGTTCGAGCGGCCGGCCCGTTCGTGACGCGGTGGCCGGTCTGGCGGTACCGGCCTTCGGCTGGCGGGTCGACTCCGTCGTGCTCTACCAGAGTCGACTGGCGTCCGGCGGGGCGTCGTACAGGCCTCTCGCGCGAGCTCCCCTGGGCTGCGTCATACTGGATGCGGTTCCATGATCTGGCTGGTCGTGGCCGCCTCGTACCTGGCCGGCGCGGTGCCGTTCGCGCACCTGGTGGCCCGTCGACGCAGGGGTGTCGACGTGCGGTACGCCGGTAGCGGCAACGTCGGAGCGACCAACGTGCTGCGCCTCGCGGGTGCGCCGCTCGCCGGTCTCGTGCTGGTGCTCGATGTCGGGAAGGGAGCGGTCGCCGTGCTGGCGGCGCGCGCCCTCGGGGCGGACGAGGGGGCGCAAGCGGCGGCTGGTGCGGCGGCGGTCGTGGGCCATGTCTGGCCGGTCTGGCTGGGGTTCCGCGGGGGCAAGGGGGTGGCCGTCGCCGGGGGGGCATTCGCCGTTCTGGCGCCCGC
>JAPOVI010000441.1 GCA_026708265.1 Acidobacteriota bacterium
CCCGGAGCTCCGCCCGTTCTTCCTCGAGGGGCAGGAGATCTTCCAGGTGCCGGGCCAGGTCACGCTGCTCCACACCCGGACCATCGTCGACCCGCGCTACGGCGGGAAGCTCACCGGCAAGGTGGGCGACATGACGCTCGGCGTTCTCGTGGCCGACGACGAGGCTTCCGGGCGGCTCGACGACATACCGGCCGGGGCGCTGGGCCGGAGCGCGCAGGTGATGGTCGGACGCGCGCGCTACGACCTCTACTCGGAGTCCTACATCGGGCTCATCGCCACCGACCGCACCTTCTTCGACGGCTTCAGCCAGGTGGGGGGCATCGACGGGCGGTTCCGCCTCGGACGCACGTCGGCGGTCAACTTCCAGTACGCCGGCTCGAACCACCGCGACCAGGACCTGAACGACAGGACCGGCTCGGCGTGGCACCTCTCGCTCAACAACAACTCGCGGAACGTCAGCTACTCGGTGAACCTCGACAGCGTCAGCCCCGACTTCCGGACCGACACCGGGTTCGTGCGGCGCGAGGACATGCGGCAGGCGCAGCTCGAGGGCTCGTACCGCTGGTGGCCCCAGAACTGGGTGATCAACTGGGGTCCGCGGGCCAGCTACATGCGCAACTACGACTTCCAGGGGCTGCTGCAGGACGAGCAGTCGAGCATCGGCGTCATGACCGTGACGGCCAGCAACCTCATCGCCGTGATGATGCTGAACCAGGACATGGAGCGCTACGAGGGCATCGAGTTCCGCAAGACCAACCTCAACATCGGATCCGGCTTGAGCGCCAGCCGCCGCTACTCGCTCGGCGGATTCGTGAGCTGGGGCGATCAGATCCGCTACGGCGACGATCCGTTCCTCGGCTACGGCGTGACCTCGACGCTCTTCGCGACGCTCCGGCCGATGTCGCGGCTCAACGCCGACCTCGCGCTCATCACGAGCCGGCTGCACGACCCCCGCACGGACGAGCAGGTCTTCAGCGTCCGGATCCTGCGCTCGCTCGCGACGTTCCAGTTCACCAACCGCCTCCTGCTCCGCAGCATCATCGAGCACAACAACTTCAGCGGGACGTTCGCGAACAACCTGCTCCTCACGTACCGCGTGAACTCCGGCACCGTCTTCTACGTCGGCTACGACGACCACTACCAGCGGGGCAACCTGATCGACGACCTGCGCTTCCCGACCGCCCGCTTCGAGCAGACGAACCGCGCCTTCTTCACGAAGCTCTCGTACCTGTTCCGGTACTAGCGCCGCAGGGGGCGTGCGCGCCGCGGGCCCAGCCTCCGGCGTCGCGCCGGGCGGGGCGGCCGGCCGGGGCTCGGGCGGCGGATTGCGTAGGAGCAGGCCGCCACCGCGCCCGCGCGGCCCCGGCTCGGCCGCCGCAGGCAGGGGCCCCGCCCCGGCGGTAGCCGTAACACGCTGGTACGGTGGAGCTTGCCTGCCGCGCCGGCTCCTCTCGCGGGGCTCGCGTTTCGCGTTGAAATGGCGTCCGCTGGCTGGTATAGTGCCAGTTTGTTTCAGGGATTGGGAGAGTTGCGGAACGTGGGATTTGGGGTGCCCGGCGGCCTGACCGGATCCGAGCCGCCGCGACCGACAGTCAGGAGTGATTCGATGACCATCACGCACGTCGGCCGGTCGTTCGCCGTACTGAGCGGAACACTCGCGGTCGCGATGGCGGCGACGGTCATGGCGGCGCCCGCGGCGGCCCAGACCGCCGAACCGGCTGCCGAGCACGAGGTGACCTTCACGAAGGACATCGCGCCGATCCTGCAGCGGAGTTGCCAGAAGTGCCATCGGCCCGACTCGCTGGCCCCGATGTCGCTGATCGACTACGAAGAGGTGCGGCCGTGGGCGCGCGCCATCAAGTACCGCACCGGGCTCCGCGACCAGATGGGCGTGATGCCGCCCTGGTTCATCGAGAAGGACGTCGGCATCCAGGACTTCAAGGACGACCCGTCCCTGACCGAGGAGGAGATCCTCCAGATCGCCGCCTGGGCGGACAACGGCGCGCCGCTGGGCAACCCGGCGGACATGCCGCCGCCGGTGGCGTTCATCGACGTCGACGAGTGGGAGATCGGCCAGCCCGACCTCATCGTCCGCACGCCGAGCGTCGAAGTGAAGGCGGACGCGCCGGACTGGTGGGGCGCGCTGGCCGACACCCCGACCAACCTGCCCGAGGATCGCTACGTTGCGGCGGTGGAGTTCAAGGAAGTCACCGAGTCGCGCGTCGGCGAGGGCCGGAACACCGTCGGCGGGAACTTCGTGTTCCACCACGCCGGGCTCGGCGTGGTCGGTCCGGACTTCGACCCCGAGGACGAGCTGGCGCGGGCGGGCCTGAGCAGTTGGCCGGTGCACGAGGTCGGGCGGAACGCCGACTTCTTCGCGCCGGAGGCCGGCAAGCTGGTGCCGGCCGACGCGAAGGTCACCTTCAGCTCGATCCACCTGCACGCGAACGGGGCCGATACCCGGGCCCGCCTGGACGTCGGCTTCAAGTTCCACCCGAAGGGCTACGAGCCGTCCCTGAGGCAGGAGCTGATCGCGTTCGGCAACGGCGTCGACCTCGACATCGAGGCGAACGACCCGGACGTGGAGGTGGAGGCCTACTTCACGCTGCCGAAGCACCTGAAGATGAGCGTCTATGAGCCCCACATGCACGCCCCGGGCGTGCGGATGTGCCTCGAGGCCATCTGGGGGAGCACGATCGAGACGATCAACTGCGCGGGCTACGACCATAGCTGGGTGCGGGTCTACAACTACGAGGACCACGCCGCGCCGCTGCTGCCGAAGGGCACCATCCTGCGCATCACCGGCTACTTCAACAACTCGGCGTCGAACCCGAACGTGCCCGATCCCCGCAACTGGTCCGGCTCCGGCCACCGCTCGGTCGACCAGATGTTCATCAACATCATGCAGGGCAGCTACCTCGACGATGACCAGTTCACCGAGGCGGTCATCGAGCGTCGCCAGACCCTCGGCCTCGCGCCGGGCGAGACCGTGACCGGCTGCCTGCTGTGCGGCTCCGACGACCCGCTGGCGGGAACCGACGATGCGGCCGTGGCGGCCGACGGCGCGAACCAGAACTAGAACGCAGAAGCGAGTGAGGTCGACGATGAGCGGATCACGCAGTCGAAGGCCGATGTGGCAGGCGGCCTGCGTCGCCCTCGCCGGGCTGGCGCTGGTCGTCGTGGCCGCCGGGGAGAGCGACGCCCAGACCCGGGCGCGGGGCGAGCGTGAGGTCGTCCCCGCGTACGAGGGCTGGGAGCAGAAAGCCGACGGGTCGTTCAACCTGGTGTTCGGCTACTTCAACCGGAACTGGGACCGGGAGATCGACATCCCGGTGGGGCCCGACAACCTGCTCGAGCCGGGCCCTGCCGACCAGGGTCAGCCGACGCGGTTCCTGCCGCGGCGCAACCGGTTCCTGTTCCGGGTGCCCGTGCCGGCCGACTTCGGCGACCGGGAGATCATCTGGACGCTGAAGAGCCCCAACGGGGAGACCAAGCGGGCCTACGCGACGCTCCACCCCGACTACTACATGGACAACAACGTGATCACCGCCAACAACGGCGGTGGCATCTCCGGCGAGGTCTACGAGAACATCGCGCCGGAGCTCGTGGTCCAGGTGGCGGAGAAGGCTCGCAAGGTGCGGGTCGGGGAAGCGGTGAACCTTGTGGCCTACGCCAGCGACGACGGGATACCCGAGCCGCGGCCGATGCCCCGGTTCGATCCGTCGCGTCCCGTCAACGTCATTCCGAACGCGGCGACTGGTCTGCGGCTCTCGTGGTTCGTCCTCCGGGGCACGGGACAGGTCGAGTTCGACCCGCCGCAATCCAAGACCTGGGAGGACACCCGCGACCGGGCGGACTCGCCGTTCGCGCCCGGCTGGAAGACGCCCGACCCGCCGCCGATGGGCCGGTGGGAGGTGGAGGCCAGCTTCACCGCGCCCGGCACCTACGTGCTGCGCTGCCTGGCCCACGATGGCGGGCTGATGACCACCGAGGACGTCACCTTCACCGTGACGCCCTGACCGGGCCAACCCGCGGCAACGTTTCAGGCCCCGGTCCTGCATCGCTGCAGGGCCGGGGCTCTCTTCTTGGTGCAGGCACGCCTCCGATTCGTCTCCGGACCGTCCGAGATTCGGCTGCCACCGACACCCTGGGCCGGCCGACCACCATCCGCCCCGCTGGGGCGTCCAGACCGATTGACGGTGGCGCGGTCGACCGCTAGTATCCGCGGCAAGCCAACCGACGGTTGAGAATACGCTGCGACAGCGATGCCATTCATACCCAAGGAAGAACGCCCGTCGCTCGCTCTCCTCGCGAGACTCGCCGACGATCAGGCCTCGCAGTTGTCGGCTGCCTTGAATGCGGCCTCGGCCGAACTCAACCGTGACGACCTCGTCCAGCACGTGGTCAACGAAACGCGCACGATCGAGACCGACGATGTCAAGAAGATCCTGAATGCAGTCCGGCAGGTCGCCAGCGCAAAGGAGATACTGGAGGTTCCGACCGATGTCTTCCTGCACGATGTTGCTGAGGGCATGGGAAGGGTCGAAGAGCCGGAGCATCGACTGGATGAGTCGTTGCAGGTCCGTCTACGAAAGCGCCTCGCCACGCTCACCCAGTCTCCGGCCATGGAGTTCCAGGCGAAGGCCCGCTCTCTGCAACAGGATCGAGAGAACACCTATTGTCGTGCTCGCATCATCACCGACCTGCGGCCTGTATTCGGTTCGGACGTGCGCCAGTCGCCCAAGGCGGTTCTTGTGACGCACATGCTCCGCATTACCTATCACCACGGCAGTCACGGTACCCTCCGTGACCTGTTCTTGACCCTGCGGACGGAGGACCTCGACCGCCTCAGTGAGATCATCGAACGGGCGCGGCAGAAGGCGGGCTCACTCCATGCCTTCACGGCAGCGACCGACCTTCGGGAGGTCAACTGAGGAGGCGCCGTGCCAATCTCGTACGGTTCCGAGCACTGCGATCATCGACTAGTCGAGTGGGTTCCACCCGCCGAGGGAGCTTCGAATCTCGCGCGCAACTACCGCATGCGTGAGCACACCATCGGCAGTGCGTATTTCCTCTATTCGGATCGCCTTCCGGGAAGAACGGACTACGCAGCAGAGACGCGGCGGCGCTTCGACACGTACGCCGAAGAGTGGACTGCGCAGACGTCACACCTCTCCGTGCTTGGCAGAAGGCTGATGCACCCGAGCTATCAGAAGATCATCGGCCTTGGGCGTGACGCTCTTCCATTGATTCTCAGTCGACTCCTGTCGCGGCCAGATCACTGGTTCTGGGCGCTTCGGTCCATCTCCGGCGAAGATCCGGTGAGGCCCGAAGACGTTGGGACATTCGATGCGATGCGGGATGCCTGGATCAGATGGGGCCGAAAGCGTGGTCTTGTCAGATAGGCTCGATATGGCCAACGACCTGCGGGCTCTCTTCCCCAAGCTCGACGCTCAGAATCATCGCATAACCAGCCAGGAAGACCCGCGCTACAACTGTGTCGCCTGGGCCGCCAGAGATTCGAGCCGATGGTGGGACCACCTCTACGGATATTGGCCTGACGGGGTACCGCGCGATCCGGCGATCGAGGCATACGTGGAGCTGTTCCAAAGGCTGGGGTTCGAGTCGTGCAACAGCCCGGAGATTGAACCCGGTTTCGAGAAGGTCGCCTTGTTCGGCAAGGCGGGCGAATTCACGCACGTGGCGCGAGCGCTGGAATCAGGCGGCTGGACAAGCAAACTGGGCCGGCTCGAGGACATCGAACACGATAGCCTCGACTCACTGGCTGACGATGCCGACGATTCGTATGGCCAACCTCTCGTATTTCTCCGCAGGGCGCAGGCGAACCGAACCCCGAGCGCCTGACTGACGGTCGCCTTGGCCGGCGAGGCGTATGCGAGCCGGACCATGGCTCGGGGGAACAGCCCATGATTCAAGGCTGGCAGGCGGATGGCGTCCCGCCCGCGAGGTGTGGGCTCGCACGATCAGGCTTCAGAACGAGACGGTGGCGGTGATCGAGACCGTGCGGGGCGCGCCGAGCCAGGCGGCGTTCTCGGTGATGGCGGAGAGATAGGCCTTGTCGAGCAGGTTGTTGGCCACGATCGTGAACTCCGTCGAGCGGAGCAGATCGCTCAGCGACTCGCCCGAGAAGCTGACGTAGGCGTCGACCAGCCAGTAGGGGTCGGTGTACCAGTCCGAGGTCAGGCTGACGCGCCGGGGCGAGGTGTACTTCGCGGTCAGTCCCGCGCCGAGCGGGCCGCTGCGGTCGAGCGAGACCACCCACAGACGCTCCGGCACGCCGGTGACGTCCGTCCCCGCCACGATGCCCTGGTTGGCGTCGACGAGCGGGTCGCCGCTCCCGATGTAGTCCGAGTCGTTGAACGTGAAGGCGGTGTAGAACGACGTCTGCCGCGGCATCTCGACCGTCGCCGAGAGCTCCACGCCGCGCGTGTCGATGCCGCCCGCGTTGAAGTAGGCGCCGCCGCCCGGGATGAGGTAGTTGGGGCCGGCGGGCGTCTGCGGTCCCAGGTAGAAGATCCGGTTCTGGAAGTCGATGTCGTACCAGGTGGCGCTCAGCGCGACCCGGTCGCCGGCGTACTGCAGCCCCACGTCGACGTTCGAGGCGGTCTCGGGCTCGAGCAGATCCAGGCTGCGGCCCGGCACCTCGAGCAGCGTGGCGCTGATCGCCTTGAAGTTCTCCGAGTAGCCGGCGAACAGGTCGAGGCCCTCGACCGGTGTCTCGAACGTCACGCCGCCGGAGAAGAGCAGGTCCGAGTCGGAATCGACGCCCAGGTCCGGGTCGACGCCGAACAGGTCCTGGCGCGACACGCCGACCAGGAACTGCTTCACGCCCCCGCTCAGCGCGAACGGCCCGGCGAAGATCGTCTCCTCCAGGTACCACTTGAAGACGCGCTGCGGGAAGTCCCACTCGTACTGGTGCCAGTAGGCCCGCTCGTCCCACTGGAAGCTCAGCGTCGGATCGAGCATCCGGTGCCAGTCGCGGCCGAGGTCGCGGCGCGAGTCCTCGTACCAGATGCCGGCGCGCAGGGTGCTCCCGGCCGCGCCGAGGGTGGCGAACCACTCCTCGTCCAGCGTCACGCCGAGGCGGTCCTTCCCGTAGTGGCTGTGGCGGTACGACTGCACGGCGGTGGCGCCGGGGTGGCACGCGGGGTCGACGGCCGGCCCGCCCGAGCCGTAGTAGTTGAAGAGGTAGGAGGACGTGCACCCGGGCGTCGGTCCCACGGCCGCCCCGGCCCGGTCCACGAAGCGGATGAGGCCGAGCTGGCTGCCGCCCCGCACCGGCGCGAGCCCCGCCAGCTCCGACTCCGGCCCCCCGCCGTCGTCGGTGACGTCGACGATGTAGGGGGGAAGCCAGTCGCCGCGGCCCCGGTTGCGGTGGAAGTAGGTGCCCAGGCTCAGCGAGGTGACGTCGCTGAACGACCAGTCCGCCTTGAGGTAGCCGAAGGTGTTGTTGCGCCGCGTCTGCCAGCCGGGGCGGTAGAACTGGTTCAGGTACGGGACGCCGGGCCAGTCGCCGATCAGCCGGTCCCAGCGCGGGTTGGCGCGGAAGTCGGCCTCGCTGTAGAGGCGCTGGTAGGTGTCCTCGTGGATGCTGTCGTAGGAGAGGTAGCCCGTGAGATCGAGGCGCCCGTGCGACGAGACGACCTTCCCCGCGACGTGCTCCCGCTCGTTCCGCGCCGAGCCCTGCACCCAGTCCGTCGCCTCCTGGCGGACGGCGGCGATCCAGGCGCGCGTGTCGCGGCCGAACAGCGGCCCCGTGTCGACGCGCAGCGAGAAGCGCTGCCCCTCGTTCTCGCCGATGGTGGTCGACGCCGTGTAGGTGCGCTCCGCGGCCGGGTCGTCGGTCAGGTAGTCGAACGTGCCGCCGAGCGCCTCGACCGAGCGCGACGCGATGTCGGCCGTCCCCTGCGAGACCTCGACGCCGCCGAGGTTCATCGGGTCGATGAAGCGGTTCGCCTTGGCGCCGCTGAAGTAGTCGGACGTGCCGTTCGGGAAGCCGTCGATGGTGGTCCCGATCTGCGCCTCGCTGATGGTCACCTGGAAGCCGCGCACGGCGACGTTGCTCGACCAGTCGTCGAAGCCGTAGGCGTCGCCCTCCTGGACCGATACGCCGGGGAGGTTGTCGACCACCGCAGCCACGCTGGTGATGTTCGACTGCTGCAGCAGCATCGGCGCGGCGACGATGTTGCGCGCGAAGATGCGGGGCTCCTCGGCCACGACGCTGACCGTCTCGAGCCGCCGCTCGACCTGCAGGACGATCGGCGGCGCCTGCGCGGCCTCCGCCTCGACGACGACCGCGAGCTCCGCCGTCTCGAAGCCCGGCAGGAGGGCGATGACGAGGTAGTCGGCCGCCGCCAGACCCGCAACCGAGTACCGCCCGCCGGCGCCCGTCACCCGCTCCTCGCGCACGCCGGGACCGGTCACCGTCACGACCACGCCCGGCAGGGGAGCGCCGTTCGCGTCGACGACCGAGCCTTCGATGCCCCCGGTCGGCTGGGCGGAGGCCGTCCGTGTCGCCGGCGGCAACAGCAGCAGCGCAGCGAGTCCGAGTCCGAAGCAGGTGCGGCCGAGCCCTGTCATGATCGAGGTCTCCGGAAGCCCATCCTGGTCCCGCGGGGGCGGCTCATCGTCGCCGGAGCCGGCGCGAAACGTCTTCGCCGACGCGAAGGATCCTACCGCGCGGCGGACGAAGACCCGCCGGCGCCTCAGGCGGCGGCTCTGGCCTCCCGCTCGCGCCGCTCGATGTCCTGCAGGGCGTGGTAGGCCGAGTGGATGGCGCCTTCCTGCCAGCCCGGGTGGTAACTGACCTGATCGCCGACCAGGTAGTGCCGTCCGGCGGGCGCCTGGAGCGTCGGGAGATGGGTGCCCTGCGCCTCGCCGGTCCAGACGGTGGAGCAGCCGAGCATGTGGTTCATCCGGGACCAGGCCACGCTGAGGCCCCACTCGACGTGCTGCCGGTAGCCGGGATGGACCTTCTCGCCCTGGGCCAGCGCCGTCTCGATGCGCTCGGCCGGCGACATCCGGGCGAGCCGGAGGCCGCGGTCGTCGTCGAAGGTGTAGGCCCCGAGAACGACGCCCTTGTCGCCGTGGATTCCGTGCGGGGGGTACCAGATCTGGGTGATGTCCTGGTTGGTCCAGGAGATGCCCCCGTAGATCTGCTCGTCTTCCCAGAAGCGGCGCCGCGCCTGGAACGCCACCTTGACGTTCTGGCTCAGCGTGGGGGCGGCGAGCGCGCGCACGTAGCGCGGGGGCAGGTTGTGGCGCAGGCCCAGCACCAGTTGGGCCGGCATGCTGTCGAGGCAGTAGTCGGCCCGGACCGAGCGCACGTCGCCGCGGGCGTCGGCGTACGCCACCTCCACACCGCTCTCGCCCAGCCGGATCTCGCGCACGACGGCCCGGAGCTCGACCGCGTCCCCCACCTGCCCCAGGAATGCGTCGACGATGCGGTCCATGCCGCCGACGGGCTGCATCATGGGCGCGGCCTGGTCCATCGTCTCGCCCCAGTGCATGTACTCGTGCCAGAAATCGGCGTCGAGCAGCTCCGAGAAGCCGCGCACCGTCTTTCGGACGCCGGGCGAGGTCATGCCGCCACGGGCGTAGCCGGCGCGGTCCGAGCCGCGGTAGGCGAGCGTCTCGTCGAGGTCGCCGTACACGCGGAGGAACTCGCGCAGCCGCTCCTGGTCGCCGGCGTCGAGACGGGCGTCGAGATCCTGCGGGTGGACGGCCTTCGCCAGCAGCTCGGCCACGAAGCCGCGGGCGTCCGTCATGTACTCCCGGCTGCGGATGGGCCGCCCCCCGAAGGCGGCATCGTCCTGCACCCAGGCGTTGCGGTTGTCGTTGACGAAGATCTCGAGGCGGACGCCGAGCTCGCGGCAGTAGCGCAGCAGGGTGGTGTGGCTGCCGGGAATCCGCGCGGGGCCGGCGTTGAAGTAGAGGTCGGGGTGGTCGTCGAACTCGCAGACCTGCCGGGCCCCCACCTCGTCGACGACGTCGCCCCGCCGGAAGGTCAGGTTGCGGCCGCCCGCCCGATGGGAGGCCTCAAGGACCGTGCAGCGATGGCCTGCCCGGCGCAACTCGTACGCCGCCGTCAGCCCGGCGATGCCGGCGCCGATGATGACGACGTGGCGTGGCCGCCCTCCCGCGGGGCGGAGGGTGAGCTGGCCCGCCCGGGCCACGGGCGGCAGCAGCCCCAGGGCGGTGGCGGCGGCGTGCACGGCGGCCGCCCCGCCGGCGGCGCCGACCGCGTGCAGCAACTGGCGGCGAGAGATGCGTCCGTCCATCGATGGGTGCTCCGCAGAAGCGGCGGCCGGGGTCGGGTACAGGTCAGGCCGGCACGCGGCCGTGAAACGACGCCCGACGGTTCCAGCCCACGTCCCGGCCGACGCGGCGAAGCCGCACTCTATCAGACAACGGACGCCGCCCCTGCTACATTCTCGCAGGAAGCGAAGGCGTCACAAGCCGCCCGGAGACCCGCGGGCGGCGGCCGCACCTGGTGAACTGCAGCCGGCGGCCGCGGGGAGTGAAGACATGGCGATCGGCGAGAACCTGCTGCCCGACTTCGATCAGGAGATCGCCCGGACGCGCACGACGCTGGAGCGTGTGCCTGCCGACAAGTTCGCTTGGAGGCCGCATCCGAAGTCCGGAACCCTGCTCTGGCTGGCGCGACACGTGGCGGACCTGCCGTCCCTGGGCGCGCTGATCGTCAACCAGGACGAGTTCGACGCCGCGCCCGGCCACAGGCCAGTGGAACCGGCGCCCTCGGACACGGCCGGCATCGTCGCCGTGTTCAACGGCAACGCCGGCCGGATGCGGGCCGCGATCGACGGCGCCAGCGACGACGACCTGCGGAAGCCCTGGTCGTTGCTGCACAACGGAACGGTTCTCTTCACGCGTCCGAAGGCGGCCCTGCTTCGGACCTTCGTCATGAATCACATGATCCACCACCGGGCGCAACTCGGGGTCTACCTCCGCCTCAACGACATCCCCGTCCCGTCGCTCTACGGGCCGTCCGCCGACGAACCCTCGCCCGGACACTGAGAGCCCGGCGGCTTCAGTTCGCCCCCAGACGCTCCGCGTGCGTGACGACGAGAACGTCAACAGTGCCGAGCCGACCGGCGCTCAGCCGCAACTGGAAGCGCTCCCAGAGGAGCCTCTGCAGCATGCGTCGCACTCGCGATTCGTCTGTTGCCGCGTGGGAATCCGGTTCGAAGATGGCCGCGATGTCGAACTGCTCGTCGTGGATCCAGTCCGGTCCGCCCAGGACCTGCTGAACGTCCAGTCCGTACGCTTCGCTAATCAATCGAGCGAGCGAGTGGTTCCGTACATCGCAGTTGCCACCCGGCTGCACGCGGAACGACATCTCCTGATGTTCGGAGCCGGTCGGCTCGAGGGACTGAGCGCGCCCCTCGACCGGCTGCGCCGAGAGCGTTGGTGCGGCGGCGAGCACGGCCCAGACCACTCCCGTGACCAGGGCGCGGCGCACCGACTCGTGGCCCGTCTCACCGCCGAACGGCCGCAGGCCAGCGAAGGCCGACGACGCTTCTTGCCAGGTCATCATCTCCAGCTCCCTCCGTCCCGCGACGCGGGCGGGCGATCTTGACCGCGCGTCGCATTTCACCCCCATCTTCTTGAGACGTGCCGGAGACGGAGCCTGGTTCCCCGGGGAGGCGACTCGCTGCTCCGATGCTGCCCCGAGCACATCGAGCAGGCGCTGCCCGGTCTACGATCGGGAGACGTGAACGGCATGATCGAGTGGTTCGCGCGCAACAGCGTCGCCGCCAACCTCGTG
>JAPOVI010000243.1 GCA_026708265.1 Acidobacteriota bacterium
CCCCGCACGTCTACGAGCGCCGTTCCGTGTTCGAGCGCGCCGACGCCAAGGCCGCGCGCCAGGGAATGTCGGAACGCGCCTACGGGGAACTCCGCGACCGGACGGCCGCGAGGATGCACGAGGTCGTCGAGTCCGCCGGCTTCGCCGACACGCTCGAACGGTTCATGGACGAGACCTTCTTCGCCGCCACCGTCGGCGATCCGGCCTACCGCCGCGAAATCGCCCGCTCGGTATGCGACCTGCTCGGCCGGCACACCCTCGAAATCCGCCCCCGCCCGCCGAGCCGCCGGCTCGACGAACCGCCCGTGTTCTGAATCCGATGCCGAATGTGCGGGCCATCGACTTCGAGCCGTCCGGCGAGCGCGGCGCGTTCCGCGTCGGCTTTCCCTACGACCGGGCGCTGCTCGACGCGTTCAAGGCGTCGTTCCCGCGCATCCGCTTCGACCGCGCGTCCAAGTCCTGGCTGGTGCCCGCCGACGACGGCAACTGCGCGAAGCTCGACGCGTTCGCGTCCACCCACGGAACCAAAATCCTCGAACGCGCCTGCAACGGCGCGCATCATCGCGGCCACTGGTGAGATATCCGGGCTAGCGCGTCTCGCGAGTGCGCGAGCGCGTCTCGCGAGTACGCGAGCCGTTCTCAGCCGCCGACATTCTCCAGGCTTGTCGTCAGCTGCAGTATGGCGGGGCCGCCGACGATTACCATGATGCCGGGCAGAATGAAGGCGACCGAGGGGAAGATCAGAAATGTCGGCAGCCGCGCCATCTTCTCCTGCATCCTGGCGACCGCATCGACCCGCGCCGAACGCGCGAGATTGCGCAGCGCTTCGCCGAGCGGCGTGCCGTGGCGCTCCGCCTGTCCCACCGTGATGGCGAGATCCCGGTAGTTCTGGCTGTCGACCCGCTCCGCCAGGTAGGTGAGCGCTTCCTCCCGGGTGCGCCCGTGCACGCTCATGTCGAGCACCGCCTGGCGGAGTTCCCGGGCCAGTACCGACTGGAACGACCTGACGTTCTCGACAGTGCGTCGGAGCCCCGTTTCGAACGTCAGCCCGGACTCCAGGCAGACCACGAGCAGGTCGAGCGTCTCGGCGAAACCGGCGTTGAGTTGGTGTAGCCGGCGACCGGCGAGCCGGCGCAGCAGCAGTTCCGGGACGACGTTGAGAAGCACGCCGCCGAACACGCCGGCGCCGATGCCCACAAACATGCCGAGGGCGCCGGGAACCATCGGCGTCACCAGAACCATGCCGAGCCCCAAGCCGGCCATCAGGCAGGCGAACTTGATGCCCAGCATGATCGTCAGGGCGTTGGCGGACCGGTAGCCCGCATTTTGCAGGTTGACGACGATCTTTTCCCGGTCCTTCGCCGACAGCGGCATCAAGCGTCCCGCCGCGGTGGCGACGCTCGCCAGGTTGGACTTGAACCGGTCGGCCCCTTCCGCCATGCGCTGCGAGCCGTCCCCGCGCCGCGTGCCGCCGGTGGCCAGCGCGATGCGGGGATGGACCAGCATCCGGTTGAACAGCGGCGCAATCAGGACGTAGCTGCCGGTCCCCACCAGGAAGGCGGCCGCCGCGCCGCCGGCCAGCCACGCCACGGTATCCGCCGCCGTCACTCGTGCCGCACCCGCCGGATGATTACCGCGGCAATGCCGAGACCCGCCACGATGAGGGTCACGCCGATGCCGAGCAGATGCCGGCCTTCGTTCAGGAGCGCGTCGATCAGATCGGGCTGGGTCCCCGCCTGGATGCCGACCGCGGCGATGGGGATGAGCGTCAGGATGATGATCGTGACCCGCGACTCGGCGGTGGACACGCGCATCTTGGACCGGGTGTCGCGCCGCTCCCGCACCATCCTGGCAAGGTTCTCCAAGGACTCCGAAAGGTTGCCGCCGGTGGTCGACTGGGTGCCGACGATCGCCGCCAGCATCGACAGTTCGGTAACTCGTACGCGCTGCGCCTCGCGCTCGATGGCGGTCGCGACGGGCACGCCGAAACCCGTCTCGAGGACCACCCGGGACAGCGACGTCTTGGCCGGTTCGTCCGCCGCCGAAGCCATCGAGGCCAGCGCCTGTCCGGTGGCCATGCCGTGGCGCACCATGCGCTGGAAGTCCTCGAGAACAACGAGGAACCGGTCGCTGAACTCGATTCGCTTGGCCTGTTCCATGGTCCCGGCGGCCTGCCCGACGAGGACGGCGCCGAGGCCGGCCGAGGCCGCGAAGGCAAGCGCACCGGACAGGCCGAAGAAGGTCAGGGCAACCCAGGCGACGCCGGACGAGAGCAAGCCGACGGTGAGCGAGACGACGGCGGCACGCCTCCCCCCCACAAGCGGGTAGCGGGCCTCGAGCCACCCGCCCCGCCCGGACTGGCGCCGCCGCTCCCGGCGCCGTTGCCGATTCTCCTCGGGCGCCACTTCCATCGTCTCGCTCGCCAGCAGCGCCGCGACCGGGCCCATGCGCCGGTCGACCTTGGCGCGGCGGCGCATGGATCGGACGGCCAGCGCCACGGCCAGCGCGGCGAGCAGCGCGCACGCCACGGCGATCAGCAACGGCGTGCTCACCGCCGGACCGCCATGCCGGTCGCTCGGGAGGCGGCGTGTTCCGACCCCGCTGCGGGGGCAGCGCCGCTCACTCGAGGAATCTCAGAGTGCGGCGAACCGCGAACCGCGCCGCGAAGGCGTTCGCCAGGGCCGCCGCGTCGGGCGTCACCAACACGTCGCGATGATCGGCGGCGCCGCCGGCCATGTCGACGCACTTTTCGAGTCTCTTGATGTCGTTTTTGCCGGCTCTGTCGTTGCCGATGAAAATCGCATGGATGCGCACGCCTCTCTCGGCAGCGATTGCGCAGGCTTCGACAAACCAGTCCTGCAACGGATCTTCCGTGAGTCTGTTGATATCCCTCTCGTCCTTGAAGCTCGCAAGCTGGAATTTCGTACTCGGCCAGCCGTGGACATGGAACGGTGCGGCGTTCCTCACCGGCGTCGCGCCGTCGCCGACGTAGACCATGTCGCCGAGCCGGCCGTAGGGTCCGAACAGAGACGTCGGCCGGCAGAAGTGCCCCATCTGCACCGGTCGGGCGTTGAACCCGAACGCGTTGGCTTCGTCCATCAGCGCATCGGTGACTTGCGCGTCGAGACCCCGGAAGAGGCGCCAGGGCGACAGGGTCCTGAGAACCGCCTTGCGCGACGCCAGCTGCGCCGGCGTCACGGTGGGGAAGCGGTCCAGAATGCGGAACGCGGCGACCACGTCGTCGATGCGGCCGCCGCCGAACGTGCCGCCGTCGAGGTAGGTCTGGAACCTGGCGTCGAAGAGATTCCGGTCGTCCTTTGCGGCGGCGGCGTGGTACTGCCGGAGGTCGCGGGGCACGCAATGCAGTTCGTCGGCTTTCCATACCGCGTTCTTCCGGGGATAACGGACCGGGTCGGGGGCGCGTCGCAGCCTGGCGTTGAGAGACATCCCGGGGTTGGGCGAACCGTCCGAGACGATCAGGATCGATTTCGTCATCTCCTGACGGCAATCGTCGGGGTCGTCTCCCTCGGCACACGACACGACAGGGCGCGACGTGCCTTGCACATCCTCGACATCCCATACTCGCTGCCACAGCGGCGACAGCGTGCGCAGCGCCCACACGACGCCGAGGTGAAGGTAGGTTGCGCTCGACAATCCAGGGCGGGCTTCCGGTGGGCAATGCGACGATGACCCCGCCACTGCGTCGGGTCTCGACCCCGGAAAGCGGCACTCGACCTTCAGATCCGCCACGGCCGTCTTCAACGCGCCGACGTCATCGTCGAGGGGCGTGACCGGCGAAGCCATGCACAGCGCCGCGCCGCGCTGCGACTCCTTCGACCAGTCGTTGTCCGCCACCGTGGGACGTTCACGGAGATGCCGTCGGCCTTTTCTGCCTCGCCCCACTTCCGGCGGGGCCGGCGCCTCGAGCAGCGTCGCCATGACCGTTTGCAGGCGGTGGTCGGCGTGGCCGCCGATGCGCGCGTCCGGCCAGGAGTAGGCCGTGAACAGCGTGTTGAAATCGGCCTTGTCCGGCGGCGCGTCGGCGAGATGCAGCGGGGTGCCCGCCGGCAACGGCTTCCCTTTCGGCGACCACCCGTCCACGGCCTTCTTCGCAGGCCAGAGGTTCGGATTCGCGACGATGCCCTCGGCGTCGGGCGGACGCCATCCCGCCCGTCGTTGCGCTTCCGGCTGCCAGTAGGCGCCCCATCGCGCCATCACGCAGCCGTTCCAGAAGTCCTCGTCGTTCACGACCCAGGTGCCGAGCGCCGGCACCTGCCGGGAGACATCCACCGCCACGTCCGTCCGGCGCAGGTTCCAGTCGGTGCCGTCGAGCAGTCCCTGCGGCAGACTTCGTTTGCGCAACTCGCCGAGGTCGGCGCCGACGCCGTACTGATGGAAGCTGTCCGTCCAATGGCCCCACCCCCGGCGCACCGCCTCCTTCGCCGCCGCCAAGGTGTCACCGATCTCCTGGCCCTCCTCCGGCGTGCCGGCCAGCATCCTGAGGTAGCGTTCCTTGCCTGCGGTTTGGCCGTCTCCGGCGGTGTCGGCGACCTTCACGGTGGACGCGAACGGGACCAGGGAGACCATCAGGCTGGCGTGGTTTCCCTCCGTGGAGGCTCGCATAACGTCGAGCGCGTCGTCCATCGCCCTTTTGAGAGCGTCGATCTTCAGGTCGCTGGAGGAGTCGGTACGGACAATGTGGTGGCCCATGGAATAGGACAGATCGAGCGCGACGGCCACTTCGTAGGCATCGGCATCGAGCTTCACCCTCATTTCTATCGGGTCTATCGGGGTTGAATCGGAGGCCACGGTGTCTCCCGTCGACCACAGGTTCGAGTATGCATACGTTCCGCTGACCTCGACGGTGGTTACGCCCTCGCTCGGCTTGAATGTCACAACCGCGCTGGCGTCCAGTCCCGGCATCACGGCTTCAGCGAACGCTTCGATGCGCTTTTCGAGCTGCTCGTCGAAGGTGACGTCGCCGGCGCCGCTCAGCAGGGATCCCGTCGCCGAGATGGCCGCCCGGATGGCCGACTGCATTTCCTCCCGCTGCGCCTCCCGCCAGGAGTGGTTGATCATCGCGCCACCGGCCCCCAACATGAAGATCAGCGTCAATCCGCAGCCCGCCAGCATGGCGCCGCCGCGCCTGGAGCGGAGAAAGGACCGGTCGGCCCCGGCGGGACGGCGGCGGCGCGGACGGACGCCGGTCATGCGCGACGACACCAGAGACAGCCGCCGAAATCGTGCGGCGAGCCCCAGGTGGCCCGGCGGCGCACAACGAAGGCGCGATCGAAACCGTCGAAGAACTCGAGGCCGCGCAGCACCATGCCCCCGAAAAGCCCCGGATCGGGATGCAGGCAGGTGTCGACGACCACCCACCATCCGTTCCCGCGCAGGGCCAGGCTTGGCGGCAAGTCGTCCGGCGACAGCGCGGTCGGGTCCGGTCGCTCTTCATCGGGCAGCACAGCCTGCGAATACCCGAAATGGTCGCCCGCCTCCGGCAACGGAAACACCGGGTCGAAATTCCGGCAGGCCCCGTCGTCGC
This sequence comes from Acidobacteriota bacterium, assembly GCA_026708265.1. Taxonomy (GTDB): domain Bacteria; phylum Acidobacteriota; class Vicinamibacteria; order Vicinamibacterales; family UBA8438; genus JAGWAJ01. Next base: position 5,546 of record JAPOVI010000243.1, read on the forward strand.
CCCAACGTGCGTCGTCTACTTCGGCGGCAGCCGGCCACCTGTATGCGACCATGGGAAGGCACCAGTTGGCGTCGTCCTCGCATTCCGGGTCCGCCGCAGTGGCTGTGGCGTCCCGACGGTCGCCCCGCACGACCACGGCCACCGAGACGGCGCCCGAGCCGCGGCGGGCCAGGATCTCCTCCGCCCGGGCCACGGCGACGGGGACGGGGTTTCTGTCGACTTCGTTGGCGATCATCTCCGCGATGACGTACATCTCCCGCGCCAGGGCCGTGCGGTGGCCCACATACTCCCGAACGTCCCAGATGAACCCCACCGTCAGCAGCACGAACGGCGCCATGAAGATGAACTCGATGGTGGCGGTCCCGCGCAGTGCCGCCCGGACGCGTCGGCTCGCCACGGCGGCGCCCGTCACGGCGACAACTCCGCCGGGGCCTGATTGCGCACCAGGCTCTCCGCGCGCCGGGGCACTCCGTCCCAGAACCCGAACATCGGCGACCAGGGTCTCACTGTGATTTCCGAGCGCAACCGGATCAAGCTGCCGGCCTCCCCGCAACCGGGCCTTTGCCAGGGAGCGTGGTCGAACAGGTCCATGGTTTGGACGCGGACCTCGACTTCGTCCCCGGACACCTGGAAGTCCGGGAAGCCGATAGCCAACGTGCCGTCATCGTCCTGATCGAGCAGGCGCCATAGCCGGGCCTCCCCGAAGGCTTCCACGATCGCCTCCCTGCACCTCCCCGGATCGGCGTTGTCCGCTTCGGCGGCGGCCGCGCGGGCGGCGAGGTGGGTGGCTTCGGCCAGCACCTGGTCGAACGCGGAAACCCGCATGAACTCCCCGACCGGCACGAACAGGACGGGCACCGCGACCACCAGCATCAGCGCCAACTCCACGGCGAAGTGTCCCCGTTCGCGTCGCCGGGTCACAGGTCGCCGGGTCACAGGTAGAACTCGTTGGCGAGCTGCCGCGCCGTGGCGCCGGGCGCGGGCGCGCCCGGCGCCGGACGCGCGGCCGGCAGCGCGGCGACGATCCGGGGCGTCACCACGATGATCAGCTCCACCGACCGGTCGCGCTCGGTGGCGTTGCGGAACAACGCGCCCCACACCGGGATGTCCTTCAGCAGCGGAACGCCGGCCTCGGTGCTGGTGCGGGTGCGCCGGTACAGGCCCGCGATGGCGATGGACTCGCCGTCGCCGAGCTCCACCGTGGTGCTGGCGGAGCGTTCGTTGATGTTGGGCACGACGGCGCCGGCGATGGTCGCGCCGCCGGCGGCGACTTCGCGGATGCGCGGCGCCACCGTCAGCGAGATCTGGCCCTCGTCGAGCACGGTGGGCGTGAATTCCAGGCTGACGCCGGTCTGCCGGTACTCGGTCCCGACGTTGCCCAGGTCGGTGACCGTCGGCACCGGAATCTCGAGGCCGGAGAAGAACTCCGCAGGCCGGCCGCTGACGGTGGTCAGGTTCGGCCGCGCATGCACGACGGCGAGGCCGTTGTCCGCCAGCGCCTCGAGGAACGTCGTGGCGCGGTACTTGCCGCTCTCGACGATCTCGGTGTGGGACAGCACGATGCCGCCGTCGCCGCCCCGCGCCGGGTTGACGACGCCGAGCTCGGTCACCTGGTTGACGAACTGCGGCGCGCCGGGCACCTCGTCGTCGGGCCCGACGGCGAAGAACTCCACCGTCTGGTCGAGCACGTCGCCGATGCTCAGCGCACCCGTGGCGGCGCGCACGCCGCGACCGGTGAGCCAGGTGCGCAGCGGCACCTCGAACGGGTTCAGGTCGATCGACCAGTCGATGCCGAGCACGTGGGACACGTTCCGCGACACCTCGGAGATCAGCACCTCGAGGTTGACCTGCGCCGAACCCCGAAGGCCCAGCGCGTCGACCACCGGCGTGTCGCCCGCCACCGCCCGGATGCCGCGCAGCACCTGCTCCGCCTGGGCCGGACTCTTCGCCTTGCCGCTGACGATCAGCGTGTTGCCGACCGGACGGACGTCGATGCCCGCGTCCCGGCCCGCGATGTGTTCGACAACCTGCCGGGCGGGCGCGGGCTGCGCGGTCACCCGGATTTCGTACGCGGCGATCAGATCCCCTTCGAGGTCGCGGACTTCGAGGGTGGTGATGCCTTCGGCGCGGCCGAGCACGAACAGCGTCCGGTTGTCGAGCGCTTCGACATCGGCCGTGGCCGGATCGGCGACGAACGCCGTGCCGACGTAGGCGTCGAATTCGAGGGTTTGCGAGTCGCCGGGCGAAAGATCGAGCGTCGTCCCGGCCGGATCGGATGCGGCCTGCGCCGCGCCGCCGGCCAGCAGCAACCAGGCCGCCGCCGCAACCCCGGGCCGGCACCTGCGCGTCGCGTTCACGAGCCGAACACCGAGGCCAGCGAGGGAGTCGGCGGGGTCGGCGCGGGGGTCGCCGAACCGGCGCCTCGGATGATCCGCACGGGCGGCAGCGCGACTTTCGCCGGCGTTGCCAGGATATCGTCAAGTCCCACCGGCGTGGACGCCAGCGAGTCGGGCGCCGACGCCGCTATGCCGCGCATGGCCAGGGTGATCTGCCCGAAGTTCACCGCCAACGCCACCCGGTCGGCGTCGGCGGCCGACACCTCCAGCGTGAAGGTGTCGCCGCGTTCGGCGGCGTTCGGGACCAGCCCGCTGGCCATTTCGCCAGCGCTTCCGAGGATGTCGGCGATGCCCCCCAGGGCGCGGGACGGTGCGCCGAACGGCGAGCCCGCCGCCAGCACCGAACCAACGGCCAGAACGCGGACGTCCCGGACGATGGTCTGCGCCAGCATCTCGGCGCCCGTGGAAACCAGGATCACGTCCACCCGGTCGCCGGGCTGGATGATGCCGGCGCGGGTGGTCGCGCCGTCCGCCTCGACGGTCACCGCCCGCATCCCCGCCGTCAGCATGCTGCCGATGAAGCCGGGGCCGCCGCGGACGACGATGCCGCCCTGCCTGATGGGCGCACCCGCCGGGTAGTTCACCCGGGCGATCGATCCCACGACCTGGCCGGCAAACCGGGCATCCTGCGGTATCACCGTGCCGAGGTCGATGTCGTCCCGCCATTCCCGCCACTCGACGTGTTCGCCGCCAAGCACCGCGCCGGCCGCGATGGGCAGCTTGGCAACCAGCAGCGTGGGATAGGCCGACGGCTCTTCCGGCTCGGCGACTTCGGCAGACGGCTCGGGTTCGGGTGGCGGCGGGGTTGTTTCCGCCGCAACGGGCGGAGCGGCGGGCGGCGGCGGGGCTTCCACGGGGTCGTCACCGAGCACCAGGCTTCGGAAGAGGACGAACGTCACCACGGCGAGAGCGAGCGCCACGGCCGCCGGAACCGCCCGCCGCCTGTGCAGGTAGGCCACATCCCAGATGTCCCTGATGTCCACGTTGTTTTCCTGCTGTCTTCCGCTACACCGGCGTTTCGCGACCTATGGCCGTCGGTCAGCCGGCGCGGCCTTCAAGCACCCGACGGCTCAACCGCCCTGGCGACGAGCAGCACCATCGCCGGAGGCGCCATTGCCCACGCGAACGGAATGCCCCGCGTGCGGAACGACCCGCTCGGATGCGCCAATGCGATCACGCAGAGCACCAGTCCGAGCGCCGCCGTGCCCAGGAGCCAGATGCCGACCTCCGCAGGACCCAGCCACAGCGCCAGCGCCCCGAGCAGTTTGCCGTCGCCGCCGCCGAACCACCCCAGCCGGTGGAACGCATAGCCCCCGGCGAATGCCCCGGCGCCGCAGGCCAACGCGGCGACAGTCCCGTTCAACGCCTGCGGCCCCGCCAGCGCCGCGAGAAACCAGAGCAGCAGAAGCCCTACGGGCACCCAGTCCGGAATCTCACGCCGCCGGGCGTCGGTGTAGAGAGCGACCGTTGCGAGCAGCAAAGCTCCGCAAGGGCCGATCACGTTCAACGCCGACACGGACAAGCCTATCCGGCGTCAAAACCGCCGCCGCCTCCCGACGAGCCCTACAACGGCGAGGCGGCACGGCACAAAGCCAAGCGCGATGCGCTCGACTACGGCGGCGTCGCCTTCACTTGGGCCTTGCTCAACTGCACGCTCGCCTCTACGAACATGCCCTTGAAGGCTGTACCCATCGTGGCGACACCCACGCCGACAATCGCGATGACCGCAACGGCGATGAGGGCATATTCGACAGCCGACACGCCGCTCTTGTCCTTTACGAAACGGAGCACACGCCCCAACCTATGGCCAAGTTTTTGCATATAGGTCACGCCCCTTCTTAACAAGAAACCCTGCGGGCGGCTAGCAAGCCAACCCGCGTCTTTCGCCACCACCGGGGACGGATCATACCTGCCTGCGTCCGACTTGCAACACATTTTGCATGGCCGTCTGTGGTCGTAGTCCTTGGCGCACCGACCGGGCGTGATCCAGCATCCTTGAACCGGACGACGCCGTCTGCCACGCTACCGCGATGGACGACCCGCCGCGTCAGCTGTTCATGCCGGGGACCGGCCAGCTACCGCCCTACTTCGCCGGCCGCGAGCACGAACAGCGAACGCTGCTGGACTGTCTCGGCGTGCTGCGGGAGGGCGGCACCGTTCCCGCCGACATCGTGCTGACGGGACCGCGAGGCAATGGCAAGACCGCGCTGTTGCGCTGGTTCGACCGCGAGATCGTCGCATCGCGGGCTGCGGATGCGATCTCGCTGACGCCCGTACTCCGAAGGGAAGGATGCCTGCCGGTCGCCTCCGCAGTGGCGCGGGCGTTCGCCAGCCAAGCATCGACCAGCGAGGACCGAACCCTGACCGACGAGGGACTGGACCGTGCGATCGGCACGGCGCTGGCCGGCGCGGATGGCGAGGCGAAGCAGGCTGCGGCAACTCGCCTGCGGGAACTGGGCTACATCTGGCAACCTTCAGGCAAGATCGATTGGGAGCCCGGGATTCCGAGTCTGATGGGGTACGTCCTGAATCCGCGCACGGTCAGGAGGTCCAACACGTAGCCCGAATCCGGGGGACCCGCCAACCCGATGCGCCGTGATCGCCGGAATCCCGTTCTTCCCGCCTTGGCCTGGGTGGGCAACCTCGCGTTCCTTGCCGTGATCGGCTCGTACTTGTTCACGTACTTCCAGGCTGTCGACGGGATGTTCGAAGAAGGGACCGGCAACGTGATGGGGCGCGACTTCGTGGTGTTCTGGTCCGGCGCGGCACTGTCCGCCGGGGGACAACTTGCCGTACTGTACGACCCGGAGGCCTTCCAGGCCGCGCTGGGACGCCTGTTCGCCTACGACGCGCCGTACTACACCTGGACGCACCCGCCGCACATGCTGTTCGTCGTGCATCCCCTCGCCGGTCTGCCCTACCTCTGGGCGCTTGCCGCCTGGTCGCTGGCCGGCATGGCCGCGTACGTTGCCGTGATCAGAAAACCCGCCGCGCTGTGTGCGCCCGCAACGTTCGTGAATCTGCTCATCGGGCAGACGGGTCTCCTGATCGGCGCAGTCTACGTCGGCGCGCTCGCCCTGCTGCGCCGACGTCCGATGCTCGCGGGGCTATGCATCGGGCTGATCTCCGTCAAGCCGCATCTCGGGGTGCTGATTCCCGTCGCCCTGCTGGCCGCCCGGGCCTGGCGCACGTTCGCGACCGCCGTGCTGACCGTCCTGGCGGCGGTGGTCCTGAGCGCACTGGCGTTCGGCTGGGAGTCCTGGCGGGCGTGGCTCGTCGACGCGCTGCCGCACCAATCGTCCCTGTTGGCCGGTTTCGACGGTTCCATCATGGTGTCCGCCTTCTCCGGCGCCCGGATCGCCGGCTTGCCGGCCTGGGCCGCATGGCTCGTTCAAGCCCCCTTCACCGCGGTAGCTGTCCTGGCCACCTGGTGGGCGTTCTCGCGCCTGCGCCGGGGGTCGGTCTCGGCGACCTCGGCATCGAGCGTTCTGCTGCTTTCCACGGTAGTCGCGACGCCGTACCTGTTCGTCTACGACCTGACGCTGGTGAGCCCGGTCGTCCTGTGGGCGATGGCGGCGTGGCGGCACCGCGCCGAAAAGCTCCGCGACCTGGCGGAACTCGCCCTGTGGCTCGCGGTCTGGATGGTGCCGGCCCTGGGGATGATGATCGGATCCGGCGTCGTTCCCTTCGTCAGCGTCACTCTGCTGGCGGCGCTCCTCCTTACGCTTTGGCGCAGCTCGCGGGAAAACCTCCGGCGGCGGCATCCCGGGTCGAAATCCAAGGCCGCCGCTTTGTGACCGGGCCCGTCCCGCACGATGGCCGAGTCTCCGCAGCAATACGGACGACGCGGCGA
>JAPOVI010000152.1 GCA_026708265.1 Acidobacteriota bacterium
GCCGCCGGGCACGTGACCCGGTGTGAAGGCGATGATCCTTGTGAGTTGTCGGCCGCTCGCGTGGCCGAGGTCGATCCGACGACGTTCGAAGTCGAGCAGTTGGTGGACTACAAGGGCAACGAGTTCTTCCAGATCGGCACCGTGGCCATCGAGGTGAATGACGAGATCTGGATTGGCGGAATCAGGGGCAGTTACGGGATCCCCCGCTTCCCGCGCTGACCTGAAGCCAACGCTCGGTCTGCGTCGTTCCCGGCGCGCATGATCCGCACTTGGGCGGTGGCGCGAGCCAGGCTTCCTTTCTGCGCTGCGGACGGGCCGGCGCCGGCCGGCTTGCCCGCTACCGCGACAGGTAGGCGCGGCTGGCGCCGTTGCGGCCGTTCGTCAGGGAGTAGCTGCGGCCTTCGGGGTCGACGGTGGCCTTGATCCAGTGCCCGCAGCACTCGTCCTCGGCCGCGAGGTTGGCCGTCAGGTCGTCGTCGGCGCGGTAGGCGGCACCGACGTCCAGCGGCCGGTGGGACTGCCAGATGTCCTCCAGCCGCGGGCTGCGGGCCACCACCTGGAAGCCCTCGGCGCTCCCGCCCTTGCGCGGGCCGTTGTTGATGACGGCCACCGCCGGGGCCAGCGCCCAGGTGAGCTCCGGCGCCACGCCGTTGCCGTGGTGCGGCACCTGGTAGACGTCCACCTCCCCGAGCAGGTTCTCCGGGCAGGCCAGCGCATACTGCACGTTGCGGGTCGCATCGCCCAGGTTCAGGAACTGGAACGCCCCGAGCGATACCAGGTAGCCCACGCTCCGCGCGTTCTCGCCGCCCTCTTCCGGATAGATGCTCGGGTAGAGGCCCGGGTGGGTCTCAATGCCGTCGCAGTGCGGATTGGGGCCGAGCGGCAGGAGAGGCCGGTCGAGCGTCTCGCCGCCGGCCAGCACGAACGAGAACTCCAGGCCCCGGAGCGGCAGCTTGTCGCCGGGCGCGATGGTGCGGCGCCGGCCCTCGGCGACGCTGCGGTAGGCGTTCCACGCCGCGAGGCCGCGCGCGGTGGACTGCTCCACGCTGTCGCCGTGGTCCACGAACCGGCCGATGTCCACCCTGGCGGCCAGGGCCGGCAGGCCGCCGACGTGGTCGCCGTGGAAGTGGGACGCAATGAAGTAGTCGATGCGGTCCACGCCGGCGTCCCGCAGGGCGTCCTGGATGCGCCGGGCGTCCCGCGCGTCGGGCCGTTCCCAGCCCGCGTCCATGAGGATCGACTGCCGCGCCGGCGTCACGATCAACGTGGCGGCGCCGCCCTCCACGTCGATCCAGTAGATGTCGAGGCCCGCGTCCGGCGGCTGGGCCGCCAGCAGGACGGTGCCGAACGCGATGCCGAGCGCCGCGCGCAGGACCGGTCGGCTCATGCTTCCGGGCTCGCGTTCGAGTAGTCCATCGCTCGCCGTCGGCGTGGCGGCACGCTGCACGGCGGGGCCGGATCGAGCTGCGGGGGCGCGACGGTGGACACCGCCGGCCCCCGCCAGAAGTCGGCGCCCGTGGGGCGCGCTAGTTCAGGCCGGCCGCTTCGATGCCCGCCTGGGCGCAGATGGCGTCGTTGGCGCCCGAGTCGCCGCTGACCCCGATGCCGCCGAGGTGCTGGCCGTCGGCGGTCCTGATCGGCAGCCCGCCCTGGAAGAAGTTCAGGCCGGGCACGAACGCGGCGGGGGAGACGCCGTTGCCGAAGGCAAACTGGCCCCACTCCTCCGTCGACCGCGGGCTCAGGGCCGAGCTGCGGGCCTTGGCCATCGCGATGTCGTGCGACAGCAGCTGGGCGTCGTCCATCCGGTGGTAGGCCCTCAGGTTGCCGTGGTTGTCGATGATGGCGATGTGCATGCGCCACCCTTCCTCCGCGGCCTTGCTGAGGCAGCCGTGAATCATGGTCATGGCGGCGCCGCTGGTGAGCGTGGGACGGTCCGCGGTCTGGGCGGCGGCGGGGGCCGCGGTCAGCGCGAGGGCGGCGAGACAGAGAGCGACGAGACAGTAGCGTGCACGCATCGACTTTCCTCCGGGAACTGGTGTGAACGGGATCCGCTACTGGCCGGCCCGTGCCGGACTTCGGTCCTGGCCGAGCCCCGGTAGAGGATCGCTGTCAAGACGCGGTGAGTATATCCTCCACACGTGAAACCACTGGACCGTCTCGCCGGATGCGCCGGGCGCTGGCAGGGCTCGAACCGTCTGCACGATCCCCATACGGGCAAGCCGGAGGACTCCGCGTCCGCGGCCGTGCTCGCCCCCCTCCTGGGCGGGAGGTTCCTCCGCCTGGACTACACCTGGAGCTACCAGGGCACCGCGCAGGAGGGCTCGCTGCTCGTCGGCTTCCAGTCCGAGCCAGGAAGAGCGACCGTCCACTGGATCGACTCCTGGCACATGGCGGACGGAGTGCTGGCGTGCGAGGGCGCCGTCCAGCCCGACGGGACGATCGCGGTGCGCGGCAGCTACGCCGTGCCGCCCGGGCCGGACTGGGGCTGGCGGATCGCGATTCGACCCGGCGACGGGTCGGCGCTCGAGATCGTCATGCACAACGTCACGCCGCAGGGCGAGGAGGCGGTGGCGGTGGAGGCGACGTACGCACGGGCGGATTCGTAGCGCCAGCAGGCGGCACTACCGAGGTTCGGCCGCGAGACTGCCCAGCAGCGGACGGACGGGTCGGCGCCGGCCGGCGAACCCGGGACGTGGTAGGCTGCCTTCAGTGAACACGGACACGAAGTGGATCGTCGGGACCGGGGTCGCGGTAATCGCTTCGGTGGTCGGGTCTGCCGTGGCTGTGATCGCGGTCGTTGTGACGCTGTTCGGCGGCGTGGGCGAGGACGTGCGGAGCGTCCGGGAGGACGTGCGGAGCGTCCGGGAGGACGTGCGGAGCGTCCGGGAGGACGTGCGGAGCGTCCGGGAGGACGTGCGGAGTCTCGGCACTGAACTCAACACCCGCATGGACGGTCTCGACACCCGCCTGCGCAACGTCGAGATAGCCTTCGGCAAGGTCGACCAGCGACTCCTCACCCTCGAGCGCATCCTGCTGCCACCGCGGGAGCCCGCGGAGTAGGGGCCCCCAACGCGCCCGTGAGGGCGCGCAGCCGCTCAGTACATCACCGTCAGAATCCGCAGCGATGCCGACGCCCATCGGGCACGCGCTCGGCGGCGTCGCGGCCGGCTGTCTCGTCGTTGCCGCATCCCGGTTCCGGCCGGGGCGGCGCCGGCCGCGCGAGCTCGAGCGGTTCCTGGCCCGCATCGGCCCGTGGCGGGGCTTGGCCGGCATCGCGTGCCTGGCCATGCTCCCCGACGTCGACCTGCTGCTGGGCATCCACAGCGGCCCGGCGCACAGCGTGGGCGCGATGCTCATCGCCGCGGCCGTCGCCGGCGCCTGGACGCGCACGGCCCGACCGTACGCTGCGCTGGCCGCGGCCGCCGCGTACAGCAGCCACGTCCTGCTCGACTGGCTGGGGACCGACCCCAGCGCCCCCCGCGGCGTGATGGCGTTGTGGCCCCTGAGCGGCGAGTTCCACCTCTCGGACGTCCACCTGTTCCTGCGCGTCTGCCGGGAGTACTGGCTCGCAGAGTGCTGGTGGCAGAACCTGCGGTCGGTCGCCCGCGAGCTCGTCATCCTGGGGCCGATCGCGGCCGGCGCGGTGCTCGCCGCGCGGCGCGCAGGCGCGGCGCGGCCTGCGTGCTATGGTCGGGATCCATGAAGGCCGCGATCGTCTTCGGCGCCCTGATGCTGCTTGCGGTCGAAGCGACCGGCCAGCCCGCGCCGCGGACCGCGTGGGGCCACCCCGACCTCCGGGGCACCTGGACCAACGTCACCGCGACGCCGCTGGAGCGACCGCGTGACCTCGCCGGCAAGTCCGTGCTGACCGAGGCCGAGCGGGCCGAGCGGTTCCGGCAGTTCACGCTGGAGACCACCACCGACGCGCTGCCCCGCGCCGGCAGCACGGGCTCTCACAACGAGTACTGGCGCGAGCGCGGCGTGCTGCTGCGGCGTACCTCGCTGCTGGTGGATCCTCCCGACGGGCGGCTCCCGCCGCTGACGCCGGAGGGGCAGCAGGTGCGGGATCGGCTCGCCACGGCCTGGAAGACGGCTCCCGCCGACGGACCGGAGAGCCGCGATCTCTTCGAGCGCTGCATCACCCGCGGGCTGCCCGGCACGATGATGGGCAACTTCTACAACCACAACTACGAGATCCTGCAGACGCCGGACCACGTCGTGGTCCTTGCCGAGATGATCCACGACGCGCGGATCATCCCGCTGGACGGGCGGCCGCACGTGGATCCGCGGATCGGGCAGTGGCTGGGAGACTCGCGCGGGCGATGGGAGGGTGACACCCTGGTGGTCGAGACCACCAATCTGCGCGCCGTGGACCAGACGACGATCAGCCGCGGTCTCGGCGTAATCACCCTGGGCACGAGCGCCGCGGCGCGGGTCGTCGAGCGCTTCACCCGCCGCGGTCCCGACGCCATCGACTACCGGGTCACCGTCGACGACCCCGCCGTCTACACCGCACCGTGGACGGCGGCGGTCCCCATGACGACCCGCGAGGGTTCCCTCTTCGAGTTCGCCTGCCACGAGGGCAACCACGGCTTGACGGGCATCCTGGCCGGCCATCGCGCCGAGGAGCGCGCCTCCGCGGCCCGTCGACTTCCGAGGTGACCTGACGGTGCTCACGCGGCTCAAGGTCGACGGCTTCAAGAACCTGGACCGGATCGACGTCCGGCTGGGGCCTTTCACGTGCGTCGCAGGACCCAACGGTGTCGGGAAGTCCAACCTCTTCGACGCGATCTCGTTCCTGGCCGCGTTGGCAGAGAAGCCGCTGGTCGAAGCGGCTTCGATTGTCCGAGGCGGGGACTCCCGACGGGGTGACGTGTGGGGTCTGTTTCGGCGCACGGGCGAGCGCGTCACCGACAGGATGCGTTTCGCCGCCGAGTTCGTGATTCCGGAGGAGGGCGAGGACGAGCTCGGTCAGTCGGCCAAGGCATCGATGACGTTCCTCCGATACGAGCTGGAACTGCGGTACCGACAGGATTCGACCATCAGGACCATGGGTGCGCTGGAAGTCGTCCGCGAGAAGATGGTCCACATCAATCGTTCCGAAGCCAAGAGCCGGCTCGGCTTCCCCCACAAGAAGGCGTGGCGGGACTCCGTCGTAAAGGGGCGTCGCACCAGCCCCTACATCTCAACGGAACCGGAAGGCGGAGGGGAACCGGTCGTCTCGCTGCATGCCGATAGCGTGGCCGGGTTGGGCGGCGGACGACCGCGTCGTGTTCCTGCCGCTCATCTGCCACGCACCATGCTGTCGTCGGTGAACAACGCCGCCGAGCATCGGACACTGGTGCTCGCTCGGCAGGAGATGGCCGGGTGGACCCAACTGCAGTTGGAGCCGTCAGCGCTTCGGGCCCCGGATGGTTTCACGGCGCCGCGCAGCATGGGTCCGAGCGGGTCGCATCTGCCGGCCACCCTGTACGACCTCGCGCAGGCAGCCCAGCGAGATCATCCGGGTGGAGATCGAGACATATACGCGCGCGTGGCGAACCGGCTCTCCGAGCTGGTGGAAAACGTGCGCGGGATCGCCATCGACGTCGACGACAAGCGGCAGCTTCTCAGCATCGTCATGACGGATCTTCAGAACACCGAACACGTGGCGAGCGCCCTGTCCGACGGCACCCTGCGCTTCCTGGCTCTCACCGTCATGGAATCCGATCCCAGGAGCCGGCGCCTGCTCTGTCTTGAGGAGCCGGAGAACGGAATGCACCCGCTGCGGATCGCGGCCGTGATCGACCTGCTAGGTGAACTTGCCGTTGACGTGAACGAAGAGGTCGATGCCGACAATCCTCTCCGGCAGGTCATTATCAACACGCATTCCCCGTCCGTCGTGGCCTGCGTGCAGGACGACGCGCTGCTGGTGGCCCACGCCGGGCGCGGAAGCGTAGCCGTGGCGTCGCGACTGTCCGTGCGTCACCTGCCGGGGACGTGGCGTTGCCAGGGTGCCGCCGACGAACCCACAGTCACGCGAGGAGACCTGCTGGCCTACCTGAACCCGCTGGCGGCCGTCAGCAACAATGATGACGATGCGCCACGCGCCGGTGGCAAGAAGGTCATGGATCGAGAAGACATGCGGCAACGTCGCCTGCCACTCGTGCCCGCGGAGACGGGGGCCGAACAGTGACGCTACGTGCGACTCTGGTCACGGACGGGACATCGGACGCCGTGCTCGTGCCGATTCTCCAGTGGTTGATGAGCCAGGTGACCGCCGAGTTCGAGATTCGGTGGGCGGATCCTCGAGGCTTCCGCGAACGGCCCCGCAACCTGACGGAGAAGCTGTCGGCTGCGCTGCGTGAGTATCCGTGCCAGCTCCTGTTCGTCCATCGAGACGCAGAGAGGCAGGATCCCCAGCTTCGGTACGAGGAGATAGCCACTTCGAATCGCACGGGGTGCCGGCACGTTTGCGTGGTGCCCGTGAGAATGCAGGAAGCATGGCTCTTGCATGACGAAGCTGCGCTTCGACAGGCCGCGGATCGACCTTCCGGCACGGAGGATCTCGGCCTGCCTGCGGATCGATGGGACCGACTCCCAGATCCGAAGGGGACCCTCCACCAAGCCCTACGCGCTGCCAACGGCGCGACGAGGAGACGAGCGAGGCGGTTCAGACCCAGACGTGCGGCGCACCGCTTGGCGAACCTGATCACGGACTGGGCGCCGCTGCGGACACTTGAAGCCTTCGTCCAGCTTGAATCAGACACCAGGGCGGCACTTGAGGAAATCGGCCTTCCCGTCGCGGCAGAAATCTGACCCAGTCTACGAAGTGACCGCGACGGCCTGCCGGCGGTGAGCCCCGTCGCGCGCTTCCTGGACGAGGAACGCCGCGAGGTCGGCCCGGGCGATGCGGTCCATCATCTCCGTGTTGGTGGCGGTGACGTCGTTCGCGGCGGGGCCGTCGTGGAGGACGGCGGCGCGGACGAGGGTCCAGTCGAGGGTGCTGGCCCGCACCAGCGCTTCCTGCGCCGTGTGATCCGCAAGGATGTTGCGCAGCAGCGTGCCGAACATCACGCGGGCCAGCAGCGAGACCTGATTCCAGCTCTCCCCCACTCCCGCGGCGGACAGGACGACCAGGCGGTCGACCGCGTGGCGCGTCATGCCGTCCACCACGTGACGCGTCCCGGTGGTGAGCGTCGTCCCGTCGCGGAGGCCCGTGCTGCCCAGCGCCACGATCACCGCATCGTGGCCGGCGATCGCGTCTGCGACCGCAGGGGCGTCCAGGACGTTGCCCTGGGCAACGCGCAGGCCGGCGGACCCCTCGACCTTGTGCGGCGAGCGCGTGAAGGCGGTGACCTCGTGGCCCCGCTCCAGCGCGATCCGGCAGACGTGCTGCCCGGTCTTGCCCGTTGCCCCGAAGACGATCAGCTTCACGGCGATGCTCAGGCGGACGCCGGGCGCTCCCGCGCACCGTACTGCCGCTCGTAGAAGGCGCGGTGGGCGGCGCTCTCCTCCGTGATCGGCCGCCACCAGGCCTCGTTCCGCACGTACCAGTCGACGGTGGCGGTCAGGCCGGCGTCGAACGCGGTCCGGGGTTCCCAACCGAGGGCGCGCAGCTTCGCGGTGTCGAGCGCGTAGCGGCGGTCGTGGCCGGGCCGGTCCGCCACCGGGGCGATGAGCGACGCCGGCCGGTCGAGGGCGCTCAGGATGCGGTGCGTCAGGTCGAGGTTGGTGGTCGTGTTCCCGCCGCCGACGTTGTAGGCGTCGCCGCGGCGGCCGCGCTCGATCAGCAGGTCGATGGCGCGGCAATGGTCGTCGACGTGCAGCCAGTCGCGCACCTGCAGGCCGTCGCCGTAGAGCGGCAGCGGCCGGTGCCCGATGGCGTTGGTGACGAAGAGCGGGATGAGCTTCTCCGGGTGCTGCCGCGGCCCGTAGTTGTTCGACGCCCGCGTGATGACCACCGGCACGCCGTAGGTCGCCCAGTAGCTGTAGGCCAGCCGGTCGGCGGCGGCCTTGCTGGCCGCGTAGGGGTTGCGGGGCCGCAGCTCGTCCGTCTCCCGGCTCGAACCCTCGGCCACGCTGCCGTAGACCTCGTCGGTCGAGACCTGCACGAAGCAGCGCAGGTCGGACGCCCCGCGCGCCGCGTCGAGAAGCACGAACGTGCCGAAGACGTCGGTCTGGACGAAGGCGCCGGCGCTCTCCAGCGAGCGGTCGACGTGCGTCTCGGCCGCGAAGTGGACGACGAGCTCCGCCCCCCGCACGAGCGGCCCCGCCACGGCGGCGTCGGTGATGTCGCCGTGCACGAAGCGGTGGCGCGGATGGTCGTCGAGGTCGGCCAGGTTCTCGCGGCGCCCCGCGTAGGTCAGCGCGTCGAGCGTGGTGATGCGCCAGTCCGCGTGCGCGTCGAGCGCGTGGTGGACGAAATTGCTGCCGATGAAGCCGGCGCCCCCCGTGACGACGACCTCAACCATCCTTGCGTGCCCAGTCGTAGGGGAGCGTGCCGTGCGGCGCCACGCGGTACTCGTCCGGGTCGTCGTAGCGGTAGGGCTCGGACGGCACGTTGACCACCAGCGACGGCTCGAGGCCGATGCACTTCCAGCCGTGGTGGACCAGGTTGGGGATGCGCACCAGCGTCGGGTTCTGGGTGCCCAGGAAGAACTCGTTGATGCGGCCGCGGGTCGGGGAGCCCTCGCGCCGGTCGACCAGCACCAGCTTGATCATCCCCGCCACGCACGCGAAGTGGTCCACCTGCCGCTCGTGGAAGTGCCAGGCCTTGACCACGCCGGGGTAGGTGGCGGAGACGTAGACCTGCCCGAAGCGCTCGTAGAAAGGGTCGTCGGCGCGCAGGATCTCCATCAGCCAGCCGCGCTCGTCGGGGATGAGACGCAGCTTCTTCGTCGTGACGCCGTCGATCGGCTCCGTCGTCGGCTGCTCGTACCGCACGGCCTCGGCCACGGGCCCCCCTTCTCCGCCTCGGTCTCCCCCGCTCAGGGGAGGCTCACCTCGGAGCGGTCGCCCAGCATGAAACGGAGCGCCCGCGGCTTGCCCGGCTGCCGGGCGATGGTGACGTTGCGGCCGATCGGGCTGTCGGTCACGCGGCCGGCGAGCCCCGGAAGGCCGGCCGTGCCCGCCCGCGGCATTCTAACCGGGGTGCCCTACCGCGGGCAGCCGCCCCCGCAAACCATGCCCGCAGGCCGCGGACACCGCCAGCGCAAGAAGACGAGGGGTAGCCACGCCTCACAGGTTGCCGAACACCCGCTCGATGAGTTGCCGCTTCGCTCGGTCGAGCGGCTCGTCCGGGAAGAGCTCGTCGTGCACGGCCATCGCTTCCGCAGGCGAGGGGCGGCCGGCAGGGCTTGCGCGCGTCACGGTCGCTCCCCCGCCGCCGGCGCCACGCGGAAGCCGAGCGCGGCCGCGTTGTCTCGAATCCGCTCGTCGAACGACAGCACCTGGATGTCGGGCATCAGATTCCGAACGGCCAGCGCCGTGGCGAGGTGGATGGCGTCGAGGGCCCGAACCGGCTCGTGCGGGAAGGAGCGGCGGGATCGGTGGACGATCTCCGGGTCGATCGCGTGGAGAGTCCAGCGGGCGGAAGCCGTGTCGATCATCGCGTGGAGTCGGAGCGACGCGTTCGCTCGTACCCGGCCCGTCGCGGCCGCGCGACGCAGCCCCCGGTCGCATTCGATGAGCGTGAGGTCCGACGTATGCACCGCCGCAGCCTCGGCGAGCCGTGATCTCGCTCGAGCGCTGCCGTCCTCGCCGAGGAGCCACGACAGGACGGCACTGGTCTCCGCGTACAGGTTCACCGTTCGCCCCGGACGTCGTTCAGCAGCTCCTGCACGGTCCCGGAGGGCACCCGGCTTGGCGAGGGTGGATAGACCTCGGGTTGATTCGGAGCGCCGAGCCTCACGGTGCCGGCGCGCGCCCGCCGCTGCAGCTCTGCGTGGGCCTCTTCCTCCGTCGTGTGCGTCGGCGGCCCCAGCTCGGCCACGATCCGCCCGCGGTGCGTAATGGCCACCCGCTCGCCGTTCTCCACCATGCGCAGGTAGGCGCTCAGTCGATTCTTGAGCTCGCGGACACCTGACGTCTTCATCGCACGAATGTAGACACCTGAGGCCACACCAGTCAAGCGATGCCGTCGCCGGCGGACGCGTCGCGGCTTCGGTGCGCTGCTGCGGACAGCCTCCACGCTGCGACGCACAGGCTGCCGTACAGCGTGCCCTCCCCCAGACGCTGAATCAGCCCGCGCACCGGGGCCGCATCCGGCAGGAGCATCAGGACGAAGGTGGTGGCCCAGAACACCGCCAACAGCGCCCACGCGGACTTCGCCGTCCTGGAGGCGGCCCGGTTGAAGGCCAGCAGCAGCAGCCCGACCGTGGTCGCCAGGAACGTGACGGCGGCCCACAGGTTGTGGAGCGTCTGTGTCAGGCTTCCATCGACCGGGCAGCCCGGATCGCACGGCAGGAACGCCGAGCCGATCCAGACGCCGGGTTCGGAGGCCAGCAGCCAGTAGCCGGCCCGCGCAACGCCGGCGAGCGGCGCCACGGGCGCCGCGACCCACAGCAGAGCCAGCCCGAGCGACCCCCAAACGACGTGGCTCGCCGCGATCGTACGGGCCCAGGGCGTTCCCGATGTCGTCAGCTCGCTCGTGAACTGGCTGACCAGGTCGTAGTCGCCCTTGAGCCAGCCGCCGCCGTACACCATGGCGAGGTAAACGAGGGCCACCGCGAGCGCAAGGAGTCGCAGGGTCGACACGCCTCCAAGTGTAGTCGTCGCGGGTCGCGGCGAGCGTCTGCGAGCGGTGCCCCGGGGGGTCGACCGGGCGGCAAGGGGAGGCGCGGCGCTGGAGTTCGAAAAACCGCTTGCGGGCCGCTGCAGCGAGGTGTATGGTCGAAGACAGGACGGAGCCCTTGAGGCACCGGCCGGAAGGGAGGTCACCATGGACGCTCCGCCGGACGATGCAGGCCTCCGTCGCGGTGGTCGCGCTCCGGCGCGATCGCCGCGGGCGGAGGTGGCCCGACGCGCCGCCGACGTGGCGTAGAACAAGAGGGACTGGCGGCGGCCGTGGACGACAGCGCCACGAGGCCGCGCCGCAAGTCCACCGAGCCCACCGGGCGACATTGAGCCACCGAGGCCGCGCCTCTCCGAGCCATCGACGCTACGCCCCCCGCCATGCCGAAGCGGCGTACGCTCTACCTCGCCAATCCCTACGGCTTCTCGGCCCAGCAGCGCGAAGGTCCGCTGGTGGCGATCGTGCGCGCGCTCGAGGCGGCGGGGGCCGAGGTGTGGGAGCCGTTCGCGCGGACCGGCGCCATCGACCGGGCGGAGGCGGACTGGGCCTACCGCGTGGGTCAGGCGGATCTGCGCGACGTGCGCGAGGCCGACGGGATCTTCGCCGTGGTCAACGGCTGCCCGCCGGATGAGGGGGTGATGGTCGAGCTCGGCCTGGCCATCGCCTGGGGCAAGCCGACCTTCCTGTTCCGCGACGACTTCCGGCGCTCGGCGGACACCGACCGCTACCCGCTGAACCTGATGCTCTTCACCGGCCTCCCCGCCGAGGGCTGGGAAGCCTACTGGTACACGTCGGTGGAGGAGGTCGCCAGCCCCGACAAGGCCCTCGCGCGGTGGCTGGCGACTCCCCCCGCCAGCGGGTCCCGCCAGGAGTCTGCGCCGTAGAACGGCGCGGACTCCTGGCGGGTTGGTTGGGCACCAGGCGGAGGCCGCAGCGCGACCTTGCGGTCGCGGCGACG
>JAPOVI010000409.1 GCA_026708265.1 Acidobacteriota bacterium
CCCCGTGCTCGTCCTCGCGGCTCCGGACCGCCGCATCTACTGGGGCGACACCCACGGGCACTCGGGCTATGCCGAAGGGATCGGCACGCTCGACTTCTTCATGACCTTCGCGCGCGACGACGCGCGGCTCGACTTCGTGACCCACTCCGAGCACGACACGGCGCTCGACGACGCCGAGTGGGAGCTCTCCAAGCGGACCGTCGTGGCCTTCTACGAGCCCGGCCGGTTCATCCCCTATCTCGGGTGGGAGTGGACGAGGCCGGCACGCTTCGGCGGGCACCACAACGTGCTTTTCCGGACCCCGGAGGCCCGGGAGCGGGTGTCGGCGCTGGAGTACCCGACGCTGTCGCGCTTGTACCAGGGGTTGCGCGAACGCTACGACCCGGCCGACGTGCTGGTCATCCCCCACGCCCACAACCCCGGCGACTACCGGCAGTCGGACCCGCGGCTGGAGCCGCTCGTCGAGATGATGTCGATGCACGGAACGTTCGAGTGGTTCGCGCGCGAGTACCTCTCGCACGGCCACCGGGTGGGGCTGGTCGCGGCCTCGGACGATCACCTCTCGCACCCCGGCTATTCGGGGCCGAACCGTGACACGCTGGCGCAGCGGGGCGGCCTCGCGGCGGTCCTGGCGCCCGAGCGGAGCCGCGACGCGATCTTCGACGCCATGAAGGAGCGGCGCACGTACGCGACGACGGGCGAACGGATCATCCTCGACGTGACGGTCAACGGCACGCCGATGGGCCAGCGCGCCGAGCGCGCCGACGAACGCGAGGTGGCCGTCCGCGTCATCGGCACCGCGCCCATCGACACCGTCACCCTCCTCCGGAACGGCGAGCCGATCCGGACGGTGAGCTACTCGGACGTCGGCCGGCGCAACCGCCGGGAGAGCCGGACCGAGGAATGGCTGCTCTCGTTCGCCTCCGACGCGGCGCCGG
Organism: Acidobacteriota bacterium; assembly: GCA_026708265.1. Lineage (GTDB taxonomy): Bacteria > Acidobacteriota > Vicinamibacteria > Vicinamibacterales > UBA8438 > JAGWAJ01. The sequence goes on from JAPOVI010000409.1 coordinate 939, forward strand.
TCCATCCGGGAGACGCGCCGCGCGGCTGGCGCCACTGGCGCGGCGAGCTGCGGGTGGAGGGGGCCGCGCTTGCGGCCGTCGCCGGGACCGACTTCGTCAACCCGACCACGCAGTTCCTGGAGCGCGACGGGAACGGCGCCCGCTTCGCCACCCACACCCGCGGAGACACGAGCTCGATTCGGATGACGCTCTCCGACTTCCGGCCCGACGCCGGTGTGCGGCTGGTGCTCGAGGACACCCGCGAGACCGGCTCCGCGCCGCCCTTCTTCCGGCCGCCCGCCGACATCGCGGGCTTCCGCACCCGGCTGCCGCTGCACGCGAGCGGCGTCGAGCGGACGCGCCCGGCCGACGGCTACCCCGGCGACCGCATCACGCTCCGCCGCATCGCCCGCGACGGCCCGCGCGACGTGACCCTCCGCCATACGGACGGCGACGACCCGCGGCAGGGCGACTACTACTACGTCCGGGTCCGGCAGGTGAACGACGCGATGGCGTGGTCGAGCCCCATCTGGGTGGGCGGCTACCCGTCGCGGTAGGCGGGAAGGCGGGAGCGCCAGCCGTTGCCCGGCAAGCGCAGTCGCGGCCGTCGCAAGCGTGACCGGTCGGCGCCCGCGCGCGCGCCGCGCATCTCGCCCCGCCGTCTCCTGGAGCAGGCGCGGGAGTGCCTTGCGGGCGGGGACGGGCGCAAGGCGCTGGACCTGATTCGGCTGGCGCGGGACCGCGACCAGAACCTCGCCGGGTTGCCGCTCCTGTCCTTCTGCGCCTGCATCGTGCGGGCGCGGCAGCTCGCGGCCAAGGGCATGGACACGGAAGCGGCGGCCATGGGCGCCCGCGCGGCTCGCCATCGGGCGTCGATCTCGCTGCCGGCGCTCGGGGAAGACGATTGGGTGCTGTACGTCGGGTCGGCGGACGGCGCGGACGCGCTGGGCGCCTACGCCGGCCACATCGCGAACGGGCCCACCATGCCGCGGGTGGAGCGAGCGCTGGCGGATGCGCTCGTCGTCCAGCGCTGCTGGGAGGGCCTCGACGGGTTCAGCGGGAGCCATCCGCTGCGGCGGGACGCCGGGGTGGTCCGGTCCAGCCTCGGCGCCATGGACGCGGGCGACTGGGAGCGGGCCGCGGGCCTGCTGCGGGAGGTGCCCCGGCGTTCCCCGTTCGCGCCGTGGCGCCTGTTCTCGAAGGCAATGGCCTGCTTCGACGCGAGCGACGACGACGGACTTCGCCGGGCCCTCGATCACCTGCCGCCCGACTTCGTCCTCGCCCGCACGGTCGCCGAGTGCCGGCGCCTGATCGCCGACGGCGGCTTGGGCGACGGTGACGCCGGCGGCGGCTCCGGCGCGCTCGGGGGGCTGGGAAGCGACAGGGCGAGGGTGGCCGCCCTGGCGGCGGAGGTGAAGCGGACGCTCCGCAAGGGCAACGTCCGCGCGCTGGGAACGGCGATCGAGAAGCTGGCCGACGCCGTGTACCCCGAGGACCCGCGCGAGGCCCGGATCGACCTGCTGGAGGTCGCCGCACTGGCCGCGGTGCGGGACGCGCTCCCCGTGCCGGCGCTCGAGGGTCTGGCCGAGCGCCTGGTGCCGCCGGATCGGTTCCACCGCGTGCTCGCCCGCATCTTCCTGCTGGGGCAGGAGGTGACGCCCGAGTTGTGGAATCCGACCCCGGCCGTCGCGCTGCTCCAGGAGCTGACGGCGGAGTTCCCCGGCCCGAGGGATCGCGACCTCGCCCGCGCGTGCATCCTCGAATCGCTGGCCAGGAGGGGGCGTTCCGCGATCGATCCCGAGACGCTGCCTCTGCGCCAACTGGCGCTGGTCGCCTCGCTGCTGGATCGACCGATCGACAACCCCGCGACGATCTTCAGCGACCTGATGACGGCGAGTCTCGACGCCGATCCGGACAATCGCGACGGCCACCTCTTCCTCCTGGATCTGCTGCGGGAGCAGGGTGCGTCCAAGCCGCGGCGCATGCGCGTTCTGCTGGACATGGCGGAGCGGTTCCCCGACGATCCGGGGCCCTGGCTGGAGTTGGCCGGCCTGCACTACTCGAGGAACGCCTACCGTCGGGCCGAGCGCGCGCTGGCGGAGGCGCACGGGCGCGCGCCCTACGACGACAGGCTCCTGGACCTGCAGGCGGTCGGCTTCCTCAAGTCCGCCGATCAGAGCCGGAACAAGGGGCGCCTCGCCCTTGCGGCGCAGGACCTCCGGCGCGCCGAGGATCTGGGGCGCGAGATTCTCGGGCTCGTGCTGCCCGCGAAGCGGCTCCTGCTGGAGATCGCCACCGGCGAAGGCGAAGCCGCGGCGACGGTGCAACGCCACCTGGAGCCGCTGCCGCCGGCGGTCCAGCTTCGGACGCTGGCGCTGCTGATTCGGGACCTCGACGACAACCGGCACGTCCGCAACCTCGGACCGGAGCCGGCCGACGACCTGTGGGGGCTGCTGGAGGACAAGGCGGAGCTCATCGCGCGGTGCAGCCCGGAGGAGATCGCCCGCCTGCTCGACCCGTTGCCCGTCGAGGTGGACATCCTCTACGACGATCGGCAGATCGCGCCGATCTTCACCGACTGGTGGCCGAAGCTGCTCCGGCGGGTGGACGGGGAGCGGTTGCCGGCCGTCCTCGACGTCGTGATGGGCTGCGACGGGCGCGCGCAGGCGCGCGCCGAGCTGGAGCGGCGGCTGCGCGGCGTCCGGAAGGCCAAGCGCGATCCCGTGCTGGAGCTCCACCTGGCGGTGCTCCGCTACGCCGATGGCAGCGACCACGATTCCCGGCGCTTCACGAACCTCCTGAACCGGGTCGACGCGGCCACGCGCGCCCGGCTCCGGCCCGTCGCCAACGGGCTCGCCCGCCACGTGCAGGGGCCGTTGCGCCAGGCGCTGATGACGTTCGACTTCGAGCCGCTCGACGAGGCGCCGCTCGCGTTCGGCCCGGCGCTCCCGACCATCATCGAGGCCCTGGCGAGGCTCGGCGGGGGCGAGCTGGAGATCGACGACCTCCTGCCCGGCCCGGTCGGACCGGGTCGCGCCGGCCCGCGAGGCCGGCCGGACCCGACCGACCCGCGGGTGAGCGAGCGCTTCCGGAAGAGGATGATGGGCAACGCAGCGGACGCGGGGCCCGAGCGCGCGCGTCAGGCGACGATGTTCGACCGCGAGGTGTTCGACGATCTGGACTCGCTGGAGGAGATGATCGACGCCAACGGCCTCCGCGGCGAGCCGGCGCCGGTGCTGAAGGACGTCGCCGGCAACCTCCGGGCCGAGCCGGCGATGCGACAGGAACTGGATCGAATCGCGCGCGACTGCGAGGAGGCGGGCCTTCGTGACCGGCTGACCCCGGAGCTGCACGCCCTGCTGTTCCCTCGTGCGGGCAAGAAGAAGCGCCGCTGAGAGCCGAGGAGTACGGACCATGCTCGCCCCCTACCTGGTGCTGGGACTCGCCCCGTCGGCGACGACCGAGGAGATCCGCCGGCGCTACCTGGAGCTGGTGCGCGCGCATCGGCCCGGGCGGCACGCGGATCGCCTGCAGCGGATCACCGCCGCCTACGAGGCCCTCAAGGACGATCGGGCCCGCGTGCGGACGGCGCTGTTCGGGATGGCCCGCTACGGTGACTTCGAGCTGGCGCTCGATGCGCTGGTCGAGGCCCGCCCGGACCGCCGCCGGGCGCCCGGCCTGCAGGAGTTGCTGGCCGCGGAAGGCAAGCCGCATGCATGAGCCGGACGGAGACTGGAGACGGCAGGCCCTGGAGGACTTTCGGCAGTGGCTCGATGCTGCGGGCCCCGAGCTTGCGGAACCCGCCGAGGCGGGCACGGCGGACTGTGACCTTCACGCCCTGTTCGCCGAGATTGCCGCGCTGCGGCAGGAGGTCCGCCTGCAGAACCGGGAGCAGGCCCGGGCGGGCCGGGAGCTGGCGGCCGCGGCGGAGCGGCACGAGACGGCGGCCCGTCGGGCGGAGCGCGGCGACGAGGCGCTGGAGGAACGCGTCTCCCGGGCGGCCGAGAAGCGTTGTCTCGCGGAGACGCTGGAGGTGCGCGACGCACTGGCGCGCGGCCGGGACGCCGCGGTCCGGTTGCGGGATCGATCCCGCTGGTTCCGCCGCCCGCCGCGCGGCGTCCGCGGAGTCGTGGAGGGCTACGACCTCGCGATCCGCCGGTTCGACCGGATGCTCTCCCGGTTCGACGTGCGCCGCGTGGAGACCGTGGGGCGGCCCTTCGACGGGCGCGTGATGCACGCGGTCGAGGCGCGCCGCGTCGCCGGGATCGAGAACGGGCTGGTGGTCGAGGAGCTGCGGAGCGGGTTCGTGCGGGGCGACGACGTGCTGCGCTTCGCGGACGTGACGGTGAACCGAAGTCACGGGCAGGAGTGACGGCGATGGCAGGCGGGGCGAACGACAGCGACATCATCGGCATCGACCTCGGCACCACGAACTCCGAGGTGGCGATCATCGAAGGCGGGAAACCGACGGTCGTGCGGGAGGACGGCGAGGCGATCCTCCCCTCGTGCGTGGGGCTCGACGACGCGGGCACCGTCATCGTCGGGCAGCAGGCCCGCAACCAGGCCGCGGCCGCCCCCGAGCGGACGGTGCTGTCGATCAAGCGCCTGATGGGCTCCGGAACCCAGGTGCGGATGGGGACGGATGCCTACAGCCCGCAGGAGATCTCGGCGTTCATCCTGAAGGCGCTCAAGGAGCGGGCCGACCGCGCGCTCGGCCGGGACGTGCGCAAGGCGGTCATCACCGTCCCCGCCTACTTCACGGACGCCCAGCGCCAGTCGACGCGGGAGGCCGGGGAAATCGCCGGCCTGACCGTCGTCCGCATCATCAACGAGCCGACGGCCGCCGCGCTCAGCTACGAGAGCGGCGCCGCGGGGAGCCGCACCCTGCTCGTCTACGACCTGGGAGGCGGAACGTTCGACGTCTCGGTGGTGCGGATCGAGGAAGGCGTCGTCGAGGTCCTCGCCACCGCAGGCGACAACCAGCTCGGCGGCGACGACTTCGACGCGCTCATCCTGGAGCGCCTCAACACCCACCTCGAGACGGAGCTGGGGTTGGAGCACGCCCGGGAGGACCGCCTCCTGCAGGCGCGGCTCCGGCAGGCGGCCGAGCGCGCCAAGATCGAGCTCTCGGACCGGCCCTGGGTGCGGGTCGAGGAGGACCACGTCGGCTCGGTGGACGGCGAGGCCAGGCATCTCGCCTGGGAGCTGAGCCGCGCCGACTTCGAGCGCGACCTCCAGCCCTTCGTCGACCGCTCCCTCCAGGCCGTGACGACGGCGCTCCAGGACGCGGCGGTGCGTCCGAGCCAGCTCGACCGCGTGCTGCTGGTCGGCGGCTCCACCCGCATCCCGCGGATCGCGTCCGTGCTCGCCGAGCGACTGGCGCAGGAACCGCACGGAGAGGTCGATCCCGACCTCTGCGTCGCGCTCGGGGCCGGCGTGCAGGCGGGGATCGAGATGGGGCAGGACATGCAGGCCGTGCTGGTCGACATCACGCCCTACACGTTCGGGACGCGGGCGGCGGGAGAGCTCTACGGCGAGCCGTACGCCCACCAGTTCGTGCCCCTCATCCGGCGCAACAGCAAGCTGCCGGCCACGCGCACCGAGGTGTTCTACACCGTCTTCGAGGACCAGGAGGAAGTGGACATCAAGGTCTACCAGGGCGAGGATCCGGACGCCCTGAAGAACGTGGAGATCGGCACCTTCCTGTTCAGCGGCCTGAACCGGCACCGGGACGCCCACGGGCAGGGCCTGCTGTTCACCTATAGCCTGGACCTCGACGGCCTGCTCCACGTCCACGCGCGGGAGCGGGCCACCGGGCGCGAGATCCGGGGCGTAGTGGAGAATGCCCTCGGGCGCTCCACCGACGAGGCGCTCGGCGCCGCCCGGGAACGGGTCTCGGCGCTCTGGGGCGAGGCGGGTGGGGAGAGCCCGGCCGCGGCAGGGGATGCCGCCGCGGCCGTCCCCGCGGACGTGGCCCGCGCGGTCGAGGAGTCGCTGGCGCGGGCCGAGAGCGCGCTCGACGCCGCGCCGGCCGAGGATCGGGAGGAGATGATCGACCTGATGGAGGATCTGCGGGACGCCGTCCGGGAGGGCCGCGTCGACCAGGCGTCCGAGCTCCGCGGCAAGCTCGACGAGATCCTGTTCTACCTCGAGTAGGCGGCATGGAGCGCTGTCCGACCTGCGGGGCCCGGCACACCGGCGGGTCGTCCTGCCACCGCTGCCGGACCGACCTCCGCCATGTGCTGGCCGTCGAGCAGGCCGCCGCCCGCTGCCGCCGGCAGGCCCTTGCCGCGCTCGACCGCGGCGACCGCGCCGCCGCCCGCGAGCAGGCCGCTCGCGCCTGCGCGCTCCACCGGTCCCCGGGGAGCCTCGTTGCCGCGGCGCTCGCCGCCCTGGCCGACCGGGACTTCCCGGCCGCGCTCCGGTTGTGGCGAGCGACCCGCGCCGCGGCCGAAGACCGCGGCTCCACCACTACTCGCCGCCGATGCCCGTGATCACGTAGCCGCCCGAGCGCTCGTCGCGGTCGAGATCGAGCAGGCCGCGCGACTGCGCCTCCTCGAGCAGGTCGTTGAACGACCGGAACCCGTAGGCCGACTCGTTGAAGCCCGGGCGCCGCCGCTTCAGGGTCTGCTTGATCATCGATCCCCACAGCTTTGCCTGGTCGCCGCGCTCGGAGTAGATCGCCTCGGCCGTCTGGACCACGAGGTCCAGGCCCTTCTGGGCCGGATCGTCCGCGGGCGCCGGCGGCGCCTTCCGGTCCGCCTTGTCCGGCGATGCGCCTGCCTTGCCGCGGGCCCGGCCGCGAGACCGCCGGCGGGCCGGCTGCCTCTCCGCCACGAGGTCGTCGTAGAAGATGAACTCGTCGCAGTTGTTCACCAGGAGGTCCGAGGTCGCGTTCTTCACGCCGACCCCGATCACCGACTTGGCGTTCTCGCGCAGCTTGCTCACCAGCGGCGAGAAGTCGGAGTCGCCGGAGACGATGACGAACGTATCGATGTGCTCCTTCGTGTAGCAGAGGTCGAGGGCGTCGACGACCATCCGGATGTCGGCGGAGTTCTTCCCCGACTGCCGCGCGTGCGGGATCTCGATCAGCTCGAACGCCGACTCGTGCATCGTCGCCTTGTGCTCCTTGTAGCGCTGCCAGTCGCAGTAGGCCTTCTTGGCCACGATGCTCCCCTTCAGCAGCAGCCGCTCGACGATCGGCCGGATGTCGAAGTGCGTCAGCTTGGCGTCCCGCACGCCGAGCGCGATGTTCTCGAAGTCGCAGAACACTGCGAGGTTGCTCTCACCGGTCACGAACTCTCCTTGTTGTCCTGGGTGTGCCCGGCCGCCGGCCGACCGTCGGCACGGCGCGCACGCTCCCACAGATTGGATCATACGCGGTGCGACGGACGGTCCTCGGCCTCCGGGCGGGCTGGTACAGTGGAAGGGTCGTCATGACGCCGTCGAAATGGGCCGTGCCGTCGGTGACTCGGGGCGAGGTGGACCGCGCCGGCCGACTGCTCGCCCGGAACGGCGGTTCGGCCGACGTGCTCCAGATCGGTCACGCCCTGGACGTCGTCAACAGCTGGCGGGCGGCGCACAGCTTCCCGTTGAACACCTTCCAGGTCGTGCTGCGGGATCGCGTGAAGCGGATGGGCGCCCTGGACGCCGTCGTCGCGCAACGGTTGAAGCGGACGCCGTCCATCATCGGGAAGCTGCGGCGCTACTCCTCCATGAGGCTCTCCCGAATGCAGGACATCGGGGGCGTCCGTGCGGTCCTGTCCGACCTGACCGAGGTCGAGGACCTGTGGCGGCGCTACCGAGCCCGGGAGAAGCGCGCGAAGCACGCCTTCGTGACCGAGAAGAACTACATACGCGAGCCAAAGGCGTCCGGATACCGCGGCATCCACCTCGTCTATCGCTATCAGGGCGCCCGGCACCCGGCGTACGACGGCCTGCATATCGAGATCCAGCTGCGCACCGATCTGCAGCACGCCTGGGCGACGGCGGTGGAGACCGTAGGCACCTTCCTGGGCCAGTCTCTCAAGTCGAGCGAGGGGCCCGAACGCTGGTTGCGCTTCTTCGAGCTGGCGGGATCGATCTTCGCGCAAGAGGAGGGCAGCCCCACCGGGTCGAATGTGCCCGGCGACGCGGGCAGGCTCGCCGCGGATACCCGAAGGGCCATGGGCGCCCTGCGGGTGGAGAAGCGACTCCTCGCCTTCGGCGTAGCACTGAGCGCCACGAGTGCCGAGGACGTTCCGCCGAACGGCTACGTCCTGCTCGCGCTCGAACCGGAGCGGTCGACCGTCACGCTATGGTCCTACTCTGGCGGGCAACTGGCGGCGGGCATGCGAGACTACCTGGAGCAGGAGAAGAACCTCGCCGCCGAAGGCGGGGACGTCGTTCTCGTCGCCGCCGACTCCCTGGCCTCCTTGCGGCGCGCCTATCCCAACTACTTCGGCGACACGCGGACGTTCGTCGAAGAGCTGAACCGCCTCTTGTCTTGACCGCGTCTCGACCGGGTCTCCAGCGCGACCACGTCACGGCGTGAAGTTGAAGAAGCTCGGCGAACCGTCGCAGGGGATCGGTTTCCTCAGTGGCTTCGGATCCCTGAACATGTACCCGTACTTCCCTGTGAACCACGCGCTCTCGTGATGCCTGGCGCAGCCGAACATATGCACCGATCCGATGATGGCTCCGCGCCCGTGCCTGACGTGCCGGTGATAGTCGTCGAGCATCTCCGAGACCGGGACGGCGAAGTGCTTCGCCACCATGGCGACGCAGTCGTCGATGCGGTCGGTCCGCTCCTTCTTGCCCGCGTGGATATAGAGCCTCCCGACGTAGTAGCTCATCCGATCCCGGTTCTCGATGTCCTTTGCGCCCTTGATGATCGCCCAGGCATACGGTTGCCGCACACTCAGGCACTTCCATGGGCGTTCCGCGTCTGCCCGCTTGGCCATGATGCAGTCTACGCGACTGGCTTGCCGGCGATGGCTCACGGAGACCTTCGAGAACTGCCGGCAGATGGAGCCGCAACGGTCGTATACGCCGAAGCGTGCGGGCGGAGGGCGCCGGAGCACCCTCCGCCCGCGCCGGTTGCCGGCGAGATCAGTGCACGACCGCCTGGTAGGTCAGGTTGCGCGAGATGCCCTGCACCTCGCGGACGGCGGTGCCGCGGTGCTGGATCATGCCGACGAAGGTCAGGTCGGTCCTGGGGTCGATCCAGAACCAGGTGCCGGCCGCGCCGCCCCAGTAGTAGGAGCCCCTGGCGTAGGGCTCGCCGGCGGCGGCGGGATCGTGCACGGTGGCGAAGTCGAGGCCGAATCCCTGGCCGGGGCGCATCGTGGGCAGCGCCTCCGGCGAGAGGAAGTTGGTGCGCATCAGCTCGACCGTGCGCGGGGCGAGCAGGCGCACGCCGTCGAGCTCGCCGTCGTTCAGCAGCATCTGCGTGAAGCGCAGGTAGTCGTCGGCCGTGCCCCAGAGGCCGCCCCCGCCGGACGGGCCGGCCGGCATCGCGGTCCGGGTGGGACCGCCCATCGCGGACAGCGCGAGGCCGCCGTCTTCCGCCTCCTCGTGGATGCGGGCGACGCGGTCGAGCTGGTCCTCGGGGACGTAGAAGCCGGTGTCGACCATGCCGAGAGGCTCGAAGATGCGCTCGTCGAAGAACTCCGCGAGCGGCTGGCCGGAGAGCTTCTCCACGAGGTAGCCCTGCACGTCGACGCCGATGCTGTAGTACCAGCGCGTCCCCGGCTGGGCGAGAAGCGGCAGGTTCGAGAGCTTGTCGATCATGGTCCGGAGCGGTGCGTCGGCGTTCAGCACGTTGTGCTCGCGGTAGAGACGATCGACGTAGTTCGCCGTCCCGAGCCCGTAGGCGAGGCCTCCGCCGTGCGACATGAGCTCGGCCATGGTCATCGGACGCTCCGCGTCGACCACCCGCGGCGAGCCGTCTGCGTTGCTGCCCACGTGCACCTTGAGGTCGGCGAACCCGGGGATGTAGCGCGACACCGGATCGTTCAGCCGCCACTTGCCTTCCTCGTGCAGCATCATCAGGGCGACGCCGGTGATCGGCTTCGTCATCGAGTAGATGCGGAAGATCGAGTCGCGCGCCATCGGCGCGCCGCTCTCGACGTCCTGCACGCCGGCGACGTGGGAATGGACCAGCTTGCCGCCGCGCGCGAGCAGCGTCACCACGCCCGCGAGCTTCCCGTCGTCGACCATCCCCTGCATCCCGGCCGCCAGGCGCTCGAGCCGCTTGGCGGATACGCCGACATCGGCCGGAGCGGCCGCCTCGAGATCGCGGGCCGCAGACGACTCGGCCGCCACCGGTGCCACCGGTCCAAGCCCCGCCGGAAGCGCCGCCACCGCCGCGAAGGCGGCCAGGACCACCACCGCCCACCGCCGAAGCGTCACTGCTGATGCCACGTCGTCACCTCTCTGTTCAGTTCATGATCGCCTGGTAGACCCAGTGCCGCGACAGGCCGCGCACCTCGCCGTGCGCCTCGCCCCGGTGCCGAATCATGCCGACGAGGCGAGGTCGGGTCGCCAGCTCCGCCGACAGGTGGTGGGTGCACGCCGCCAACCCGTCGCAGGTTCCGGGTCGGCCCCAGCCCCCACCGTCCCAGGAGCTTGCGCCGCGGCACGCACT
>JAPOVI010000011.1 GCA_026708265.1 Acidobacteriota bacterium
AGCCCCCGAGCGCGAAGAAGGCGGCGTGGCCGAGGCTGAGGATGCCGGCGAAGCCCCAGATGAAGTCGACCGCGAGAGCCAGCATCGCGTAGCAGAGGTACTTGCCGATGAGGCCCACCGCGTAGCTCGAAAGGTGCAGCGGCGACGACTCCGGCACCGCGAGGTTGAGGAGCGGCGCCGCCACCGCGACCAGCGCCAGGGCGGTGAGGAACGCCACGCTGCGGCGGTCCGCGATCGGCGCAGTGAAGGGCGGCGCGCGCATCATCCGCCCTCCGCGGCGCGCCCCGTCTGCGGGAACAGGCCGCGGGGCCTCCGCTGGATGAAGAGGATGAGGAAGATGAGGACGAGGATCTTCCCCAGCACTGCACCGGCGAACGGCTCGAGCAGCTTGTTCACGATGCCGAGCGACATCCCGCCGATGAGCGTGCCCCAGAGGTTGCCGACCCCGCCGAAGACCACGACCATGAACGAGTCGACGATGTAGCTCTGGCCGAGGTTGGGGCCGACGTTGGTCAACTGCGTCAGCGCCACGCCCGCCACCCCGGCAATGCCCGCCCCGAGCCCGAACGTCATCGCGTCGACCCACTCGGTGCGGACGCCCATGGCGCGGGCCATCGTGCGGTTCTGCGACACCGCGCGGATGTCGAGCCCCAGGCGCGTGTAGCGCAGGACCGCGAGCACCAGGGCGAAGACGACGACCGCGAACAGGAAGGTGTAGAGCCGGTTGTAGGTGAGCGAGAACGCCTCGTTGAACTGCAGCGTGCCGCTCATCCAGGCCGGCGTCACCACGGCGCGGTTGTTGGCCGAGAAGACGGAGCGCACGAGCTGCTGCAGCACGAGGCTGACGCCGAACGTCGCAAGGAGCGTCTCCAGCGGACGCCCGTAGAGGAAGCGGATGACCGTACGCTCGATGAGCACGCCGGCCGTGCCCGACACGATGAAGGCGGCCGGCACCGCCACCAGGAGGGAGATGCCGATGAGGTCGGGCATCCAGAGCTGCACGACGTAGGTCGTGTAGGCCCCGAGCATCATCAGCTCGCCGTGCGCCATGTTGATGACGCCCATCACGCCGAAGGTGATGGCGAGGCCGATGGCGACCAGCACCAGCACCGACCCCAGGCTGAGGCCGAAGGCGACCGTCTCGAGCACCGAGTAGGCGTTGCGCGTCGAGTCGATCTGCCAGAGCGCATCGACGGCCGCGTCGCGGACGGCGTCGTCGGGCTCGACGAGGCCGCCGTCGTCCGTCGTCTCGACCAGCGCCGCGAGCCGGTTGCGGACGACGGGGTGCAGGCGCCCGGAGAGGCGCTCCACGGCGGCCAGACGCACCTGCGGGTCGCCGTCGTCGAGCGCCTCGATGGCGAGCGCCGTCTCCAGCTCGTAGGCAACGTCCTCGTCCGTCTCCACCGCCGCGCGGCGGCGCAGGAGGTCCAGGGTGGGCTCGTCGAGAGCGCGCAGCAGCTCCCGCGCCGCCTCCAGGCGCACGTTCGCATCCGGGCTCGACAGGTCGAACCTGGCGATCGCGGTACGCAGGAACCGGCGCAGCCGGTTGTTGGTGATGATGCGGTCGAGCTCGTCCGGATCGACCGCATCGACGTCGCCGAGCGAGGCGGGGTCGATCAACCGGAACGCCTCCAGGCGCTCGTCGTTCGATTCGACGATGAAGACGCCGCCGTCGTGCTCGCGCCGGAACAGGCGGTCCTCGAGCAGCGCGGTAATCACGTCCCGCGCACCGCGGTGGCCGCTCGCGATCATCCGCTCGGCGATCGCCTCCTTCCCGCGGAAGTTGGCGTCGGCGAGCTCGGCGACCAACGACCGGAACGACTCGTCGCCGGTCTGCGCCACGGTCGACGACGGGCAGGCGAGAAGGAACCAGGCGAGCAGCAGCCCTCCGAGCCGCCGCCCGCCCGGCGCCGCCCTGCCTACTCGTAGTTCTGCCCGGAGCACACCTGCGTCTCGGTGTTGTAGTTGCCGCAATTCAGCGTCACCCAGTCCGCTTCCGTGTCCTCGCTGCCCGGGAGGTAATCCGACCAGGCGTCTCCCGGCACGGTGCCGTCGGTCTGCCAGACGACGTCGAACTGCCCGTTGGCCTGCACCTCGCCGATGTAGACCGGCTTGGTGATGTGGTGGTTCGGCAGCACCTGCGCGATGCCTCCGGTGAGGTTGGGGGTCTCCGTGCCGGGCAGGGCCTCGATCACGGCATCGACGTCGGTCGTGCCGGCCTTCTCCACCGCCTGCGCCCAGAGGTTGAAGCCGATGTAGTGCGCCTCCATGGGGTCGTTCGTGGTGCGGTCGGGATCTCCCACGAAGGCCTTCCACTCGTCGATGAACTCGGCGTTCACCGGCGAGTCGACGCTCTGGAAGTAGTTCCAGGCCGCGAGGTGACCGACGAGCGGCGCCGTGTCGAGGCCCGAGAGCTCCTCTTCCCCGACCGAGAAGGCGACGACGGGGATGTCGTCCGCGGAGACCTCCTGGTTGGCGAGCTCGAGGTAGAACGGCACGTTGGCGTCGCCGTTGATGGTGGAGACCACGGCGGTCGGCTTGCCCGCGGAGCCGAAGCGCCGGATGGCGGCCACGCGCGTCTGCCAGTCGGAGTGCCCGAACGGCGTGTAGTTGATGGAGATGTCGGCCTCCGCCACGCCCTTCTGCCTGAGGTACGCCTCGAGGATGCGGTTGGTCGTGCGCGGATAGACGTAGTCCGTGCCCTCGAGCACCCAGCGCTCGATGCCCACCTCGTTCATCAGGTAGTCGATGGCCGGAATCGCCTGCTGGTTGGGCGCCGCGCCGGTGTAGATGACGTTGCGCGACGACTCCTCGCCCTCGTACTGCACCGGGTAGAAGAGCAGCCCGTTGTTCTCCTCGAAGACCGGAAGCACGGACTTGCGCGATACCGACGTCCAGCAGCCGAACACCACGTCGACCTGCTCGGACTCGAGCAGCTCGCGCGCCCGCTCGGCGAAGAGCGGCCAGTCGGAGGCCGGATCGACCACCACCGCCTCGAGGGGCCGGCCGAGCAGGCCGCCCTTCGCGTTCTGTTCCTCGACCATCATCAGGACGGTGTCCTTCAGGGTGGTCTCGCTGATGGCCATCGTCCCCGACAGCGAATGAAGGACGCCGACCTTGATGGGATCGCCCTCCGGGCCCGGGTCCGCGGCCGCGGCGTCGCCGCCCGTGCCTCCGCACCCGGCGAGGGCGGCGATGCCAATGACGATGACGAGAGTTGCGTATCTCAGTTTCATTGCACCTGACTCCTGCGTTTGTAGGGGGAAGCTACATCTGGACCTGCAAGGCCACTCCGATCTGGAAGTCGTCCGTCTGGACCGCGGTGTAGGCCGTGTCCTTGACGAAGATCATCACGCGCGCGTCGAACTGCCGGATGAGGTAGTTGAGGTTGAACTCCGTCGTCCGCTGGTCGTAGTCCGGCGTCACGCCCTTGCGGAAGTGGGCGCGGGCGTACTTGCCGAGCACCTCGAACCGGCCGGGGCCGACGGAGTTGGGGAAGAGGTAGGCGGCCAGGAAGTAGCCGCCGTCGCTCGTCAGGTAGCGCGGGTCGTAACCGCCGAGGCGGTCGTAGCGCGCCCATTCCGCCTCGACCGACACGGCCCCGCCGTCGCCGACCTTGCGCTCCATGAGGAAGTCGGCCGAGTAGGCGGAGCCGTTGTCGGCCTGCGACTGCCCGGCGACGCCGACGGCGAGGATGTTGCGCTCGCCGTAGAAGGTGCCGTTCAGGTAGTAGCCGGGCTCGGGGTCCCAGAAGTCCACCTGCACGCGGCCCGCCCCGAGCAGGGAGGGGGCGCCGGTCAGGGACATGCCGTCGAAGGCGCCCACCGATACCTTCACCTTGTCGAACTGGCCCCAGTAGGCGGCGCCGTTCGCGCGCCCCTGGAAGATGAACGGATAGCCGTCCTGGATGCCGTCGGAGTAGACCGCCCAGTGGTGCGAGTAGAACGGTCCGTACAGGTTGGCGCGGTCGCTCGGGGGCAGGAAGCGCCCCACCCACACGTTGAACTGGTCCGACATCTCGAACTGCGCGACGGCGTCGAGGATCTGGAAGTCGGTCCTCTGTCCGTCGCTCGGGGCGCCCAGCGAGCCCCCGTAGTCGACGTCGGTGTTCACCATGAACTTGATGTTGCTGGTGGCCGCCCCGTTCACGTAGAGGCGCAGGCTGTTGACCCGGAAGTGGTCCGTCGCGTCCGCGTCGTCCGTCTCGCGGTGCAGGAAGCTGGTCTGCAGACCGGCGCCGAACGACACCGGCGGCGGATCCGACTCCTCCTCGTCCTGCGCGTACGACGGTCCGGCCACGCCGACCCAGACCGCGAGCGCCGCCAGCAGGGCGACACGGCGCCGCCGTCCGTCGGCGGCGTGGTCACGACATCGTCTGTAACTGAGCAACAACGATTTCCCTCCCTTGCGCGTCGGGATGCGCACGCTGCACCGGGATGGTCCCCGGGAGTGGGTGGCCGTCCGGTGCAAGCCGCGTTACGAAGCAAGGGCCGTGCCAAGTCGTCCGGCGATGGGCGCGACGGTCGGGCAGGGGTCGGTTACGCCCGCGTGGTTCGACAGAATTGGCGAGGCGTGGCGCGGCGCGGGACGGGCGCCGCAAGCCGAGCGGCATGAACAATAGTGTCGCTCTGGCTTGCAGGGGCTACATTTTCGTGAGGATGAGACGGCGGGTCGTTGGCAGCTCGACCCAGGGTAGAGTGGTTTTCCGCGTTCGGTGTCGGCCCGCCCCGACCGCGCTCCGGGAATCACGACGGGCGGAGCGCAGCGGACAACAAACTTGTAGACAGGAGGGGCTGTGGTTACGTTCGTGTCGTTCTGGCGCTCCGGGCTTCCCCCACCGTCGGTGACGCAGGGCCGATCACCCCGCCCGGCGGCCCGGCACACGCTCGCGCGCCGGCCTCGTCGGGTTAGCATGACCACTGACGGGCCAGGAGCAAGGAGAATCTCCGACATGCAGATGCAGCTTCGTTCCGCGGCGCTGGCGGCGGTGGTGCTGATGGTCTTCACGACGGCGGCGGCCGGGCAGGCGCCGCTGCGCACTCCGGACGGGCAGCCGGACCTGCAGGGCGTCTGGGACTTCCGGACGATGACGCCCCTCGAGCGGCCGGAAGGGCAGGAGGAGACCCACCTCAGCGAGGAGCAGGCGGCGCAGCTCGAGGCGGGGGCGGATGCGCGCCGGGCCGAGCTGCTGGAGCCGAGCGAGGTGCGGACCGAGCCGCTGCCGGCCGGGGGCGGGGGCCTCGCGGTGGGCGGCTACAACGATTTCTGGCTCGACTACGGCACCAACGTGATCGGCGACCGCCGGACGTCGCTCGTCGTGGACCCGCCGGACGGGCGGCTCCCGGCGCTCACGCCGGAGGGCGAGGCGCTGCGGCAGGAGGGCTCGCTCTGGGAGGACCTGCCGATCGGCCGGCCGGTGCGCGTCCGGAGCGCCGGCGTCGGGGCGGACCATCCCGAGGACCGCGGGCTCGCCGAGCGCTGCCTGGTCGGGTTCAACAGCGGGCCGCCCCTGATGCCGAGCGGCTACAACAACAACATGCAGCTCTTCCAGACGGCGGACCATGTCGTCATCCTCACGGAGATGGTCCACGACGCCCGGATCGTCCCGCTCGACGGCCGACCGCACCTCCCCGAGAGCGTACGGCAGTGGATGGGCGATTCGCGCGGGTACTGGGACGGCGACACGCTCGTCGTCGAGACGACCAACCTGACCGAGCACACCGGGAGCTTCGATCCGTCGGCGATGCAGGCCATCGGGACGGGCCTCACCGTCACCCTCACGGAGCGCTTCCGCCGGCTCGACGCCGACACGCTGCTCTACGAGTACACCGTGGACGACCCGACCACCTTCACGCGGCCGTTCACCGTGGCGGTGCCGATGCGGCGCAACGACGAGCCGATGTTCGAGTACGCCTGCCACGAGGGGAACTACGGCCTGCTGAACATCCTGCGCGGGGCGCGGGCGCAGGAGGCCCAGGAGCAGTAGGTCCGCTCGACGACGCGCCTTACGGCGCGGGCTCCCGGTCCGGCAGGGCGAAGGCGACGAGGCGCGGGCCGCCGACGGTGAGGGCGATGTACTGCCGGCCGTCGACCCGGTACGTCATCGGCGTCCCGATGGCGCCGGACGGCAGGTCCACCGACGCCAGCTCCGTGCCGTCCGCCTTGTCGTAGGCGACCATTCGCGGCCCGCCGTCGCTTCCGCCGGCGGTCAGGCAGTAGATGAGCAGCGTCTTCGTCAGGAGCGGCCCGTTGATGGCGTTGTCGCCGCCCAGCGGCGGCAGGTCGAGATCGCGCAGCAGCGGGTGGTTGCGGTAGCGGTCGCCGTTGCCGGTCGGCACCCACCAGGCGTGGTCGCCGGTGTTGAGGTCGATGGCCGTCATGCGCGAGTAGGGCGGCTTGACGAGCGGCAGCCCCTGGGGCATCTGCGGCTCGCGGCGGATGTTGCCGCCCCGGGCGAGGCGCTGCGCCTCCGGGGCGCCGTGCGTGTAGGTGACGGTCGCCCCGAGCGCCGGATCCGGCTGGTAGAGGGACACGACGGCCGTCCGGTTGCGGGACGGGACGTAGAGCATTCCGGTCTCGGGGTCGACAGCGGCCCCCGACCAACCCGCCGTGCCGCCCGGCGGCGGCCGCATGAGGGTGCCGTTGGTGACGCCCTCGATCGGCCGGTCGAGCGGCGTGAAGAGCGGTCCGAGCCGGAAGCCCTCGACCGCGTCGAGCGCCATCCGGCGGATCTCCGGCGTGAAGTCGACGAGGTCGTCGATGGTCACACCCTGGTAGTCGAACGGGGCCGGCTTCGTCGGGAACGGCTGGGTCGGCGACAGCACCTCGCCCGGCATGTTCGACCCCTGCGGGACCGGCCGCTCCTCGATCGGCCAGATCGGCTCGCCCGTCACGCGGTCGAAGACGTAGACGAAGCCCTGCTTGCTCACCTGCGCGATCGCCCTGACGGGGCGCCCGTCGACCACCACGTCCACCAGGTTGGGATGGGTCGCGAAGTCGTAGTCCCAGAGCCCGTGGTGCACCGCCTGGAAGTGCCAGACGCGGTCCCCGGTCTCGACGTCCACCGCGATCAGCGTCTCCGAGAAGAGGTTGTCGCCCGGCCGGTCGACGCCGTAGTAGTCGTTGGTCGTCGTGCCGGTGGGCAGGTAGACGTGGCCGAGCTCGTTGTCGCCGGCCAGCATCGACCAGACGTTGGCGTTCCCCGAGTAGCGCCACGATTCGTTCAACCAGGTGTCGACGCCGAACTCGTCCGTGCCGTTGGGCACGGTGTGGAAGTCCCAGGCGTGCTCGCCGGTCCGCACGTCCCAGGCGCGCACCCAGCCCGGCACCGCCTCCTTCGTGATGCGCCGGTCGGCGACCGCCGAGCCGTGGATCACCCGGTCGCGGACGACGATGGGCGGCGAGTGGATGCCGAAGAGCAGGGCGTTCAGGTAGTCGCGCTCCTCGCGGTTCGCCCGCGGGAGCCCTACCATCGCGTCCACCTTGCCGCTGCCGTCACCGAAGCCCGGGCACGGCCGGCCGCTCTTCGCCTCCACGCAGACGAGGTGGCCGCTGCCGGTGCCCCAGAAGATCCGCTCGTCGCCGGCCCCGTCGGTCCAGTAGGCGACACCCCGCTGCGACCACGGGTTGCTCATCGTCGGCGTGCCCTCTTCGTAGGACTTCGGGTTGAAGACCCACCGCGTCTCGCCGGTCGTCGCGTCGACCGCGACCCCCTGCGAGAGCGGCGTATTGAAGTAGAGGATGCCGTCCACCATGAGCGGCGTCGCCTGCAGGCGCGAGAGGATCGGCCGGTGCCCGGTCCGATAGAGGTCGGGCGTCTCCTCGACGAGCGCGTCGACGATCGCGTTCAGCGGCGCGGACCACTCGCCGCCCCCCGGCGTCGTCAGACTGAGGTGCCGGTCGACGGTGGTCCACTCCCAGGCGAGCTCCAGGTCCGCGAAGTTGCCGGCGTCGATCTGGTCGAGCGGCGAGTACTTCTGGCCCCCGACGCTCCCGGCGTAGCTCCGCCACTCGCCGCCGGAGGTGTCGTAGGTCTGCCACGGGCCGGGTTCGGCGGGCTGGGCGGCCGCGACGGCGGACCCGCAGAGTGCGAGCGCGAGCATGACGGCGAGCGAAGTCGACTGGCGCATGGCTGGACCTCCGTCCGTAGCGCGAGCGGGCCGGGCGCCCGCAGCGAGAGAAGCATGAAGCCGGATCGTGAACGCAATCGTACACGGTCGTCAGCGAAGGGCGTACCACGCGCCCCGTCCCGCGCCGCGCCTGATCAGGCGCCCGGCGCGGGTGAGCGCCTGCACGTGATCCTTGATGGTGTTGCGGCTTGCGCCGGTCGCCGCCGCGGCCTCCCGGATGGTCACGCGTCCCTGGTCGCCGGCGATCTCCAGGATTCGTACCGACAGGGCCGGCAGGTCGCCGAGCGCCACGCGCTCGCGCTCCATCTTCCGCTGGAGTTGTCGCTTCTGACGTTGCAGCGCGGCGAGGAAATACGTAAGCCAGGGCTCCCAGTCCGGGGCCGTGGTGCGGAGCGTGGACTGGGTCCGCCGCAGGGCCAGATAGTAGGCCTCCCGGCTCCGTTCGATGATGCTCTCCAGTGAACAGTAGGGAACATAGGCATAACCGGCCCGCAACAGCAGCAGCGTGGTCAGGATCCGCGACAGACGGCCGTTCCCGTCCTGGAACGGGTGGATGGCAAGGAAGACGACGACGAAGACGGCGATGACCAGCAACGGGTGGACTCCGGGGGGTTGCGCCAGGGCTTCCCGTGTCCACCCGAGCAGCGCCGCCGTCAGCCGGGGGGTGTCGAACGGCGTCGCGGTTTCGAAGACGACACCGAGTCGTGTACCGCCGGGACCGAACGCCTCGACGTGGTTGGGGAGCGTCTTCCAGGCGCCGCGATGGCGCTCGTCCTTCGCCGAGTGTTTCAGCAGGTCACGGTGAAGCTGCCGGACGTGGTTCTCGGTGAGGTCGATGACGTCCCAGCTCGAGAAGACGGTGTTCATCGTCTCGGCGTAGCCTGCCACCTCCTGCTCGTCGCGCGTCGCGAACGACCCGACTTCGATGGCGGAGAGCAACTGCTCGACTTCCCGGTCGCTCAGCTTCGCCCCTTCGATGCGCGTGGACGAACCGATGCTCTCAACCGTCGCTACGTGCCGCAGGCGGGACAGTCGCTCCGGCGCGAGACGTCCGATGGCCAGCCACGCGCCCTTGAACTCGTCGATCTCCGCGATGAGGCCGAGGAGCTCGCCAGTGATCGTCAGTGACGACAGGTCGGGTGCGCCATCCATTTCGGCATCCGATTCCATCCGATTCGGACCATGCCACGCGGCCCATCCAATTGTCCATCCATTTCCATCCGCTTCCGATCCGCATCGTGAGACGGCTCTCGACTCTGTCGGCCCCCGGCGACCGAGTCTCGCGCTTGGCGCCGGCCACGCGGGCCGCCGCGAACGCTGCGCGGAGTGTCCCACGTCGACTGCCGCATGGGGGTCGTGGCCGTTCGCGAAAGGGCACGGGCACAACGCCGGCAGGGACGCTCGCGATCCTGCTGTTGCCCGCTTCCGCGTCGCGGGGTACGATGCGGCGGCTTGGGGCGTCCGTCCCGCGGCGTCCGTCTCGCGACCGGGCCGCAACCGTCAAAGGAGCGTCGGATGGTGCGACCGCACTGCGGTACTCGGCGCCGGGCACTCGGGTCGTCGATGGCCGTGGCATTGGCGATGGCCGCTGCCGCCGTCCCGGCGAGCGCCTCGCCGGGCGAGACGTCGCCGCACCCTGCCGCGGGTCGGCAACCCGCGCGACCGCCGGCCGTGCAGGCGCCCGCTGGGGGAACCGCCGCCGTCATGCCCCGCGCGGTCCTGGACCGCTACTGCATCGCGTGCCACAACGACCGGCTGCTGACCGGAGGTCTGAGCCTGGATGCCGGCACGGTCGATGCCGCCGACCCGAGCCGCCACGCCGACATCTGGGAGAAGGTGATCGCCAAGCTCCGCACCGGAGCCATGCCGCCGCCGGGGCGACCGCGTCCCGACGAGGCGACCTACGACGCGATGGCGGGCCGCCTCGAAGCGGACATCGACCGCGTCGCCGCGGCGGGCCCGGACCCCGGCCGCACCAGCACCGTCCATCGGCTCAACCGCACCGAGTACCGCAACGCGATTCGCGATCTGCTGGCGCTCGACCTCGACGTGACCCCGCTCCTCCCGGGCGACGAGACCTCGGACACCGGCTTCGACAACAACGCCGACGTGCTGTCGATCTCGACCGCGCAGCTCGAGCGCTACCTCTCGGCCGCGCGCACCCTCACGCGGCTCGCCACGGGGCGGACGCCGACAGGCCCTGGGTTCGAGACCTTCGACGTGCCGCTGCTCCTGCTGCAGGACGAGCGCCAGAGCGAGGACCTGCCGCTCGGCTCGCGGGGTGGGGTCGCCGTGCCCTATCACTTCCCCGTCGACGGCGACTACCTCATCAAGATCGAGCTGCGCGCCAACTGGCAGGACTACATCCTCGGCATGGGCAGCGCGCACCGGCTCGACGTCCGGATCGACGGACGGCTGGTGAAGCGCTTCACGGTCGGCGGCGAGGACCACGGCCGGCCCGCGCCGGTGACGTTCACCATCGCCGAGCGGGGCGACCCGGAGTGGGAGACCTACCTGCAGACGGCGGACGAGCGCCTTGAGGTCCGCGTACCGGTCGAGGCCGGTCCGCGCACCGTGGGGGTCTCCTTCGTGCGCGACGTCTGGGAGCCGGAAGGGATCCTCAAGCCGCGGCAGGCGGGCGAGGTGCTGTCGAACGACGAGGCGTACCACGGGTACGCCGCCGTCAGCGCGGTCGCCATCGGCGGGCCGTACGCAGTGACCGGAGCGGGCAACACGCCGAGCCGGGAAGCCATCTTCAGCTGCCGGCCGAGTGCGTCGGAGGACGCAGGGACGGCAGAGGATACCGGACCCGCAGCTATCGCCGGGACGGCGGCGCCCGGGACAGCGGCGGCCGGGACGGCGGCGCCCGGGACAGCGGCGGCCGCGGGCGAGCGGACCTGCGCCGCCGAGATAGTCTCGCGGCTCGCCCGGCTCGCCTACCGCCGGCCGGTGACGGCCGGCGACATCGACACGCTCCTCGGCTTCTTCGACAGCGGACGGGAGAGCGGCGGCGGCTTCGACGCGGGGATCCAGCTCGCGCTCGAGCGCATGCTGGTCGACCCGGACTTCCTGCTGCGCATCGAGCGCGACCCGGACGGGGCGGCGCCCGGCGCGCCGTACCGCCTGAGCGACGTGGAGGTCGCCTCCCGCCTGTCGTTTTTCCTCTGGGGCAGCATCCCCGACGAGCCGCTGCTCGACGCCGCGGAGCGGGGCGCGCTCACGGATCCGGTCGAGCTGGAGGCGCAGGTGCGCCGCATGCTGGCCGACCCGCGCGCACGGTCGCTGGTCGACGACTTCGCCATCCAGTGGCTGCACCTGCGCAACCTGGAGGACGTGACCGGCGACCCGGTGCCGTTCCCCGACTTCGACGACAACCTGGTGGAGGCGTTCCG
>JAPOVI010000289.1 GCA_026708265.1 Acidobacteriota bacterium
CAACGGCAGCGTCTGCGCCGACATCGGCATAATCTGGATATCCGGATACTGCGCCAGACACGTCTGGTGCAGCGCGTCGTCGAAGCACCGATAGGACGCCCACCCGTCGCGGATGAGCACGCCGTTGAAGTCGGCCTCCAGGACGGTGAGGGCGTCGTCGAAACTGCGGCCAGGGCAGATGGCGTAGACGGTGGTGTCCGGGGTGGCAAACACCCAGAGCCAGTGGCGCTCGCCGCCGACGCGCCAGCCGGTCTCGTCCGGGGTGACGACGGGCGCGTTGCGGACCTGCTCGCACAGCGCCGTGTAGGCCGGCTCGGCGTCGCGGGCCGCGCGATGCAGCACCTGCGCGAGGCCGCCCGGGGTGACGGTCAGCCCGAACCGGGTCCGGAGCAGATGGGCGACCTTCGCCAGCGGGACGCCCAAGTGCGTCTGCAACTCCACGACCAACGCGACGACCTCCGGACCGAGCTGCGCGCTAGCGGCTCCCAGTGCATCGGAGGTCTGCAGCTGGTGGCGGCCCTGAACCCGCCGCCGACACTGCGAGCAGTGGCCGACGTCGATGTCGAAGCGGCGCACGAGGGGACGCACCACCGGGAGGTCTTCCTGGTACTGCGTCGCCACGCGGGTCACCTCGACCACGCCGCCGCAGTCCGGACACGCGGCCGGTGCCGACGCCGAGTAGTGCTCGTCGACCTGCGCCGGCCGCGGACGGCACGCTTGGCGCCCGTAGGCCGCGCCGGGACGCCGGCCGGGGCGCCCGCCGCGCCCTTGGGGGCCGTCCTTGGCGAAGGGGGCCGCTTGCCGGAATCCGGCTCGGCGCGCCGCCGCCAGTTGCTTCTCGAGGTGGTCGATCTTCCGCTTCAGGCGGTCGTTCTCACGCCGCAGGCGCTCGTTGCGGCGTTGCAGGCGTTCGTTCTCTTGGCGCAGGCCCGTGCCGTCGCTCTCGCCCTGCCGCCTCTCTCGGCGCCGCTGTTTCTGCTTCGAGCGTGGCTCCTGACCGCCATCAAATTGTAGCTTCCTATCCCTCGAACAACACGAACCCGCTAAACGAATACTTCTTTTCTTCGGCGACGCGTGCGCCGTGATCCACTGCGCGCGCTGGGCCCCGGCATCGGCCGTGGAACGGTCGACCGCGCCAACCCGCCCGGCACGTCACCGCCGCGAAGGAGGGCGTCCGCCGACGTTATGGCCGCCGCTACCTACAGCAGTGCGCGCAGCCGCTCAGCGTCCTCGAAACAGCTTCCGGCGCTCCGCCGCGAAATAGGGCTGTCCCCCTCGACCCCGGGACGCCGCTACATGCCGGATCGTCCAATCCGCTCGCGTGACCCCGGTTCGCAGCGCTCGCGGCAGCTCAATCGACGCGCAACGTCCGCATCGGGTCCACCCGCGCCGCGCAGCGCGCCGGGACGACGGTGGCGACGGCGCTGACCGCGGCAAGGATGAGCACGACGCCGGCAAGCGTCCACGGGTCGAGGGGTTGCGCCCCGGTCAGGCTCCGCAACAACCCGGTGACGAGCACCGCGGCGCCCGTTCCCACCACGGCGCCGATGGCGGCGAGGGCGATGCCCCCCAGCGCGAAGCCCGCCGTCACCTGCCTCCCCGAGGCGCCGAGAGCGAGGCGAATGCCGATCTCCTTCGTGCGCTGGGCCACGGTATAGGCGACGACCCCGTAGAGACCCGCGGCGGCCAGCGTCAGGGCGGCGGCGGCGAACAAGCCGAGCACGAACGTGCGGAAGCGCGTGGCCGCGACCGCCCCGCCGACGACCTCGTCCATCGTCCGGAACCCGGTTATCGACAGCAGCGGGTCGGCGTCGCGGAGGACGCGCTCGACGGACGGGATGAGGCCGGCCGCGTCCGCACGCGCCCGCAGCGCCCAGCTCACGGGGAAGAACCCGTGGATCAGCCCGAGCAGCTCGTCCGGCACCTGCTCTGCCGGCACGAACACCGTCGGTCGGGTCGCGGTGACGCCGCGCGTCCGCACGTCGCGGAGCACGCCGACGACTTCGCGCGCCTGGTCGTCGAAGTCGACGACGGTCGTCTGGAGCCGTGTGCCGACCACGGTCCGCCCGTCGCCGAGGCGCCTGACGTACTCCTCGTTGACCAGCGCCACGGGGGGCGCTCCGGCACGGTGGTCCGCTTCCCCGAACGCGCGCCCAGCCACGAGCGGGATGCGCAGGACCCGCAGGTAGTCTCCCGTAACGTAGCGCCAGTCGACGCTCCCCGCGATCCGGCCGCCCGGCGCCTCGCGCAGCGGGAGATTCAGACCGCGTTCGACGGGCACGTTGCTGGCGACCGTGGCGGCTTCGACGCCGGGCACCCTCGCCAGCTCGGCCAGCGTCCGCCGATAGAGCGCCGACGCGGCGTCCCCGGACCCGTAGCTGGGACCTTGCAGCGACACGCGGGCGGTGAGCACGTTGGCGGGCTCGAAACCCAGCTCCGAGGAACTGAGCTCGACGAACGTCCGCAAGAACCCCGCCGCGGACGCCAGCAGCGTCGTGCACAGGGCGACCTGGGCGGCCACCAGCGACCGGCGCATCCAGGAGCCGCGCGCCGTGGTCACGCTGCGCGACCGGCTGTCATGGAGAGCGTCCGCCGGACCGCTATGGATCGCCAGCAGGCCCGGCAGCAGGCCGAACAGCACGCCGGTGGCGATGGCGATGCCGAAGGACCCGAGCAGCACCGGAGCATCGAGTGCGAGGCCCCAGATCGCGAGCTGCGGTAGGGTCGCGGCGAGCCCGCGCACGCCGACGGCCGCGGCCAGGACGCCCACCGCGCCGCCTGCCGCCGACAACAGGACGCTCTCGGTCAGCAGTTGCCGGAGCAGGCGGCCGCTGCCGCCGCCGAGTGCGGAACGGACGGCCAGCTCCTGTCGCCGGCCTACCGCGCGGGCCAACTGCAGGCCGGCCGCGTTGGCGCAGACCACCAACAGCATGGCGCCCACGGCCGCGGTCAACAACCAGACCATGCCCTCGCTACGGTCGGCCAGCACGTCCCGGTGGGGTTGCACACTCATCCGTGGTCCGTCCGGCAACCCGGCGGGCAGTTCGGCCAGTGCCCGGAATCGGTCGCGCAGGTTCAGGGCCAGAGCCTGCAACTCGGCCTCGGCCTGCGCAGCGGTCCCCCCCGGCGCGAGCCGGCCGATCAGCTCGTAGTTCTGGTCCATGCCGCTCGGATCGGGGCGGAACGGCGTCCAAACGTCGACCTCCCCGTACGACCAGAAGTCGGCCGGCATGACCCCGATGACGGTGTGCGGCCGGCCTCCCAGCCGCACCGCCTGCCCCACGATGCTCGTGTCGCCGTCGAAGTGGCCGGCCCACACGGCGTGGCTGAGCACGACCACCGACGGATCGTTCTCGTCCTCGCGCAGGAAGGCGCGTCCGAGTTGCGGCTCGATGCCGTAGACCCGGAAGAAGCCCGCGGTCACCAGGAGGCTCCGGGCGTGGGTCGAGCCGTGGTCGCTGGCGAGGTTGACCCCAGAGGTCTCGCGGGTGCCCGCCAGCGCTGAGAAGGCCCGGCTGTTGTCGCGCGCGAGCGCGACGACAGCCTGCGGGTGGAAGATCGTCGGGCTGGGTCCATCCCCGTATGCGACCACGTTCAGGATGCGGTCCGGTTCAGGGAAGGGCAGCGGACGGACGAACACGGCGTTGATCACGCTGACCATCACGGTCGCGGCGCCGAGGCCGAGACCGAGCACCACCACCGCGGACATCGTGAAGCCCGGTCCTTTCGCCAGGACCCGGGCACCGATGCGGAGGTCCTGCCACAGATCGGCGAGAAGCCGCCGCCAGCGCCGCTGCCGCTCCCACCCCTCGTCGATGCGCATGCTACTCCTCCGACCCGCGCGCAGCCGCATGAGCCACTCGGTCAGCTCGCGCATGTGGAAGTCGAGCTCCGCGTCCCACGTGCTCTCTCTTCAGTCGAGGCGGGACGCGGTCGAACTCGTCCCAGGCCGACATGTCCGACAGCACCACCTCGTCGCCCCGGCGCGAGCCCCTCGAGAACCTCGATCAGGACGCCGACCGCGAGTCCCGACCACCAGCGCCGTCCTCGTGTCGGTCATGGGCAGTTGCTCTCCGAGTGCTCGCCGACCACGCGGGTGATGAAGTGTGCGCCCAGACCCGTGCCGCAAGGTGTGCCCTCTCCCCGGCGGGTTCTCAGCGGATCGCGATGCTGCCGGAACCGGCGCGGAGGGTCACCATGGGTCCGCCGCCCCGGACGGTGCCCTGGAGCCACCCCCGGCGCATCTCGTCGCGGGCGACGACCGGGTGTTCGGTGCGGACGTCGCCGGAGCGCGTCCGGGCATCGACCTCGAACGCCGCGTCCTCGGGCAGGTCGATCCGGATGCCGCCCGACCCCGTGCTGAGGTCCCAGGCGCCGCCCGGCGCGCCCGCGACACGAATCCACCCGCTCCCGGTACGGGCCCGCAGAGCCGTGCCGAGACCTGCGATCCCGACAGGACCGGCCCCTGTCTGGACGTCCGCGGCGACGCCGACCGTCGTCAGGTCGATGCTCCCGGCCCCGGTCGTCGCCTCGACCGCGCCCGTGACGCCAGCCACCGACACGTCGCCCGACCCGGCCCACACGAGGACGCGGGTGTCAGCAGGGACGACCAGCTCGTAGCTGATGCCGACCTGCCGATGCTGCAGGCGGTCCAGGTGTCCGACGCGGAGGACGTTGCCATCGAGAGAGATCGGCGGGTCGGCTGCGAGGGTCCGTACGCTCTTCGCCACGTCGTCAGGCCCAACCGGCGTCCAGCGATCGGCGTAGCCGCGAATGTTCCCGACGACCCGCGCGACGCCGGGCTCGCCGACGGTCACCGCAATCCGGCCACTCCCGGTGCGGATGTCCAGCGTCAGGGTGTCGCTGCCGATCGAGAGCGTTCGCTCGAACTGCCCATCGATTGTCCGCGCCGCGAGCGTCGCCGGGGAAGCGGCGAGTACGGCGCCGGTCACCACAGCCACCAGGGCGCGGCGCGCCGTCTCCTGAGCCCGCCGGCGCGCCTGGGAGAGCAGCCGGTACTTCACGGCGCCGGGCAGGTTGCTCTCTCGTGGAACGATCAGGCCGGTCGGCTGACCGTCGATCTTGCCGTCCTTCGCCAGGGAAGGGAAACAAGGGGCGGCGTGCATTTCACCGCCACGCAGCCGCGCGCCAGTACCCGCGTCCTGCCAAGCCGTCATCTCATCCCTCCTTGCTGGTGAGAGGCGTCCGGACGGGAGGTCGAGCCCTCCCGCAGAGCACCGTCCGGCGCGGAACCCGAACTCCGGGCGGCGGTGTAGTCCTCCACGACGGCCCACTCGGGGCCGAAGTCCGCGCTGAGCGTCCCCGGTGGCACTTCGCGGCCGACGCTGCGCTCACAGGCCACGCTCGCCAGCACGCCAGCCGCAACGACCCCGATTGCACGCGCTCGTGTCGCCATTCGACATCTCCCTTCCGACGGTCGATGTTTCACGAGCCCTTGAGGGGGAAGAGGGCCGGCGGCAGCGAACGGTTACAGATTTTTTCGCGGTGGGCCGAGCGCCCGCAGGAGGCGGCGTCGCAGCAGCTTGGTGGGCGCGGTGCAGGCGCACCTTCACGTTGGATCGGGAGAGGTGGAGCTCCTGCGGGACCTCGGCGACGGGGCGCTCGTCGAGGTCCCGCATCCGCACGACGTCGGCGTACGTCGGCGGCAGATGGTCAATCGCGTCCAGGAGGACGCGCACCAGCTGCCGCCGGTGGAGCGCCTCGTCGAGGCCCGCCGCGACCCGGGCGGGCTCTTCGGTCCGGAGCGGCACGTCGCGGTTCGTTCTCGCGGCGGCGAGCGCCAGCGCCCCGCTCTTTCCGAAGACCCTCCCTCGCCAGACCAGCCTCCTCGAAGCGGTGGATACCCTGGTTCGGGAGCGGGGTTGGTGGCCGAGCGGACCCACCGCCGTGCTTCCGGGTGATAATGGGATAGAGAGAGCCCTGACCGACGCTCGACACCCTCGCAACCGCCCGTACCCTCACCGACGCCGGCATCGAACCGGCGCATGCCGACGCGATCACCGCCGCGATCCGTGACGCAGGTGAGTCGGCCGATACCGTCACCCGCGCCGAGCTACGCGCCGACCTCGCCGCGATGGAATCGCGCCTGACATGGCGTTTCACCGGGGTCGTGTTGGCCCAGAACTGGCGCGCTTCTCGCGGCCATCATCGGCACCGCGATCGCCATCGTTCGGATGCTCGGCTCGTAAAGTTCGCGGCGCTTGAGCACCGGCTCACAGGCATCGAGCAGGTCCTCCAGCGGAGCGACGAGATCGAGGAGAACCTGAACGTCCCGACGGGTCGACGAGGAGAGTTGAACGAAGGTGGAGCGCCTGGAGGTCCGATCTCGTGGGCGGCCAGGGCTGCAGCCGCGAACAGGCTGAGGACGAGCGTGCGGAAGCGCGTCGCCGCGACCGCGCCGCCGACGACCTCGTCCATCGAACGGTAATCGACAGCAGCGGGTCCGCCTCGCGGAGGATGCGCTCGACGGACGGGACGAGGCCTGCCGCGTCCGCACGCGCCCGTAGCGCCCAGCTCACGGGGAAGAACCCGTGGATCAGTCCGAGCAGCTCGTCCGGCACCTGCTCCCGCCGGGACGAATA
This sequence comes from Acidobacteriota bacterium, assembly GCA_026708265.1. Lineage (GTDB taxonomy): Bacteria > Acidobacteriota > Vicinamibacteria > Vicinamibacterales > UBA8438 > JAGWAJ01. The sequence goes on from JAPOVI010000289.1 coordinate 6,603, forward strand.
CCCCGTCGGCCGCGTCGCGGTGACGCCGCGCGTCCGCACGTCGCCGAGCACGCCGACGACCTCGCGCGCATGGTCGTGATGTTGTGGAGCCGGTGGGAGCCGGCAGGCCCCCTCGCGCTCCCCGATGCGATTCGGATACACTGGCCGCCGCCGCAAGCGCGGCTCCTGTCGTCGCCGCCTCGGGGGAGTCGGCGGCGACGGACGGACACCTCTCAGGGCGGGGGGATGCCCCTTCCCCCGCCTTGCGAGACCCCCCTTTGCGACCCGGCGACTGTTCCCGCCTCTGGGAGACAACCGCAACCGAATGGGAGAGCACGAGAAGGCCGCGGTCCGTCCCTCGGGCGGCGGCGACGGGTCCTGGCGCGACCGAGTGCGGGGGGTGTTCTTCCGCGTCGCGGCCGAGGCCTGGGTCGAGACGGCCCGCGTCGGCAGCCACCAGTGGGGCTGGCGGCTCCGCAGCCGGGAGGGCAGCGTGATCCGGAACCTGAACGGGCGGCACGACGACCGGGACGCCGCGTTCGAAGCGGCGGTCCGGTTCTTCGAGCGGCGCAGCGCCGCGGCGGGCGACTTCGGGCGATTCCGGGGCGAAGGTCCGGCGCCCGCCGGGGCAACTTCCGGGCCAGCCCGGAAACCGGCGCCCGGGCGGGCCGCGGCCGGTTGACGGAACGCACGTTATCCGACCTTCTCCGTCGTCCGTCGCCCGCCGCGACCGCGGAGCGCCGCGGCCAGAGTGTCCGCTTTGTAAGCGTCGGTCATCCCAGCTCCACGGGCGCTTGGATGAGGACACTTGATATGTGGAACTCCCGATCGAGCACAAGCGCCCGCCGCGTCTGTACCCAGAGCGATAACCCTTCGGTCCTCGACTTCGTATCGGGTGATTCTGGTGAACGACGCGTCGATGTGTCGCCGCGGAATACTCTCCGACCGCGTGCGTGGCAACAGGTGAAACGCTTGGGTCACGTACACGTTAGAGCGGGTCAACCCCGCTAGCTCCAAGGCGCGGTCGATCACGTTGTTGAACCGCATTCCCGGAAGATAGCCCTTCGTCAAATCGTCTCGATACCTGCGTGCCGAAGCTGCGTCTAGCCAGTGAAGAGCGACCAGCACAGGGCCCGCCTGACTGTTCGATGTAATCTGGTAGGGGGTAACCCAGTCTCCGTCGAAACCGACATCGGCAAGCGTCAGGTACCCGGAAATCGCGAACTGCCGACGCCGAGCGATGATCTGGGCTCTTGTCACAGAATTCCCCCTCCGGCGCGCCCGCGAGGTCCCGGAGCTCGTCGCCGGCCCGCGCCGCCCCCTCCCGAAGCCGACGTTAGCAGCAGAATCGCGCTGCCCGCCGGAAAGCCGAGGTGGTCGAGCCTCCCCGACGAAAAGAGCACGTCGTCGTTCCGGAGTGCTCGGCAAGGTGGTCACGCGGCGCGAGGTTCACTCCTTCTCGGTTTGCACAGCCTCCACGGCGTCGGCGGCAGCCTGCAGGATGCCCGCCAATTGCCGAGCGTCGAAGGGGTCAGTACGAGAGCCCTGCTGCCGGCGCCCGGCTCTCCCACGGACAGCCGCATGCGAGTGCCGTCGACATACACGATGGCGGGAGAGTTGCTCTCGTCTGTGTCGATTCGGATCGTGGTTTTCGGCATGATGGATCCCCTGGAATGACCTTCGTCAGCGACGCCTGTGGCGCCGGAATGTAGGCTCTGAGCGTCAGCCCAGCGGCGCGGCAGCCGTCCGCTGTTCAGCCGATTCTGCCCGACGTAGTCGCCCCAAGCGTATCGCCTGGTTCGCCGGCCAGCAAGCCCGGGAGCCCAAAGGGCAGCGGCCGCAACCTCGTCGACGGGGCCATCGTCGCGCTCTTCCATGGCGCGCTGCAGGCGTAGCGACGTGACCGTTACTGCGCTGGGCCGACGTCGAGTTCACCGACGAGCGCCGCCGCCGAGGAACTGATCCTCACGTTGCGTCGCCTGAACGCCCGCCGTGGCACCGTGAGCACCACCCGATTCGGCGTCGCGCTCAGTCGTCACGTCGACCCGAGACGGTGGCAGCGCCGCGGCCCTGTCGACGGCGTCGTTTTCCCGGGTTCGGGAGCCGGCTGCTGTGGGCGTAGGTGCTGTTACCGAGTACCAGCGCCACGCGCCCGTCCGCCAGCGCCGAACCCGGGCGGCCGTTCTTCGTGCGACGACACCGCCACGGCCCGGTTAACGGAACCCGGCTTATCAGACCCCGCGAATGTTCGGGTGCGTGTTTCCCGCGGCGCGGCAGGTGCGGGGTTAAGCCCGCGACCGACCATTGAGCAGAAACGGGGCAGTCGACGCCCTACTTTGAGACGATAGCTGCGCGTGCAGGATCTATTTCTTCTAGAATTTTCAAAGCTTCCGATGCTTCTGTGGTCCTATTGGCCTTGTTAAGCACCTCATATGCGTGCGCTAAGTGATCTACGTCCGGGCTTTTGAGATCGGCAATCGACCTAAGCGCAGCGTCACACGCCTTCTCCGGCAGTGCCAACCGCTCATAGATTATAGATATGTTGTGCCAATAGGCCCGGTCGTCCGGACTCAACTTTAGCGCCTTTTCGAGCGATGCTAGGCCATCCGCGTATTCGCCGGCCCCGTGTTGAAGAATTGACAGTTGGTTGTGCAGGAATGCCCGGTCTGTCTTCTCAAGATCACTCCTATCAGCGAGGTTCTTCTCAACTATCGACTTCACGAGTTCGCATCCCTCTCTCTCTTCACTCCTCGCAACGTAGTACTGCACAAGACCACTAACAGCGGCCGTACACATGCGGGGGCTAAGCTTCGCCGTGCCGGCCAGCGCTCTTCTCAGCACATCTGCGCCGTCAGGTAATCCGTTAAGGGCCACAATGGTAGCCGTCTGTATGACAGCCTCAGATTCTACGCCCGTCGTGCTCTCAAGTCGTGGAAGGAGATCAACAAGCATGGACAGGTCGCCTTGAATCATGGCTTCCTGCATCGCCTTCAGCGGGTTCTGGAAAAGGGACTTCACCGCAGTTAGCCGGCTGGGTGTCATAGACCGCCGAGCGGTCTCGATGTTCGCGAGGCGTCTTTCAATGCGAGTTAGGGCTTCTGCAATGGAAGACATGCTCGCCCCAGACGAGGCCCCTGAAAAGCCAGCCTTGGTGATTTCAGAGATGAAAGCTTGCACTTCCGTGACAGTCCGCCTGATAGCTCTTGGATCTCCAAGTTGGTATTTGATCGTCCGAATGCCGGCAAGGTTAAAAGGGATCTGCTCAGTTCCCTCAATCAACTGAATGCATGGACGCCCCGCTTCATGCCGCCTACCACATTCGTAAAACACGTTGGGATTCTGACCCGTCAGGTCAACGATGCATAAATCCGATTCCTGAACAAGCCGAAGAACGTCTTCGGTGATTGATCCTGTTCCAGCAATCTTGTCTGCCCGCACTACACTGAAGCCATACTTCTCAACAGCCGGTTGAACAATAAGGTCAAAAAAGTCATCCGCCGCCTGCCGAGTGTCGGAATCCAGTTCTCCTATCGGTGCAATTACGAAACAGGTGCGTTCTGCTTCCATGTTAGGGACTCTATTCGTCATCTTCTTTACCGGACACAGGCTGGCCGCTCCCTGGAACAGGTAGTCTACCTGTCGCCATCCGGCGCTCAAATCGCATCCTCAACTCTTCGGGGTCGGACACGATGCCTTCCGGTTGGCGCTCAAATCGCATCCTCAACCCTTCGGGGCCGGATACGATGCCTTCCGGCAAGTTCGGCATCTGGAGGAGTGAAACACGCAGGTTCGAGACATCATTGGACAAGTCAGCGAGCTTGCCGGCGATTCCATCGCTCTCCCGGCGAAACCGCTCCTCGGAGTCCTTCAGGTCGGTCCGAAGCCGAGTCTCGGATTCTCTAAGATCGGTCCGAAGCCGCTCCTCAGATTCCCGGAGTGCCGCTCGAAGCTGTTTCTCAGTGTCTTTGAGGTCGGTCCGAAGCTGACCTTCGGCCGCCTTGACGGCGTCAGACACCTCTTTCGAGCGTGAGGCGCCCCGTCTATCTGCCACGAAGAGCAGTCCTAGGGCCGCCAACAGGACCGACGCGGCTGCGATTACGGTCTGTGCGTCCATCCAACTGAAACCGAAGAACGAGCCGTAGTAGCCAGCACCGATTATGCCACAGTACCGCAGCCTGCGGGGGCCCCACGACCTTGACAGTCAAGATCGATCAGCGCGGACGGGGAGCGCTGCTCGCATCGCGTCGATCCTCCCCACATCGGTTATCCCCCCAATATCACCGGCCCACGTGTCCCCCGCATGGACCTTTAGATCACGATGCGCTCGATCTCGTCGAGCGAAACCGCGTCCGCCGTCCGGTCGTAGAGCTTCGTCATCTTCGGCGATGCGTGCCCCGCGATCCGCTGGGCGTGCTCCAGCGTCCCCCCGTTCGACAGGTACGCCGTGATCCCCGTCGCCCGAAACGTGTGGGCAGCACGTCGTCGCCGGCAGCCCCGCCGCCACCGCCCGCCGCTTGATCATCGCCAGTACCGCCCGACGTCCCAGTGGCCGCCCGCTCAGCCACCCCGCACGGTCCACGCTCTGAAACAGCGGCGCCCGCGCATCCTTGAGGCCCACGGCGGCGACGTACGCCTCGACCGCCTCCCCGGCCCGGTGGTGCGCCGGCACGTCGTGCCGCCGCCCGCCCTTCTCGCGCAGCCTCAGCCATCCGCGCGCGCCCTGCCGGAAGTAGTCCTCGCGCCGCATCCCCACCGCCGCGCTCACCCGCGCGAAGCTGAACACCATCACGCTCA
>JAPOVI010000226.1 GCA_026708265.1 Acidobacteriota bacterium
GCACGTCGGCGCCTGGATGGTGCCGAGCTACGACCCGGAGCTGAACCTGGTCTACATCGGCACGTCGGTCACCTCGCCGGCGCCCAAGTTCCTGCTCGGAGGGGCGGGGAACAAGCACCTCTACCACAACTCCACGCTGGCCCTCGACGGCGACACGGGCGAGATCCGCTGGTACTACCAGCACCTGAACGACCACTGGGACCTCGACCACCCCTTCGAGCGGATGCTGGTCGACACCGCGGTGGCGCCGGATCCGGCCGCCGTGAGCTGGATCAATCCGCGCATCGTGCCCGGCGAGGTGCGCCGGGTGCTGACCGGCATCCCGGGCAAGACCGGCGTGGTCTACACGCTCGACCGCGAGACGGGCGAGTTCCTCTGGGCGACGCCGACGGTGACGCAGAACGTCATCAGCGACATCGACGGGGCGACCGGCGAGGTCTCGGAGAATGCGGAGGTCGTCTTCAGCTCCCTGGGACAGGAGGTCCTGGCCTGCCCCACGTGGATTGGCGGCAAGGACTGGGAGGCGGGCGCCTACAGTCCGCTGACCAACACGATGTACTTTCCGCTCCGCAACGTCTGCGCGCGGATGCTGGCGACCCGGGAGGGCGGGCTCGCGATCTACGCCCTCGCCGTCCGCAACCAGATCGCGCCGGGGACCGACCAGGTCGGCACGGTGCAGGCGATCTCGGCGGAGACGGGCGAAATCACGTGGGTCTACGAGCAGCGGGCGGTCACGACGTCACTCGTCGCGACCGGCGGTGGGCTGGTCTTCGGGGGCGACGGCAACGGGCGCTTCCGGGCCCTCGACCACGAGACCGGCGAGGTCCTGTGGGAGATCAACCTCGGCTCGCCGATCACCGGGTTCCCGATCACCTACGCCGTCGACGGCCGGCAGTACGTGGCGATCAGCACCGGCACGGCGGCGACCGTCAGCGGCCACATGCTGCTGACACCGGAGCTGCGCCCCAGCGTCGGCAACAACCTGTTCGTGTTCGGACTGCCCTGACTCCCGCCGACCGCACTACTCGACGGCGAACGCGACCAACTCCGCGATTCGCTCCTCATCCAGGGCCGCTACGACCAGGTATTGCCGGCCGCCGGCACTGTATGTAATCGGGAAGCCGGTAGTCGGTCCACCCGGCAGCGGAATCTCGTGCACGACCTCACCCGTCCGCTTGTCGTACGCGCGGAGCACCGGAGTCCCCCGCTGCCCTTCGCCGGCAAACAACAGGGTGGAGGTGGCGAGCAGTCCGGAGCTCTGCGTGAGCATACCCGTCTGCGGCACGTTCACGCCCTGCAGGTCCGGGTGCTCCCGGATGTAGTCGGGCGTCTCGCCGTGCGGGATCTGCCACAGCATCTCTCCCGCGGTCAGGTCGATCGCGGTGATCCGGCCGTAGGGAGGCTTCAGGAGCGGCAGGTCGCGGACGGTCGGAACGCCGCGCGAGAACGAGATGTGGTAGCGCACCCCCGTTCCCTCGGTGCCGTCCGTCAATCCGAACAGCGTCGGCCGCGTCTGTGACGGGACGAACAGCAGCCCCGCCTCCACGTCCACCGCTCCGCCCGGCCAGTTGACGCCGCCGCCCGCGCCGGGGAGCCCGAGGGTGCCGAGGTTGACGCCCGGCTCGATCAGGGAAGGCGGAGTGTACAGGGGCCCGAGCCGGATCTGCTCCACGAGTTGCAACGCCTCGGCCCGCAACTCCGGCGTGAAGTCGATCAGGTCGTCCTCGGCGACGCCCTGGCGCTCGAACGCGGGCGGCCGGGTGGGGAAGGGCTGGGTCGGCGACGCCCGCTCGCCCGGCACGTCGGACGGGGGCACGGCCCGCTCCTCGATCGGCCACACGGGCTCGCCCGTCTCGCGGTCCAGCACGTACGCGAACCCCTGCTTCGAGAGCTGCACCAGCGCCTTGATCGGAACGCCGTCGACCTCGATGTCCACGAGGATGGGGGCGGTGGGGATGTCGTAGTCCCACAGCTCGTGGTGGGTGAGCTGGAAGTGCCACACCCGCTCCCCGGTCTCGGCGTCGAGCGCCAGCACGGAGTTGCCGAACAGGTTGTCGCCCGGCCGGTAGCCGCCGTAGTAGTCGTTGGTGGGAGTCTCGGTGGCCACGTAGAACAGGCCGAGCTCCGGGTCGGCCGTCACCGGCGCCCAGTGCCCGACGTTGCCCGTGTACTTCCAGGAGGCGTCGAGGAGCTCCGGCCGCTCCTGCACCCAGTCGTGGGTGCCCGTCGGAACGTCCCAGAGGGCCTCGTCCGCCTGCAGCCACGTCTCGACGCCGAACTCTCCCTCCTGCGGGATGGTGTTGAAGCGCCAGAGCATCCGGCCCGTGCGCGTGTCGTACGCCACCACGTCGCCGGGCATGTTCATGGGCCAGACCTCGTTGGGCGAGGCCCGGGTCGGAATGCTGCCCGTGTGCATCGAGATCGACGCCACCAGGGTGTTGCCGAGGATCGCCGCCGGCGACGTGTTGGCCACGCGACCCGCTCGCTCGGCGGCCGGCCGCTCGCTCCAGCGCAGGTCGTCCATCATGTCCACCACGCCGGCCGCGCCGAAGTCCTCCACCAGATTCCCTGTCCGGGCGTCCAGGGCCGCCAACTGAAAGCTCGGCGTCACCACGAAGATGCGCTCATCGCCTGCCCCGTCCGTCCAGTACGAGACGCCGCGCCCCGCGCTGCGAGCCACGGGCTCGATGATGTCGCCCCACCGGCGTTCGTTGTCGCCCGGGTGCCAGTTCCAGATGGGCTCGCCCGTGGCGGCGTCGAGAGCGATCACGCTGCGCTGGTTGCCGATGGTCGTATAGAGGACGCCGTTGACCACGATGGGACTGATCTGCGTCCGGCCGGACGGCGGCGGCGCGCCCTGGTCTCGTGCACTCCAGCGCCACGCCACGGCCAGGTCCCCGACGTTCCCGGCGTGAATCTCGGCGAGCGGCGAATAGCGCGTGGCGCCGGCGTCCGCTCCGAACACGCCCCACTCGCCATCGGCGGCGCCGTCCTGCGCGCTCGCACCGACGGTTCCCAGGCAGGCAACGGCCACGACCGCAACCCAACGGATCATCTGCGGCAGACTCGAGAGCCTTCTGTGCATGGCTGTAGACAACCTCCTCACCGACGCGATCGTCGCCCGGTGGCGGGGTTCGCCGGCTTGCGCCTTGCGCTGCGGGGCGAGCGCCGGCGGTTCCGGTCGCGCGCTACCGCTGCCGCCAGCGGCGGTACGCGCCGCCCGCCAGCAGGGCGGCGAGCGCAAGCAGCGCCAGCGGCGGGGCGACGGGAACAGGGTCCGCGGGGTAGATGCCGGAGCCGATGAAGCGCCTTTCTCCTCCGATGTCCAGCATCTTGACGTAGCCGACCTTGAGCGACCCTTCCTCCTCGTCGCCGACCACGGCCGGGTTGTCGAAGTAGTACTCCACGAAGCCGCCGCCGGCCTCCGCCGCGGCAATGAGCTCCCGGACGTACAGTTTCCCGGTCTTGTCGCGGCGGTTGTACAGGTCCACGTCTTCCAGGTCCGTCCGGGCACCATGAAAGCGAATGACGCCGCGGGTGTTGGAAACGTAGAGGTAGATGGAGCCCATCCTCCATTCACCCTCCGGCCGGAACGTGCGATCGAAGAACGCGTATGCGTCGTTCGGGTTGGAGATCTCCCGCTCCGCAAGCTCGGCGGCCCTCTCGACGAATGCTCTCAGCGTCGAGCGGTCCGTGACGTCGCTGGCTGTTATGTGAGCGAACGAGGGCGTGACGGCGCCGAAGAACGGAATAGTGCCCAGCACGCACGACATTACGAGAACGAACCCGATCCGTGACATGGTCATGCTCCCGCCCGCCTGAGAAACCGACAAAAACGCCCAACTGGCGCAGCGGAACGTACCACGCGGGGCCAACCGGGAGCAAGCTTCCCGCCCGCAGGAGCGCGCCGGCGAACGCGTGCGGTCTCCCGGGGGCGCGGCGCGCACGCCACGGCACCCGCTACGGGAGGTCGACCGAAGCGCGCCCGGGAGCATCGGGGAAGCGCTCGAGGACGAGCCGGGCATCGCCAACCGCAGCTTCGGGCCCGGAGCGAGCCGGCCGATCGTCCGCGGGTTCGGCGGGGATCGGGTGCACATCATCGAGGACGGGATCCCGACCGGCGATCTCTCGAGCACTTCGGACCACCACGGCGTCTCGATCGACCCGAACAGCGCCGAGCGGATCGAGATCACGCGCGGGCCGGCCACGCTGCTCTACGGGTCGAACATCGTCGGCCTCATCAACGTGATCACGCCGCACGCGGCCTACCGCAACCTGCTCACCCCGCCGGAGAGCTACGGCGACACGCTGCTCGACGGCACGCGGGGACGGTTCGGAACCGACGCCGGCAGCGCGAACCGGCAGGTCGGCACGTACGCCAACGTGCAACACTCGCGGGGCAACCTGCTCTACTGGGGCAGCGGTTCCTACCGGCAGGCGGGCGACTACGACACGCCGGAGGGAAGCGTCCTCAACTCGGCCACGGAGCTCTCGAGCGGGCGCGCGGGGCTCGGCTACTTCGGCGACCGCTTCTTCACGAGCTTCGGCCTGACGATGGAGAACAGCCGCTTCGGCCTGCCCTTCGAGGATCGGTTCCACTCCCATGGGGAGCCGGAAGAGCACGATCACGACGAGCACGGCCACGGGGAGGCCGAGGACGAGCACGACGACGAGCTCGAGATCGACCTCGCTTCCGAGCGTCGCGTGGCCCGACTCGACATCGGCGTGCGCAACATCGACAACGCCGTGATCCAGGGGGTCCGCACGGGATTCTTCGCGATCGACGTGCAGGACGACCACGTCGACACGCTTGGCGGCATCGAGAACGTCGATACGCGTTTCAACAACCGGACCTACCTCACGCGGACCCTGGTCTATCAGCGACAGCAGGAGTACCTCACCGGGCGATTCGGCTCGGAGCTGCGGTTCCGCAACTTCGAGGCGATCGGGGCAGAGGCCCTTGCGCCGCGCACCGAGCAGATCTCGTTCTCCCTGTTCGGCTACGAGGAGCTCACTCTCGGCCGCTTCCGCGTGCAGGTCGGCGGGCGGGTAGAGCGCACCGACTACCGCGCGGCGGGGCGTCCCGTGCTGCCGGGCCACGACCATGAGGACGACGGGCACGACCACGATCACGACGACGACCACGGGCATGACGACGACCACGAGGACGACAGGCACGACGACGGCGGGCATGACGACGACCATGGGCATGACGACGACCACCGCGACGACGGCCACGATGACGACCACGGTGACGAGGATCACGCCGAGGAGGGGGACGAACGCGTGCTGGTGCCCGCCGACCCGCGCGACCGGCAGTTCCTCGGCGCGTCGGCGTCCGTCGGTCTGCACGCGGACCTCGGCGGGAGCACCGCGATCGTCGCCAACCTCACCCACTCGCATCGGGTGCCGGCGCTCGAGGAGCTCTACAACTTCGGCCCGCACCTCGGGACCTTCGAGATCGGCAGGCCGGATCTCGAAGCCGAGACGATGCGCGGCCTCGACGTGAGCTTGCGGCAACGGGTCGGCCGCGTTCAGGGCGAGGTGAACTTCTACGTGTACGACATCGCCAACTTCATCTTCGGTGACCTGACCGACCAGGTCGCGAACGGCCTGCGTGTCCTGAACATCCGGCAGGGCGACAGCCGGTTCGTCGGATTCGACGCCCGCGGGAGCTTCTGGCTGGGCGGGCAGATCTGGGCGACCCTGGGGCTCGGCTACGTCGATGCGACCCTGACGACCCCGGGCGAGCCACTTCCGCGCATACCGCCGCTACGAGGTGCGCTCAGCCTCGACATCCCGGTCGGCGGGCTGACGATCAGCCCGGAGCTCCTGTTCGCGGGACGGCAGGACCGGGTCTTCCGCGCCGAGACCGAGACGCGCGGCTACTCGGTGATCAACCTGGACGCTTCCTACATCTGGCCCCGGCAGCACGTGGCGCACGTCCTGTCCTTCACCGGCTACAACCTGGCGAACGCGCTGTACCGGAACCACACGTCGTTCATCAAGGACCTGGCCCCCGAGATGGGGCGCGGGGTCCGGGTCGGCTACTCGCTGCGGTTCTTCTGATCCCCGCGACGGGAAAAGGCCGACCCGGTTTCCGACCCGGGCCGGCCTCGAAACGGCATCCGATGCACAGGCACCGGTGACGCGTCGCCGACGCGCGCGCGCCCTGACGGGCGTTCGACCGCAGCTACTTGCCCTCGGCCGCCATCGCCGCCGCCTCCTCGGCGCGCGCTCCGGCGAGGATGTTCTCCAGCCCGTAGTTCCCCTCGTGGCAGGCGTACTCGTAGAGGGGCTGGTCGTTGAAGGTCATCGGCACCTGGTACGTCCAGGGCCGCGTCCAGACCGTCGGGTCGTCGATCGTCGCCTCGTACATCAGGACGCCCGGCTCGATGCGGGTGAAGCGCTCGGTGAGGTGCAGGTTGGCATCCGTGCGCCCGGACGAGAAGCTCGTCTCACGGAGGAAGGAGACGGTCTCCACCACGAGGGTGTCGCCCTCCCAGCGCCCGCGCGAATCGCCCGTCCACTGCGGCAGGTCGACGTGCGGCCGGCCGTCGAGCGGCACGTAGCGAACGTTGTGGTTCATCTCGTTGAGGAGCGCGATGAAGTCCTCCGTCTGGAAGATCTGCACGTTGTTGTTGTAGCCGCCCGGCGTCATCGGCGGGCCGGCGTTGAAGCCGGTGATGCAGCGGAGCTGCAGCCCGTTGGCGCCGAGGTCCTCGACCCAGCCGCCCGGGGTCGGAGCGTGCGTCACGACGCCCTCGCGTGCCGCGCGGAGCGCCTCCTGCCGGGCGGCGGCCCCCGGCGTGAACGGGGGCATCCTGCCGTCGGGCGGGTCGACGATCAGCGAAGTGCGCCTCGTCCCGACCGTCGTCGTGCCCCGGTCCAGCCAGAAGTTGTTGTAGAAACCCGGGGCGCCGTTCTCGCCGCTGTCGACGCTCTCGGTCACCGCCGTGCGCTGGGCCGGTCGGTCCAGCAGTTCCTGGTTGCGGGCGACGGTCTCCTGCTCCAAGCGCGCCGCCTCCTCCTCGGTCAGGAACTCCTGGTCCGCGAGGTCGTCGGGCCGCTCCATGGGAGTGATCGAGCGGAAGTCCCACACGCCCCCGATGTCGGGCGCGCCCCACGACGTCCGGGGTACCTCCGCCTGGCCCGCCGCGAGCGCGGGCGCCAGGGCCACGACCGCGGCCGCGGCGCACAGAACGGCGAGGTTTCGATGCCTCATCTCTTCCTCCTTGCTGCTTCTCATCCACTCGTGCTGGCAGAACAACTGTCGTCGGACGGATCTGCGACCACCGAATTGTACGAGCAACTCCGACCGGTGGCGCCGCCGATGTCACTCAGGATCCGCCCTCCGGGCATCCCCGGCCTCGCGGGCTCAGCTACGGGCCGGACTATGGCTGCCCGTCCTCCGCGGCCTCCCGCTCCTCTGCGCGCGCGCCGCGGAGGATGTTCAGCAGGCCGTAGTTCCCCTCGTGGCAGGCGTACTCGAAGATCGGCGCGTCCGTCCGCGTCATCGGCACGGCGACGGTGAACGGCCGCGTGTAGGTCGCCGGGTCGTCGACGGTGAACTCGTAGAGCAGCGTGTCGGCGTCCACGCGCGTGAAGCGCTCGACGAGCTGCAGCCCCTCGCCGGTCCCGACGCCGCTGATGACCGACGTGTTGAACCCGGCCGTCCGGTCGCTGAAATTGGTCGAGGTGACGACGAGCGTGTCACCCTCCCAGTGCCCGCGCGAGCTGCCCATCCACTGCCGGACGCCGTCCGCAAGCTGCGTGCGTCCGTCGAGCGGCACGATGCGGACGTCGTGGACCATCTCGTTGAGAATCGCCACGTGGTCGGGGCCCTGGAAGAGCTGCATGTAGTCGTTGTAGAAGCCGCTCGGGAGCATCGGCGGTCCGGTGTTGAACCCGAGGATGCACCGCTCGGCGAGGCCGCGGTCCTCCGGGCCGTCGTACCCGACGCCGCCCGCCCGGAAGCGGACGGGACGCGCCTCGGGGGGCGCGACAACGCTGCCGTCGTCGGGAACCATCTCGCCCTGCGCCACCCCCGGCCGCAGCGCGGGAAGGCGCCCGTCGGGCGGGTCGACGATCAGCGACGTCCGGCGGTCGCCGACCACCTCGGTCCCCGGGTCGAACCAGAACTGGTTGTAGCCGCCCGGGCAGCCCGGCGGGGGCGGCGCGTCCACCCTCCCGGCCGCGGTTTCCTGCTCGAACGCGGCCGCTTCCTCCGCGGTCAGGAACGCCTGGTCGGCCAGTTCCTCGGGACGCTCCAGCGGCGTGATGGTGCTGAAGTTCCAGACGCCCTGCAGATCCGGTCGCCCGTCCGGCGTCCGGGGCAGGTCGGCGTCCTGCCCAAGAGCCGCGGGCGCCCAGCCGGTGATGGCGAGCGCGACGGCGACGAACGCGATGGAGACGGACCCTCGGCACCTCATGTCAACCTCCCTGCGGCAAGCGATCGGAAGCCCTGCCGGCTACGATAGTCGCGCGGCCCGACCGGCGCAACCACCGTTCCGCAGGACCTGGCGACTACCGGCCGTTCGGGTGCGCGCGGAGCCTCGCTGCGGCTGCACTCCCGCCGCTCGGGACCGGGTCCGGGGACCGCCGCAGTCGATCCGACGCGGCCGGGCGGCGCCGGCTTCTACCGTTCGCCCGGGTGGTAGCGGCGCTCCAGGTTGGCCTCGATCTCCTCCATCGTGAACCACGACGGCTTGAACTTGCCTGCCACGAAGAGCGGTGCCTGGTCGAAGAAGTGCGGCGAGTCCGGGTCGCCGCTCTGCCCGTAGGGCACGACGGTGCGGGCGCGGATGGGAGTGCTGAACTCCATCACCGCGACGTAGGTGTTGCCGAACGTGCCGTAGCGGCGGCGGGCGCCGGGCGGCCGCTCCGACGAGGCGGTCAGTATCGACCCGACCAGGTCGGCGTCCGCGGCCGGCAGCGGCAGGCTCGGGGCGCCGTCGTCGTAGGACCGTCCTTCGCGGAACCGCGGGCGCTGGTGACGGTGGATGTCGCCCCAGCTCGTCCGCCACGTGCCGTGGTGCGCGGTCAGGTCGGCGACGGCGGCCTCGAGGGCCGAGACCCGCGACCAGCCCGGGTCCCGGCTGTCGTCGTCGGTCCTGTCGTCGGCGAGCTTGCCTCCCCGGGCTGCGCCGCGGTGCTCGGTCGTGGCGCGGTCCTCGGTCGTGGCGCGGTCCTCGGTCGTGGCGCGGTCCTGGATAGCAGGGCCGTTCTCGATCGCCGCGAGCGTCTCCTCGCGCCAGCGGACGAAGAGCGTGGTGGCCACGGAGTGCGCGGCGCCGCGCCGATCCCACGCCTCCAGAAGGCGCAGCGGCTCGGCGAGCGCCCGGGCGCGGGCCGGGTCTGCCGCCGCAAGGCGCTTCCACTCGTCGACGAGTCCGGGCAGCTCCTCGTCGGCGGACAGGAAGTGGTTGTCGGCGGCCAGGGCCGTCCAGCGGTCGAACGTGAGCCCGCTCTCCGCCGCGAGCAGCCGCCGCGACTGGCGCGCCCGGGCCCCGTTGCCGTCGCTGTCGATGAGGGGGCGGAGCGTTCGGGGACCGGCTTCCCGGACGAGATACGGCGGGAACTCCGACGGGTCGGGATTGTCGCCGGGCGCGGAGGCGTGGAACGGCGTGGCGTTCGCATTCTGCAGCCAGCCGCTCGCCGGGTTCACGATCTGCGGGGTCTCGGCGATGGAAAGCGTGCCCTGCCATTCCGCGGCGGGGTCCGAGCCGTCGACCGGGCGCTCCCAGTCGAAGCGCGGGTCCTTGCGCGGATGCGCGCCGCCGTAGAGGTAGAAGATGTTCCCGTCGACGTCGGCGTACACGAAGTTGTGGTAGACGAGCCTCCCGAGCTCGAAGGCGGCCCTGAACTCGTCGAGGTTCCGCGCCTTCGCGATCGCGTAGTACAGCGGGAAGAGGCTGCCGCCCGCCTGATTCGCGCGCCGGACGGCGTAGTGCTCGCCCGGAGCGGCCTCGAAGACCGGCCCGTGGTGGCTCCGGCGGAACGTCGTGGTGCGCTCCTCGATGCCGGAGCCGGTCCGCACGCGAATCGTCTCCGTCCACTGTTCGGCGCGCCGGTATCCGCCGCCGTAGCGGTACGCGAGCGGATCGTCCGGATCGTCGAACGCGAGCCGATAGACGTCGACCACGTCGGGGTAGTTCACGGTGACCGTCCAGCCGATGCGCTCGTTGCGGCCCACGAACGGGAGGCCCACCATCGCGTAGCCCGTGATGCCGGAGACGTTCAGCCCCTCCTCGCTCTTGACGTGGAACTCGTAGGGAACGTTGAAGCGCATGTGGGTGTTCGAGAAGAGCATCGCGTGGCCGCTCGCGGTGCGCGACGGGCCGACGGCCCAGGCGTTCGAGCCGTTGGCGGGTCCGGCCGGGGCCCGGAAGGCGACCTGCTCGGCGGGACCGGCGAGCCACGGCCCGGCGTCGAGGCGGTAGAAGGCGAAGACGTACCACGGCTCGAAGCGCTCGAGCACCTGCCATCGAACGCCGGGGTTGCGGTGCAGGTAGTAGTTCACGCCGTCCGCATAGGCCTCGGCCAGGGCGCGGATCTTCGGCGGCGCGGTCTCGTACTCGGCCCGCGCGAGGTCGGGGATGCGGTAGGCCCGGACGAGCCGGTCGTCGTCGAGCGCGTCCTCGCCGTCGAGCTCCGCACGGCGGCCGAGTGCGTCGAGGAAGAAGGGCTCGTCCTCCGGAAGCTGGTCCTCGGCGCGCGCGTACGCGGCACCGAACATCGCGCTCTCGTCGGTGGTGCCGACGATGTGGGGCACCCCCCACGTGTCGCGGTAGATGGTGACGGTGCGGGCCAGCGCCTCCATGCGCCGGAGGTCGGCCGCCGTCACATCCGGGCTGGTCGAGGTGCCGCCCGCGGCCTGGACCTCGCTCCCAGTCGCCGGGCCGTCCGCGGTCGGGTCGTCCGCCGTTGCGATGGTGGCCGAGCCGGCCGTCGGCGCGCACTGCCTGGCGGGTTGGGAGTCTGCGCGCTTGAGAGACCCCTGCGTCGCCGGCTCTGCGGCGCAGACTCCTGCCGCTGCGCCGTCGCCGCTCGTGGACTGCTGTGCGGCACCCGCCGCCGGCAGGGACCCGAGCGTCAGCCACGTGCAGAAGCAGGCCCACCGAGCGAGGTTCGTCATGAGCATCTCCGGGCATCCACGCCTGCGCTTCGCGTGTCGCCTGCCCCCTTGCCTGCCTGCGCCGGTGACCGTATCGTAACAGGGAGAATCGGCGTTCGAGCGGTCCTTCGCGGGGCCGGGGAGGCGTGTCGTGCCGACTGGAAGCGAGTGGTCGCGTCGTGGGTTCCTGAAGCAGGCGGGCGCCGGCGCGGGGGCCGTCGCGTTCGCCCCCGGGGCGCTCGGAGCGGCGGCCGGG
>JAPOVI010000236.1:0-10619 GCA_026708265.1 Acidobacteriota bacterium
ATCCTCAAGCCACTTGACCTGGCAGCTCAGCGAAACACACTTCCGCCACGGGCTGCTAAGGCCTTCCAGCAGCGTAGCATTCAGATGATCGTCCGAGAATGAATGGCCGACCACAAAAAGAGCCACCGGTCGCCGCTCGTTGCGAAGGAATGCCTTGAGTCGATCAATCATCACCAGATACGGCATTCGGCGGCTTTCGTCATACTTCAGGTGCGACGGATGAATCAGGAGCTCATCGCCATCTGACGGATCGAGGCTTCTTGAGATCACGTTCGTGGTTCTGTCGAAGCGCCAGTTTATCGAGCCGTGGAGTTTCCATAACAGCGCCCAGCGGTCTGGGAGAGCATCGTCTTCTATCGATTGCTGATCGAAAAACGGGCGGGAGGATCCGACGAATCCATCGAAGAACGGAACTCGTCGCGATTCCAGAGCCTGCTCCACCAGGAGATCGTAGTTTGTGGTGAAGACCTCCAGCGGTGGGATGCGGCGACCGCCCGCGAAGTCGGCCAAACAGTGGTAGGGAGTGCCATCGCCTGGGAGAGTTCTCTCCACAGTCTTCCAAATCGTCTTGCAGATCTCCCGATCGAGTTCTCGAAGACTCTCTCCCGAAAGACCTCGGACTTCGCCCGTTCCGGCGGCGTCACGCAGAGAGCGAATCTTGCTGAGCATGATTTCGATATTGGGGTTGCTCGCGCCGTCTTCGTTTAGGACGTCGCGAAGCCGGTGAAATGGTTCCGCCATGCGATCGGCGTTCGACAGCGCCTCAGAAACTGTTGCTGTCAAGCCGTCAATTCCTGCGATCAACGGTACGGTCCCGCTACCGTTGTCGTTCGGAACGCGAACAGAGCAGGGGCACCCGGCGCCCAGCAAGAACCCCACTGACAGCTTATCTGCCGCCAGTATCTGGTGGAGTTGCTTTACAAGCCGAAGCGGGTCATGTGATTCATCCATTGGGAAACCACGACGAGAAGTGCCTTGTGTTGCGGAAGGAACAGAGCGCGTCCTGTCGTCGCGGCCGGTCGTCTTGCTCACCCACGTACGGACCGTACCACGAGCGCCTTGTCGGACCCATCCAACGGCGCCGCCGCTGGCAGTAGGTGGCCGCTGACGTGCCTCGAGTCGGCGCCCAACGTGCCGGCGCTCCGGAGCGCCGTTCCGTCGATGCGCTCGCGGCGCGGGCCTCGGCGGCCTGGCGGGCGTCCGCTTCCTCTCCGTGGCTGCGGAGTTCGTGGCCGGTCGCGGGATCCCGGAAGCGCATCTCCCGCCCCGGCGCGGCCCGCCACTCCAGGCCGAGGGTCTCGCTGCGGAGCGTCAGGGTGCCGTCCTCGGCCGTCGTCACCGGTGGCGGCACGTAGCCCGACCGGCATCAGGCGCCCCTTGGAGGCGCGCGGGCAGATGGGCTCCGTCCGGGTCGTACTGCCAAGACTCGCGCACGCCGAGCCGGAATGCACCGACCGCTGGCCACGTGCCCGGCGACGCCACCTCCAGCACGAACGCCGGCGCCGGCCCTCCCAGAGCTTGTGGTTGAGCCGCCGCCGTTCCTCCACGCCGAACACCACGAAGGCATCCGGAGCGATGGACACGCGCGGATTGCCTTCCTCGTAGTAGATCAGAAGGTCGCCGGAGACGTAGACGTCGGGGCGGTCCCGGAAGTGGCGGGCCAGCGCGCCGATCCCGTACATGATGGCGTCGCACTGGGCGTCGTTCTCCGCCATCGGCTTGCCGTCCGCGCTCGGGTAGTGGATCGGCGCGGCGGCGGGCGCGGGTCGGAGCATCGCAGGGAACCTCCAGGCGGCGGTGGCGCGCGCGACTGCCCCCAACCTACCACACGCGGCGACGCCGCCTCGACGCCGGGGCACCCGCGCCCGACGACGGCGAAGCACGCATCGTGCCAGCCTTCGGGAATCAGCCGCCCGGCCGCTCGGATCGGTTCGCCCGGGCTTGCCTCGCCCGCAGGCGGGCCGTGGCTCCGGCGGCATCCCGCCGGAGCGGCCGGCGCCGAACGGCACCCAGCCCGCCGATCCTCGCTTGCGGTTCCGCTCGGCACGCAGCCCATCGTCAGGAACCCGCACCGTTCTACGGCGCCCGTATGGTACACTGTCACGTCCCAGGTGGATGGAAGCTTGATGGCGTCCGGAACCGCAGAGCCGCCCCGCGGTACTACGGTCCGCCCCCCCACGCCGGCCGAGGTTCGCGCCGGCCTCCCCGCCGAGTTTCTCGAACGCCTGAAGGACACCCTGAACGTGACGGACGCGCAACTGGCGAGCGTCGTCGGCATTCCGCGCCAGACTCTGGTCCGCCGCCGGGTCGGAGGGGTGCTGCGCCGGCACGAGGGAGACCGCGCCGCCACCGTGGCCCGCGTGTTCAACGCCGCCCTGTCGTACTTCGACGGCAACCGGGAGCACGCGCTCGAGTGGCTCAAGCACCCTCATCCCGCGCTCTCCGGAGAGACGCCGGAGACGCCGCTTGAGCACGCCGACACCGCCACGGGCGCCACTGCCGTACTGGACCTGATCGGTCGCCTGGAGCACGGAATCCCGACGTGAAGGTGTGGCGCATCGCCAAGTCCAGGCACGCCGGCACGGTCGAGGACATGCTGAGCGGCAGCGGCGCCGCCCGGTACGGGGGCCGCTGGAATCCCAAGGGTATGCCCGCCGTCTACTGCAGCGAGAGTTCGTCGCTGGCGGCGCTGGAGGTCCTCGTCAATCTGGCGCGCCCGTCCACGTTTCCGAGCTATCGGATCCTCGATCTCGACGTACCCGACGGATCCATCGTCGCAGCGCCCGTGCCGGTCGCGGATACGAGGCGGGCTGGCGCCGCGCTGCTCCCGGCGCACCTGGCGATCGCGGCGCCGAGCTTCGTGAATCCGCTGGAGCGCACCGTCGTGATCAACCCCGCGCACCGGGACTTCGACAAGATCGTCCCCGGCAGGATCCGGCCCTTCGTCTTCGACCGCAGGCTGGCCGCGGAGTGACCGCCGGGCCACCCGATCTCCCCGCGGTGCGCCGGATGTGAATCGACCGGTCGATGGCGTTGATGTGCTGCGGCCTACGGGCTGCGGGCGAAGGGGCTCCGCCGTCAGCCGGGTCGGCCGCGAAGCAGCGCTTCCAGTTCGGCCACCCGCGCTTCGGCCGCCCGGCGGGCAGCCGCCTCTTCCACGCGGGCCGCCGCCTCTCTCACGCGGCCCTCGGCTTCCTCGTGGTGGCTGCGCAGGTGGTGGCCGGCCGCCGGGTCCCAGAAGCGCATCTCCCGCCCCGGCGCCGCCCGTAGCTCCAGGCCGAGCGTCTCGCTGCTGAGCGCCAGCGTGCCGTCCGTCGCCGTCGCCACCGGTTGACGCACGTAGCCCGACGGCGTCAGGCGCTCCCCCTGCAGGCGCGCGGGCAGGTGCTCCCCGTCCGGGTCGTACTGCCAGTACTCGCGCACGCCGAGCCGGGCGTACACCGAGCGCTTCCAGCCGACGTCGTCCCGCCACGTGCTCGGCGACGCCACCTCCAGCACGAAGGCCGGCGCCGGTCCTTCCACCCAGAGCTTGTAGTTGAGCCGCCGCCGATCCTCCACCCCGAACACCACGAACACGTCCGGGGCGATCGACACCCGCGGATTGCCTTCCTGGTAGTAGATCAGAAGGTCGCCGGAGACGTACACGTCGCGGCGGTCCCGGAAGTGGCGGGTCAGGGCGCCGATGCCGTACATGATGGCGTCGCGCTGGGCGTCGTTCTCCGCCATCGGCTGGCCGTCCGCGCTCGGGTAGTGGATCGGTACGGCGGCAGGCTCGGGTCGGATCATCGCAGGACCCTCCACGCGGCGCGGCGGTGCGCCCGACTTATCCCAAGCTACCACACGCTGCGACGCCGCTTCCGCGCCAGGCGTTCGCGCCGGGGAGCCGAAGCACGCATCATGCCAACCTCGGAGCACGCCTGATGTAAGCTCCCCGATGCGGTCGCGGTTCCGGATGCTCGACCGACTGACCGGGACGCGCAGCGCCGACGAGCACGCGAGATTCGAGAGACGCACCGGACGGGCCGTGCGAGAGATCACCATGCCGAGACACGCCTTCGCCGCCGCCTGCACCCTGATCGTCGTCCTCGCGCTGGCCGCGCCGGCCGTCCTGGCCCAGCCGGGCGAGCGGTCCATGCCGCTGCGCACCCCGGACGGACAGCCGGACGTCTCCGGCATGTTCACCTTCCGCACGCTGACGCCGCTCGAGCGCCCCGAGCAGTTCGAGGGCGTGGAGCGGCTCGGTGCGGAGGAGGCGGCGGCCTTCGAGGCGTCGGAGCGCACCCGCCGGAACCGCGACCTCTTCGACCCGGAGAAGGGCGCGCTCTTCTACCGGCCGCGCTCCGAGGGCGGGGTGCTGTCGTACAACGAGTTCTGGTACGAGCGGGGCGTGGAGCTGACCTCCGACAAGCGGACCTCGCTCATCGTCGATCCGCCCGACGGGAGGCGGCCGCCCCGCACGCCGGAGGCCATCGAGCGCGGCCGGGAGCGGGCCGCCTACCGGCGCGCGCACATGTACGACTCCTACGAGAACCGCAGCATGTTCGACCGCTGCATCATGGGCTTCAACGCGGGGCCGCCCATGACCTCCGGCACCTACAACAACAACGTGATGATCTTCCAGGCGCCGGGCTACGTGGCGATCCTGAACGAGATGGTGCACGACGCGCGCATCATCCCCATCGCCCCCATCGCCGACACCGCGCCCGACGACGACACCGCGAGGCCGCCCTTCGCACAGCGCAGCGGCGTCTCGCGGGCGCACTGGGAGGGCGAGACGCTCGTCATCGAGACCACGCAGTTCGCCGGCGGAAGCAGCAGCCTGACGTCGACGAACATGCACCTCGTCGAGCGCCTGACGCGGATCGACCCCGACACCGTGGCCTACGAGTACACGGTGACCGACCCCACCGTCTACACCGCCCCCTACACCGTGATGATGCCGTTCCGCCGCACCGACGGGCCGCTCTTCGAGTACGCCTGCCACGAAGGCAACTACGGCCTCTACGGCATCCTCGCGGGCGCGCGCCGCTTGGAGAGCCTGGGCCGCGAGCTGCGCCCATAACGGAGCCGACGGCGAGTCGCATACCGGCACGCCGGTCCGACGACCAGGCGGCCTGGCCGCTGCGGACGATTGCTGACGCCCGTGAGGATGTCGTTGCGCGTCCCGTTGACATACCTCCCGCACGTATCCATATTGGCAGTATGCGCATCGGCGAGCGCGGACAGGTCACCATCCCCAAGGACATGAGGGACAGGTTCCATCTGCAGCCTCACGACGAGGTGACCTTCGTCGAATCGAGGGGCGAGCTCATCCTGCGCAGGCAGCCGTCACCGAAGCTCGAGCACGGTTTCCGCAAGTGGATCGGGCGGATTGGCCAGATGCCGGAATCCGTGGACGAGTTCCTGGATGACGCGCGCGGATCGTGATCGGCGCCCGCGTCCAGGCCGGACGTCTCGTAACCCGCGACCGGGGCTTCTACCGCCGCTACTTCGACGGCCTGACCGTCGTCGAGCCGTGATCCGGTCTCCGCCCTGCCGCCGCCTGGTGCCGAACCAACCCTGCAGGAGTCCGCGCCGTTCTACGGCGCAGACTCCTACGGGTTCGCGGCCGCGTCGGCGAAGCGCTCGTTGCGCAGGGCGTGCTCCATGGCGTAGTTGCCCTCGTGGCACGCGAACTCGTAGATCACGCCGGTGCCGGGGGCGGGCCGCATGAAGACGCGCGCCGTCCAGGGCCGGGTCCAGGTGGCGGGATCGTCCAGGGTGTACTCGTACTGCAGCACGTCGGGGCCGACACGGCTGAAGCGCTCCGTGATGTGCACCCCGGCGGTGGAGCCCCCGACCCCGCGCGACAGGTTGGTGGTCTCGACGACCAGCGTGTCCCCCTCCCAGCGGGCGCGCGAGCTTCCCATGGCGCTCGGCGGCCCGACCACGGCCGGCGCCGCATCGCCGATCGGGATGAGCCGCGTGTCGTGGTACATCTCGATCTGGATGCCGACGTGGTCCGGCGTCTGGAAGATCTGATAGGTGCTGTTGTAGCCCCGCCCGCTCAGCAGCGCGCCGCCGCCGCGGCAGCGGATGGCGGGGTCGATGCGCGCGATCTCGTCCGCGAGGGTCGGGTTGTCCGGCAAGGGCGAGCTCCGCACCGCCCGCTGCCGCTGGACGCGCTCCTCCGCCTCCAGCGTCCGCGGCGGCCGCCGTCCGTTCGGCGGATCGACGATCAGCGACGTGCGGTTCTCGAACCAGCGGCCGCTCATCCAGAACTGGTTGTAGCTGCCGGTCGACCGGCGGCGCGGCGCGGGGGCGGCGTTCGCGGCCCCGTCGGCCGGCGCCTCGAGTGCGGCCAGCGCGCGGCGGAACGGCGTCTCCCCGAACACCGCATCCCCACCCACGGCGGAGTAGTCGAACGCGTGGGCCGCCAGGGCCGCCACCTCCTCGTCGGTCAGGGTCTCGCGGTCCCCGAGCGCCTCGGGACGCTCGAGCGGCGTCGCCGAATCGCTCGCCCACACGCCCTGCAGATCGGGCCGCCCGTCCGCCGTCCGCGGGACCGTCCACCCTTCCGGAGCCTGCGCCGCTACCACGGCGGGAACCGCCAGGAAAGCCGCTGCCATGACGACCGTGATCGGCTGCCTGTTCATCTGCCCCTCCTGTCCCAGCCTCGTTCCTGCGACACCACCGGGCGATCCTCGCTCAGGGAGCCGATGGAACCGCAACCGCACGACGTCACGATGTCGCCTCCGCGAACGGATTCAGGACCTGCACCGTCCCCAGCTTCTGATGGTGGCTGAGGTCTTCCGAGTAGATCACCGATGCCCCGCCTCGGGTAGCGGCGACCACTATCAACGCGTCCCAGAACGAGAGCCGGTACCGCTCACTCACGTCGACCGCGTCGAGCACGGCCGTGCCATCGTTGACGACCGGATCCCAGGCAAGATAGTCGGCAACCAGCGCCCTGGCCTCTTGCTGCGGCAACGGCGGCCGGATCTTGCGCCGAATGTTGACGTAGAACTCCTGCAGGACCTGCGTGCTGAGGATTCCGCTGCCTTCGCTCCAGAGCTCCTCCACAAGACCGCGCGCGCGGTCACCCTTCCAGCCGGCCGCACGGTCGTACGCGTAGACGAGCACGTTGGTGTCAACGAAGGCCTTCACGGTCATGCGCCTCGTCGCGGCTGAGGGGGCGTTCCCCCCCCATGTCGTAGCCCTGCCTCAGACGCTTCAGCGCCCGCCGTCTCGCTCCCGCATAGACGTGATCTCCCCGCACCAGCGTCTCGAGTTGCGCCGCCACGAGGCGACTGAGCGACGTGCCGCGGCGCGCGGCGAACACCTTGGCGTCCCGAGCCAGAGCCGCATCCACCCTGATCGTGATGTTGGTGCCGTTCATCGTCTCGTTCTGCGCGGCTGCGGGTGCCGCACGCCGACCGTGCAGCACAGTATACGTGCCTGGCACCTCGATCAGCGAGACCGGATCGGGGGCGGCGCGTCCCGGTCGGGCAGCAACTGGCCGAGGTGGTGGCGCAGGTGGGTCACGTACCCCGCCACGACCTCCCCCAGCGTCATCACGCCCTCGTCGCCGATGCGGCAGCGCCTGCCCAGCGCGCTCTCCGGGATGCGGTCGACGACCCGGGCAAGGTGCAGGTTGTAGGCGCGCCACAGGCGCACCTGCTCCTGCCAATCGGCGGCGGCGTAGTCCTGAACGTCGACCCAGCCGTCCTGATCGTAGCCGGGGAAGTCGAGGTCGTCGACGAGCTGAGCCCGCACGAAGCGATGGTGGTTGTTCGCGGCCGAGTCCGTCAAGTGCCCCAGGATCTCCGTCTTCGACCACTTGCCCGGCGCGGGCCTCTCGGTCACGCCAGGGCCCGACATCCGCTCGAGGCTCGGAGCCGCGGTCTCGACGAGGGTCCTCAACTCTGCCGACGCGTTCATGTCCGCTCTCCCTCCCTCAGTCCGCCCGGCCCGTCTGCGCCATCGAACGCGCGACGCAGGCGTGTCGCGCAGGCCCGGGCGCGTAACGCGTCAGCCCGGCGATCGAGCGGCGCGCAGGCCCTTCCAGGTGCTCCAGCACATCGCGATCATCACGAGCGCGAAGGGGAAGCCGGTGGCGAGGGAAGCGGCCTGCAGGGCTACCAACCCGCCGCCCAGGAGCAACGTGATGGCCACGACCCCCTCGGTCGCGCACCAGAAGACGCGCTGGGCGACCGGCGCGTCGAGCTTGCCGCCGGCGGTGACGGTGTCGATCACCAGCGAGCCGGAATCGGACGACGTGACGAAGAAGACGACCACCAGCAGGATGCCGACGAACGACGTGACCCCGGACAGGGGCAGCACCTCGAGCATCCGGAACAGGGCCAGCTCCGGCTGCTGCGCCTCCACGGCCGCGAACACGGCGGTATGGCCCCCGTCGAGGTACTGGGACAGCGCGGTCGCCCCGAAGACGTTCATCCACAGGGCGGAGAGCAGCACCGGGACGACCAGCATGCAGCCGACGAGCTCGCGCACGGTGCGCCCGCGCGAGACCCGGGCGATGAACATGCCGACGAAGGGCGCCCAGGAGAGCCACCAGGCCCAGAAGAAGGCCGTCCACCCGTGCAGGAAGCCGTAGTCCTCGCGCCCGACCCAGTTGCTGAGCGGTGCGATTGCCGCAGCGTAGTGTCCGATGCTGGCCACGAACCCGGCGAGCAGATCGAGGGTCGGCCCGAACGCGAGCACGAACGCGAGCAGCAGCAGGGCGAGCACGAGGTTGGCCTGGCTGAGTCGCTTGACGCCCCGGTCCATGCCGGCGACCACCGACACCAGCGCGATGCAGGTGATGCCGGCGATGATCAGCACGCGCGTCGTGTCGGTGGCCGGCACCCCGAACAGATGCGCCAATCCCGCCGCCGTCTGCCCGGCGCCCAGGCCCAGGGAGGTCGCCAGGCCGAAGAGCGTGGCGAACACGGCGAGGACGTCGATGACGTCGCCGAGGCGTCCCCACACCGCGTCTCCCAGCAACGGGTAGAACGCCGACCGCAGGGTCAGCGGCAGGCGGAGGTTGTAGGCGGCGAAGGCGAGCGCGAGCGCGACCACCGCGAACATCGCCCACGGGTGCACGCCCCAGTGGAAGATGGACGAGGCGACGGCCAGCCGCCGTGCGGCGTCCGCATCGGCGCCGACGACCCCCAACGGCGGATCGCGGAAGTGATCGACCGGCTCCGCCACCCCGTAGAACATCAGCCCGATGCCGATCCCGGCCGCGAACAGCATGGCGAACCACGACCAGGCGGAGTAGTCGGGCCGGGCGTCGGGCCCGCCCAGTCGGACGCGGCCGAGCGGCGAGGCCAGGAGCAGCAGGCAGAAGAGGACGAACAGGTTCCCGGCGGCCAGGAAGGCCCAGTCGAGCGTCGAGGTCAGCCAGTCGTACAGGGCGTCGAAGGCCCCCGCCGCGGACTCCCGGAATGCCAGCACGCCGGCGACGAAGGCGAGGATGGTGATGCTGGAGACGATGAAGACGGGGTGGACGTCGAGCCCCAGGAACCGGATGTTGTCCCGGCCGATCTCGTACTCGGTCGGCGCGGCGGCATTCATGCTGGACCGGACCTCCGGAGGCGGCGGGCCGGCGCGGCGCCGGCTCCTCAGTCGAAGATGCCGAGCTGCAGCTTCGCCGCGTCCGACATCCGGTCCTTGTCCCAGGGCGGCTCCCAGACGAGGTCGACGCGGGCGTCGCTGACGCCCTCGATCGCCTTGACCTTCCCCTGCACCTCGGCCGGCAGGGTGATGGCGGCCGGGCAGCCGGGGGCGGTCAGGGTCATCTGGATCACGGCGAGGCCCTTGGCGTCGACCGCGACGTCGTAGATCAGGCCGAGCTCGTAGATGTTGACCGGGATCTCGGGATCGAAGACCGTCGAGAGCTGCTCCACGATGAGCGGCTTGAGCTCCAGCGTCTTGACCGGATCGCTCTCGATGGACGGCGCGGCCGGCGGCGCACCCGGTGCCGGAGCCTGCCCCGCAGGTTCCTGTCCACCCGGTCCACCCGGTCCGCCGGGATCGGGCTCGGTGAGCGCGCTCGTGTCGAAGATCGACGAGGACGACCCGTCGGCAGCGGGAGCCGGCATGGCGGAACCCTGCGGCGGCGCGGCCGGCGGCGGCGCAGGGGCGAACCGCGGCCGCGACCCCGCCGGCGGCGGAGGCGCAGACCCGTCCACGTGCGGCGGGACGACCGGCTCGCCCAGCCCTCGCGGAGGCGAAACCGGAGGCCGCCCGGCCGGCGGCGTCGGGGACGCCTGTGGCTGTACAGCCGCCTGTGGCTGCACGGCCGGCGGCGGAGGCGCGGCGCCGGTCACATGCGGGGGGATGGCGGGCTCACCCGACGCCGGCGGCGGCGGCGGGCCGGAGGGGCCGGCTCCCGTCTCCCCGGCGGCAGGCGCAGGCCGCTCACCGGGCTGTTCGCCCGTCCCGAACGGCGGCGGCACGTCGTCGAGATTCAGGATTCCCATTCGGTCTACTCCGTCGACACGACCTCGTGGCGATCGTCGACCGCGGCCCGCAGGGTGTGCCAGGCGAGGCTGGCGCACTTGACGCGGGTGGGGTAGTCGCGAGGAAACGGTGGCCAAGGCGGAGAGCGGGCTGCGATTCCTGCTCTTCGTCCG
>JAPOVI010000236.1:10629-11314 GCA_026708265.1 Acidobacteriota bacterium
GCCCCGCCCGCCGGCGAAGACCGCGAGCTTGCCGAGCCGCGCGGCGTCGAGCACGGCCCCCTCGTCGGTCACCAGGGCCAGGAACTCGTCGAACAGCCGGCGCGCCTCGGGGAGCGTCCTGCCCTTGACGGCGTCGGTCATGAGCGAGGCGGACGCCTTCGAGATGGCGCAGCCGGAGCCGAGGAAGCTGACGTCCGAGATGGTCTCGCCGTCCAGGTTGACGTAGACGGCCAGCCGGTCGCCGCACAGCGGGTTGTGGCCGTCGGCGTGCCGGTCGGCGCCGTCGAGCTCCCGGAAGTTGTGCGGGTGGCGGTTGTGGTCGAGGATGACCTCCTGGTAGAGGTCCCTGAGATCGCTCATGCCGGGAACATCTCCCGCACGCGCTCGAGCGCGCGCACCAGCGCGTCGATCTCCTCGCGCGTGTTGTACATCGCCACCGACGCGCGGGCCGTGGCGGGGACGCCGAAGCGGTCCATGATCGGCTGCGTGCAATGGTGGCCGGTGCGGACGGCGACCCCCTCGGTGTCGACGATGGTGCCGACGTCGTGGGGGTGGGCGCCCTTCATGACGAAGGCGAGGATGCTCGCCTTGCGGGCCGCCGTCCCGATGAGCCGCAGCCCCTTCACGTCCGAGAGCGCGGCGGTGCCGTAGGCCAGCAGGTCCGCCTCGTGCGGGGCGATGGCCT
>JAPOVI010000023.1 GCA_026708265.1 Acidobacteriota bacterium
ACCGGCGCGGAGATCTGGCGTCGCGACGTGGAGACGCACGTCGCGGCCCGCATCACGGGAGCTCCCGTCCTGCACGACGGGCGGCTGTACGTGCCGGTCTCGTCGCTGGAGGAACTGCTGGCGGCCGATCCGGAGTACCCCTGTTGCACCTTCCGCGGCAGCATCGCCGCGCTCGACGCGGCGACCGGCGACGTCGTCTGGCAGGCGTTCACCATCGCCGAGCCGCCCAGGCCGCGCGGGCGCAACCCGGAAGGCTACTACCTGATGGGGCCGGCGGGCGCCGCGGTCTGGTCGGCCCCCACCATCGACGCCGCGCGCGGGCTCGTCTACGCGGCGACCGGGAACGCCTACACGGAGCCGGCCGCCCCGACCAGCGACGCCATCGTCGCCTTCGACCTCGCCACCGGCGCCGTCCGCTGGACGAACCAGTTGACGCCGGGCGACGCCTTCATCCTCGGCTGCGGCGGCGGCAACCCGAACTGCCCGGACGACGACGGCCCCGACTTCGACTTCGGGTCCTCGCCGGCGCTGGTCACCATGACCGACGGCCGCGACCTGCTGGTCATCGGCCAGAAGTCGGGAGTCGGCTACGGGCTCGACCCGGACCGGGAGGGAGCCGTCGTGTGGCAGTACCGGGTCGGGGCGGGGAGCGAGCTCGGGGGTATCGAGTGGGGCTTCGCGGTCGACGACGAGAAGGCCTACTTCGCCAACTCCGACTACCTGACGCCCGAGCCGGGCGGACTGGCGTCGGTGCGGCTCCGCACCGGCGAGCTCGTCTGGTACGCCGAGCCCCACGAGCCGGTCTGCGAGGCGTGCAGCCCGGCGCTGCTCGCGGCGGTGACGGCCATCCCGGGGGTCGTCTTCTCCGGCGCCTACGACGGCCTGTTCCGCGCCTACGACGCCGCGGACGGCACGGTGCTCTGGGAGTACGACACCAACGGCGACCACGAGACCGTGAACGGCGTCAGGGGCCAGGGGGGCTCCATCAACGGCCCGGGTCCGGTGGTCGTCGACGGCATGGTCTACGTCAACTCCGGCTACGCGGCGTTCGGCGGCCGCCCCGGCAACGTCCTGCTGGCGTTCGGCGTGGATTGACGTCAGTCGAAGCCGAGGGCGAAGAGAAGCGCTGCACGGACTCTCCGACGGAACGCCGCGGACACGATCAGATCCGGACGCCGCGATCGCCGACCCGGCGCCCGGGCGCTCGGGCGAAGCGCGCGTGTACAATGGGAAGATCGATAAGTTGCAGAAGCTACGTACCAACCCCCGCAAGCCATGGACAGCCCTTGACCACATCCAGCTCGACAGCTCTCAAGCCCGTTCTCGAAGAACCCCAGGACTCGCTTCCCGAAATCTCGATTGACCAGCTTCCCGACCGCCTTCGGGAGGCCGTCGGCCGCCCCGGCTGGACGTCGTTGATGCCGGTCCAGGGCCAGGCGATCCCCTACCTCCTCGCCGGTCGCGACCTCGTGATCCAGGCGCGGACCGGAAGCGGCAAGACCGCCGCGTTCCTGCTCCCGATGCTCGAGCGGCTCGACCCGGCGGTCGACCGCACGCAGGCCCTCGTCCTGGTTCCAACGCGCGAGCTGGCCCGGCAGGTGCAGCGCGACGCGGAGTTGCTGTGGGGCGACACCGGCTTCCGGACGGTGGCGGTCTACGGCGGCGTCGGCTACGGGCCGCAGATCGATGCCCTGAAGGCCGGCGCGCACCTCGTGGTCGCCACGCCCGGCCGCGCGCTCGACCTCCTGCTGCGCCGGACGTTCAACCTCGACGACCTCGACATGCTGGTCTTCGACGAGGCGGACCGGATGCTGTCGATGGGCTTCTACCCCGACATGAAGCAGGTGCAGGCGTACCTGCCGGACCGGGCGATCCAGACGACGATGTTCTCGGCGACGTTCCCGGCCTCGGTGATGCGGACGGCGCGCGAGTTCATCGCGGAGCCCGAGTTCCTCACCCTCAGCCGCGACCACGTCCACGTCACCGACACGGAGCACGTCTTCTACAAGGTCCCGCCGATGGAGAAGGACCGCGCCCTGGTCCGCATCATCGAGGTCGAGAACCCGTCGTCGGCGTTCATCTTCTGCAACACGAAGACCAACGTGCACTACATCACGGTGGTGCTGCAGCGCTTCGGCTACGACGCGGACGAACTGAGCGCCGACCGCTCGCAGGCCGACCGCGAGCGCATCCTGAAGCGGGTGCGGGCGGGGACGCTGCGCTTCCTGGTCGCCACCGACGTCGCCAGCCGCGGGCTCGACATCCCCGAGCTGTCTCACGTCATCCAGTACGAGCCGCCGGAGGACGCCGAGGACTACATCCACCGCGCCGGGCGGACCGGGCGCGCGGGGGCCGCCGGCGTTGCCCTGTCTCTCGTCAGCGAGGCGGAGACGCTGAGCATCGATCAGATCGCCAGGCGCTACGGCGTCGAGTTCCAGGCACGGGCAGTGCCGACCGACGACGACGTCGCGGCCGTGGTCGCCGAGCGACTGACAGGGCTGCTGGAGGCCCGGCTGCGGGACCGCGACGCGCTGAAGGCGGAGCGGAGCCGCCGCTTCATCGCGCTGGCCAGGCAGCTCGCCGAGAACGAGGACGAATCGAAGATCATCGCGATGCTGCTCGACGACCACTACCAGCAGACGCTGCACGCGCCCCCCGGGGAGCCCGCAGAGACCGCCGCGGCTCCCGCGCCGATCGAGCGCCAGGCCCCGAGCAGGAAGGACTCACCCGCGGGAGGCCGGCCCAGGCGCCGCCCCCGGCGCAAGCCTCGGCGCGGGCCCCGTTCCGGACGGTAGGTACGGCGCCGGCGCGCCCCGATGGCTCGTTGGGAGTTTCGCGTTCCAGGGAGAGCACCGAATGGCCACTCCGGTTGTTGAATCGATCCACGCGTTCGACGCGGCCGCCGAGGCCGGGCGCGACCGGTTCAAGGTCGCCGACGTCCGCCTCGCCGAGCACGGCCGCAATGAGATACGGCTTGCCGAGCAGGAGATGCCCGGCCTGATGGCGGTCCGCCGCGAGCACGCGGGGCAGTCGCCGCTCGCCGGGGCGCGGGTGATGGGCAGCCTGCACATGACCGTGCAGACCGCGGTGCTGATCGAGACCCTTACCGACCTCGGCGCCGACGTGCGCTGGGCGTCGTGCAACATCTTCTCCACCCAGGACCACGCCGCCGCCGCCGTCGCCGTCGGCCGGCCCGAGAGCGGCGGCACGCCCGAGCGTCCCCGCGGCGTGCCGGTCTTCGCCTGGAAGGGCGAGACGCTGCCGGAGTACTGGTGGTGCACGAACGAGGCGCTCGTCTGGCCCGACGGCCGCGGGCCCGATCTCGTCGTCGACGACGGCGGCGACGCGACGCTGCTCGTCCACAAGGGCTACGAGTTCGAGCAGGCGGGGGCGATCCCGGCGTTCGATCCGCGGAACGACCCCGAGGAGTGGGGCGTCATTCTCGATCTGCTGCGCGAGATCGCGGGCCGCAACCCGTCGCAGTGGCGGCGCATCGGCCCCGCCATCCGCGGCGTCAGCGAGGAGACGACCACCGGCGTCCACCGGCTCTACGAGATGATGCGCGACGGCACGCTGCTTTTCCCCGCCATCAACGTCAACGACTCGGTCACCAAGAGCAAGTTCGACAACATCTACGGCTGCCGGCACTCGCTGCCCGACGGTCTGGCGCGGGCGACCGACGTCATGCTGGGCGGCAAGGTGGCGGTGGTCTGCGGCTTCGGCGAGGTCGGCAAGGGCTGCGCGCAGTCGTTGCGCGGCCAGGGCTGCCGGGTCGTCGTCACCGAGATCGATCCGATCTGTGCGCTGCAGGCGGCGATGGAGGGCTACCAGGTCGCCACGCTGGAGGAGATGCTGGAGACGGCGGACATCTTCATCACGGCCACCGGCAACCGCGACATCATCACGGCCGCGCAGATGGGCCGCATGAAGGACAAGGCCATCGTCGGCAACATCGGCCACTTCGACAACGAGATCGACATGGCGGGGCTGAAGTCCGTCCCCGGCATCCGGCGCATCCCGATCAAGCCGCAGTACGACGAGTGGCGCTTCGCGGACGGCCACAGCGTGCTGGTCCTGGCCGAGGGCCGGCTGCTGAACCTCGGCTGCGCCACCGGTCACCCCAGCTTCGTCATGTCGGCCTCGTTCACCAACCAGGTGCTGGCCCAGCTCGCCCTGCACGACAACCGCGGCGAGTACGAGAAGAAGGTCTACATGCTGCCGAAGCACCTCGACGAGAAGGTAGCCCGCCTCCACCTCGACGCCCTCGGCGTCAAGCTGACCGAGCTCAGCCCGGAGCAGGCCGCCTACCTCGGCGTCCCCGTCGACGGCCCCTACAAGGCGGACCACTACCGGTACTGACGGGACTGAACGAGAGCACCGCGTCGACGGCGGCCATCGGCATGGAGGCGCACATGCGAGGACGCCTTGCCCAGGCCCACCGGGACTTCCGTGAGCGACCCGCCTACACGCTCGCGGAGGCGGCGCATTACCTCGGCGTTCCGGTCCCTACGATCCGCTACTGGGCAACCGGGCGAGACGGCGGCGGGGCACTGATCGCGACTCCGGCGCACCGACCGACGCTGCTGTCCTTCCTCAACGTCGCGGAGCTTCACGTCCTGGCTGCCGTTCGACGCCAGCACGGCGTCTCGATGCCCAAGGTCCGCTCCGCGATCCAGTACCTTGCGAGACACACGCACCGCGCCTGGGACCGACGACACCCGTTGATCAGTGCGAGGCTCGAAACCGACGGCCTCGATCTGTTCATGGACCGGTACGGCCGCCTGGTGAGTATCAGTCAGGCGGGTCAGACGATCATGCGCGAGGTGATGACGGCAGCTCTGCAACGGATTGAGCGGGACGATCGCGGTGTCCCGGCGAGGCTCTATCCGTTTACGCGGAACCGCATCGACGCCGCGCCCCTCCTGGTCGTCATCGATCCCACCCTGGCCGGCGGCCGACCTGTGATTGCCGGGACGGGCCTCGCAACCGGCATCCTCGCCGAGCGCTACAAGGCCGGCGAATCGGTTGGGGAGCTCGCACGCGATTATGGGCTCGACGAAGAGAAGGTCGAAGAGGCGATCCGATGCGAGCTCCCGACGGCAGCCTGATGAGCCCGTCTTGTTTCTCGATCGCAATCTGGGCTCGTGATCCGTGCAAAGAACGCGACGGGCGCGGAGGTCGCGGAGAGCGTGGTGCGGGGCCGGAACCGCATCGCCCGGATGGCAGCGAGCGTCGTGCCACCTCACGTGGCACGGCTGGACCGGCGCGGGCGTCTGGAGCCGTATCCGGGCCTGCTCTGAGAGGAGCCTCCGTGGAGTACGACGAACGTGATGCCCTCAGTCGGATGAAGGCAGCGGGAGGCCCCAATGGACGTACGATCGCGGAGCGAATACTCGTCGGCGCCGCGCACCTTGCCGGTCGGAGCGGTTCTGGCCGATTCTCGCGTGTGGATGTGCGTGATCATCTGGGGGTAGACCCGGACGTGTGGCATCGGAGTTACAACCCAATCTTCCAGGGTATGCGTGAGGACCACCCTGGCGGCGCGCCGCGTGTTGGAGAACCATATGCGCGGGTGTTTCGCCGCGTGGAGAGGGCTTCGTACGAACTGTCTGCGAAGGGTCGCACCTTGGTCAAACAGTTGAAGTGCGTCGGAGATCGGCCCGGTGACGGAGGATGAAGGCGTGCGGTGAGGCCTCTTGAGCTCGGCGACTGGCCTGGAACGGCTGCGGGTCACGCTCTTCCAGGCGCGCCGGCGTTACGAGTACGGTTCGAACTCGTTCGGCTCCCTGGTCAGCAAGGCGAGGAGTCTGGGGTGGAAGAAGAGCTTCTCGCGCCCGAGGCGCCGGGCGCGGAGCACGCCGAGCTCGACGAGCGCATGCAGGTAGCGCGAGGCGGTCTGACGCTCTGCGATGCCGGCCTCCACCAAGTCAGCGATGCGGCAGTAGGGCTGCTCGAACACAAGGTCGATCAGCGACCGCCGGTGGGTCCGGGGCGCTCGTGCTGCGACGAACCGTGAGGTCTCGTCCTGCAGGCGGCGAATCGCTTCGATCTTCGCGATGGTCCAGGTCGCCGTCTCCTCGACGCCCTGAAGCACGTAGAGGATCCACGGCTCCCAGGCCTGGACGCGAGTGACGTCGAGCAGCAGGCGGTAGTAGTCGGCGCGATGAGCGATGATGAAGCGGCTCAGGTAGAGGATCGGGCGCGACAGCAACCCCTGCTCCACCAGAAAGAGGGTGTTCAGCACCCTTCCGGTCCGGCCGTTGCCGTCGGTGAACGGGTGGATGGCCTCGAACTGGTAGTGGGCGATCGCCATGCGGACCAGCGGATCGAGCTCGGTGGAACCCCGCAGGAACCGCTCCCAGTTGGCCAGTAGCTGTCGGATGCGCGCTTCGCCGACCGGCGGCGTGTAGACAACCCCTCGCGGCCCGGCAATCACCGTTCCGGGATCGGTCCGGACGCGCATCGCCACGCCCTTGATTCGGCTGCAGACGTGCACAGCCGTCTCCGACCCGAGCCCGCCCGGCCGAAGGTTCGCGAACCCTTCGAGCAGCGCTGTCCGGTAGCGAAGCGCCTCCCGGGTCGCCGGGTCGGCGGCCTCGGCCGCCCGCACGAACCGGAACATCGCGTCCGTGCTGGTGACGATATTCTCGATCTCCGAGCTCGCCTGCGCCTCGAGCAGCGGGAGGCTGATCTCGAGCATCCTCGGGTTGGGGAGGAGGCCGGCGGAGCGATTCAGCTCGGCCAGCGCCACCCGGGCCGTCACGCACCGCTTCAGGACTGCCCTCGTCTCCGGATCGACGGCCGGGGGCAGCTCCGCGAGGGCGTTGTGCGGTCGCTGCGGGTGCCAGGGGGGGCGCCTGCTCATGTCTACGAGGTCGTCCTTCTTCGACACGTCGGCAGGATATGTCGACGGCTTCGACACATGCGAGTTCGGGCGGCTGATGCGCCAACGTGGGGGAAGAGCTGCCGGCGACTACCCCGCGCGGCGCCGGGCGGCGTGGGCGCGGAGCAGCTTCTCCTGGGCGTTGACGGGCTTGGCGCCCGGCTTCCGGCGGACCGGGCGGTAGGAGCCGTCCGTCCGGAGCACCATCGCGCGATCCGTGTCGGCGAGCATCGTCTCGAGGACGACGTCGTGGAGGTGCGAGCGCAGGTCCGGGTCGCGCACGCGGCAGAGGGCCTCGACGCGCCGGTCGAGGTTGCGTTCCATCAGGTCGGCGCTGCCGATGAGCGCCTCGGGCTGACCGCCGTTCTCGAAGTAGTAGAGGCGCGAGTGCTCCAGGAAGCGGCCGACCACCGAGCGGACGCGGATCGTCTCGCTGACGCCCGGGATACCGGGGCGCAGGCAGCAGACGCCGCGCACGATCATGTCGATCCGCACGCCCGCCTGCGAGGCGCGGTAGAGGACGCGGATCATCTCGGGATCGGCGACCGAGTTGTTCTTGATGACGATGCGGGCCGGCCGACCCTCGCGGGCATGCTCGGCCTCGCGCTCGACCAGGGCGCTGAAAGCGCGGCGCAGGTGGTGCGGGGCGACGAGCAGCTCGTCGTAGTCCCGCTTGTTCGAGTACCCGGTCAGGTAGTTGAAGACCTCCGTCACCTCGTCCAGCACCTCGGGCCGCGCGGTGAAGAGGCCGAAGTCCGTGTAGATCTGCGACGTCACCCGGTTGTAGTTGCCGGTGCCGACGTGCGCGTAGCGCATGATGCCGTCGACCTCCTTGCGCACCACGAGGCACAGCTTGCAGTGCGTCTTGAGGTGCAGAAGGCCGTAGACGACGTGCACGCCGGCCGACTCCAGCCGGTGCGCCCACTCGATGTTGTTGCGCTCGTCGAAGCGCGCCTTGAGCTCCACCAGCACCGCCACCTGCTTGCCGGCGTCGGCGGCCTGTATCAGCAGATCGACGAGCGGCGAGTTGGGTCCGATGCGGTACAGCGTGAGCTTGATAGCGATGACGTGGGGATCGTCGACCGCCGCGCGGAGGAAGGCCTCGACGGCCGAGAACGACTCGAACGGGTGGTGCACGAGGTGGTCGCGCTCGCGGATCGCGTCGAAGATGGCGTCGCCGTCTCCGTTCGCCCAGAGCACGTGGGGGGAGAACGGCGCGTCCTTCAGCCGCGGCCGGTGGAGCTTCGCCAGCGCGCTCCAGTCGCCGAACCCCATCCGCCCCGAGGTGCGCGTCACGACGTGCTCCTCGATCTCGAAGTTCTCGATCAGGATGTTCAGCACGCGCGCGGGCATGGACGACTCGACGAGCAGTTGCGACAGGTCGCCGTAGCGCAGCTCCTTGAGCGTCCTGTCGACCGACTCGAGGAGGTCGTCCGCCTCGTCCTCCTGGATCACCATGTCCGTGTCCCGCACGATGCGGAACAGGTGCGCGCCGCGGACCGCCGCGCCCGGAAAGAGACTGCCGACGTTCAGCCGCACGACGTCCTCGAGGAACGCGAACGACTCGCCGGGCTGCTCCGCGACGTCGGACGGAATCGGCACGAAGCGCGGGAGGACGTCGGGCAGCTTGACGCGCGCGAAACGGGTGCGCCCGTTGTGCTCGACTACGACCGCGAGGTTCATGCTGAGGTTGGAGATGAACGGGAACGGATGTCCCGGATCGAAGGCGAGCGGCGTCAGGACCGGGTGGACGTTCCGCGCGTAGAAGTCGCGCAGGTGGCGGGTGACGGCCGGCGTGAAGTCCTTCCGCTCGAGGATGCGGATGTTCTCGGCGGCGAGCAGCGGGCGGAGCACGTCCGACCAGCACCGCTCCAGGTCGGCCATCATCCGGTTGGCGCGCACGCGGATGGCGTCGAGCTGCCGCTCGGTGGTCAGGCCGTCCGGGGACATGTCCTCCACGCCGTTCCGGAACTTCCGGAGCAGGGTCGCGACGCGGACCATGAAGAACTCGTCGAAGTTGGTCGCGACGATCGACACGAACTTGATCCGCTCGAGCAGCGGGTGCCGGTCGCCCTGGGCCTGCATCAGCACCCGCTGGTTGAACTCCAGCCAGCTCAGCTCGCGGTTGATGTACAGGGCGGGATTGGTGAGGTCGGCCGGATCGACCGGCGCCGGCGATCGACGGGCGACCGCCGCCGTGTTCGCAGGGCTGGGCATCGTGCTCGCGCGCCCTTGCGGGCACGCTGGGAGTCTGCGCGGGACGCGAGGCTTCCTGTTCGCCCGGTTCTGCGGCGCAGATTCCCAGCGGGCCTCGTTCCGGCGCGTTCCGGCGCTCCGATCATACCAGTCCGGCGGACGGCACATGCGGCATGCGACCGCCTGGCGGCCGGCTCCGGCTCCGGCCCCGGCCCGAGCGGCGCCTTGCGGTAGAATCGGCACCCCTTGACCAGCTCCGGACCGGCCGCCGGCGCCGCGCCGTCTCCCACCCGCGGGGTGGGCACGCTGCTGGTGGCCGCGGGGCTCCTGGTCGCGGTCCACCTCCTCCCCACGCCGCCGCCGCTCGAGCGGGCGGGCGACGTCATCGCGCTGACCAACGAAGGGAAGGCGTGCCTCGCGATCCTCGCCTTCGCCATCACCTTGTGGGTGACCGAGGCCGTGCCCTTCCCGGTGACCTCGCTCGCCGTCCTGCTGCTCATCCCCACCCTCGGCATCGCCGGCTACGAGCGAGCGGTCGCGGCGGGGTTCGGCAACCCGCTCATCACGTTCTTCATCGGCGTGCTCTTCCTGTCGACCGGCTTCACGAAGTCCGGCCTCGGCACGCGGCTGGTGCTGCACGTCCTGCGCATCGTGGGGACGCGCACCGACCGCGTGCTGCTCGGATTCCTCGTGGTCGGCGCCCTGCTCTCGATGTGGATCACCGACATGGCGGTCGCCGCGGTGCTCCTGCCGCTCGGCGTCGGCGTGCTGCGCGACGCGGGGCTCAAGCCGCTCGAGAGCAACTTCGGCCGGGCGCTGATGATCGCCTGCGCGTTCGGGCCGCTCATCGGCGGCATCGGCACCCCCGCCGGGACCGGCGCCAACCTCGCCTCCGTCGGCTACCTGCGCGAGCTGGCCGGCGTCGAGATCTCGTTCGCGCGCTGGATGGCGTACGGCGTGCCCGCCGCGCTGCTCATGATCCCGGTCGGGTGGCGGTTGCTCCTGCGCGCGTTCCCGCCCGAGATCGACCGGCTGCCGATCGCCGGCACCGAGATCGCCGACCGCATCGCCGCCCTCGGCCGCCCGAGCCGCCTCGAGATCTGGACGCTGGTCGTCTTCGGGGCGACCATCACCGTGTGGCTGACGACGCCGCTCCTCGCCACGCTGACCGGCGGCGTCATCAACCCGCCCGCCCAGGCGGTGGCGCTCGGCGGCGGCCTGCTGCTGTTCCTGCCGCGGCTGCGGGTGCTCATCTGGAAGGAAGCCCAGCGCGACATGGACTGGGGCGGCGTGATCCTGATCGTGGCCGGCCTGTCGCTCGGGGTGATGGTGTTCGAGACGGGGGCGGCGCGCTGGCTCGCCCAGGTGATGCTGGGCCGCCTGGCGCTGGTGCCCGACCTGCTCCAGCCGTTCGTCATCGTGCTGGTGGTCGCGGCGCTCCACCTCCTGTTCTCGAGCAACACGGTCACCGGGGCCATCATCATGCCGATCCTGATCGCCCTGGCCCAGGACCTCGGCCTCGACGTGTGGACGATAGCCGCGCCGGCCGCGTTCACCTCGTCGCTGGCGTTCATCCTGGTCACCGAGAGCCCGACCAACGTGCTGCCCTACTCGGCCGGCTATTTCTCGATCCGGGACATGGCGCGGGTGGGCATCGTGATGACGCTCGGGGCCGCGGTCTGTGTCACGATCGCCATCGTCGCGGTGCGCCCGCTGCTCGGCTGAGAACGCGGGGTGCGCCGTCGCGGACGGCGGCGCACCGGTCCGCGGGGGACGGAGGAGCCTGCGCCCTGGAACAGGCCCTCACGGGAGTTCCGCGCCGGGACGACTCCCGATGCGCTCGTCAGGGCGCGGCGGGCATACCCGCGGACGGGCGTATCCGGCGAAGGAGTGGAGGGACGACATGACGTTGATGGACGCTGCGGTGAGACAATCGCTCGCGGCCGGGCGGGCGCCGGGCCTCGCGGCCGGGTCGGCGGCGCGCGCGGCCCGGCCGGCGCGGTCCACGGCTCCCTCGTCGAAGCCGGCGAGGCGCGCGGAGACGA
>JAPOVI010000316.1 GCA_026708265.1 Acidobacteriota bacterium
CGGTCCCGTTCCGGGCTCGAGGCGCGGCTCGGCCGGACGCTCGCGGCCATGCGCGAGAGCCCCATCGCGCTGGCGACCGGGGCGGCGAACGCACAGCACTACGAGGTGCCGGCCGACTTCTTCCGCGTCGTGCTCGGTCCCCGCATGAAGTACAGCGCCTGCGCGTGGCCCGCCGGGGTGGCCTCGCTCGACGCGGCGGAAGCGGCGTCGCTCGAACGGACGTGCGCGCGGGCCGGCATCGCGGACGGCATGCGGATTCTCGACCTCGGCTGCGGCTGGGGCTCGCTGGCCCTGTGGATCGCCCGGCGCTACCCGGCGACGCAGGTGGTCGCGGTGTCGAACGCCGCGGCGCAGCGGCGCCACGTCGAGGCCGAGCGCGACCGCGCGGGCCTCGCCAACCTCGACGTCGTCACCGCCGACATGAACCGGTTCGAGCCGCCCGGCTTCTTCGACCGCATCGTGTCGGTCGAGATGTTCGAGCACATGCGAAACTACGAGCGGCTGCTCGGCCGCATCCGCTGCTGGCTGGAGCCGGCGGGGCGTCTCTTCGTGCACCTGTTCGCGCACCGGCGCTACTGCTACTTCTTCGAGGACGACGGGGACGCGGACTGGATGGCCCGGCACTTCTTCACGGGCGGCATGATGCCCTCGGCGGACCTCCTTCCGCGGTGCCTGAACGGGCTGGCCCTGGAACGGCAGTGGTCGATCCGCGGCCGGCACTACGAGCGGACGCTCCGGGCCTGGCTGGCCCGCCTCGACGCGCGCCGGCCGGAGGTCGAGGCGGTGCTGTCGCGCGGGAGGGGTCGCGCGGCCGGAAGGCTCGCGGCGTCGCGGTGGCGCCTCTTCCTGCTCGCGTGCGCCGAGCTGTTCGGTTATCGGGGCGGAGCCGAGTGGGGGGTGGTCCACTATCTGCTGCGGCCGGCTCCCGGCGGACCGGGAATCCCCCTCGCCCCGCTGTCTCCCGCCACCCCGTCGCCGCCCGGCGCTGACGCCCCCGGTTCGGGCGGCGTGCGGGCAGGGTCCCGCCAGCGATGAGCGTCGACGCAGCGCTCGCGGCGCTCGGAGCCGTGATGGTCTTCATGACCGCGGTCTGGCTGGTGAGCGTGGTGCGGCGCGACGCGAGCATCGTCGACATCGCCTGGGGCCCGGGCTTCCTGGTCGCGGCCTGGGCCTACCGCCTCGCCTCCGGCGACGAGGCGACCCCGCGGCAACTCGTCGTCCTCGCCCTCCTCCACGTCTGGGGGCTCCGCCTGGCCCTGCATCTCCTCCGGCGCAACTGGGGGCATCCCGAGGATCGGCGCTACCGCCGCATGCGGGAACGGAGCGGCGGCAGCTTCTGGTGGGCCAGCCTGTTCAAGGTGTTCTGGCTGCAGGCGGTCGTCGCGTGGATCGTCTCCGCGCCGGTGGGCGTCGTGCTGCTGTCCGACGGGCCGGCCGCGCTCGGCGGGCTCGACGGACTGGCGATCGTCATCGTCGCCGTCGGTCTCATCTTCGAGGCGGGCGGCGACTGGCAGCTCGGGCGCTTCCGCCGCGACCCGGCCAACCGGGGTCGGGTCTGCGACGTCGGCCTCTGGCGCTACACGCGCCATCCCAACTACTTCGGCGACGCGCTCGCCTGGTGGGGCCTATACGCCTTCGCGGCCGCCACCCCGGGCGGCTGGTGGAGCGCCGTCGGTCCCCTCCTCATGACGGTGCTGCTGGTGCGGGTCTCCGGGGTCGCGATGCTCGAGCCCGACCTCCGGCGCTCGAAGCCGGGCTACGCTGCGTACGTCGCGCGGACGAGCTCCTTCTTCCCGTGGCCGCCGCGCAGGTGAGCGTCGCCCCCCGGGGCAGACACGCATCCCACACCGTATGATCCACTCGGCCCGGAGAGCCGCCGGGAAGGAGAGACCGTGGCATCATCGTCGGAAGGAGAGCGGAGCCGCGGCGGTCGCGCCCTCGCGGCGTCGGAGGGAGCCCCGGAGGCCGGCGGCGGCATCGACTGGCTCGGAGGGCTCCCGTTCCTGGGCGTCCACGCGGCGTGCCTCGCCGTGGTCTGGACCGGGGTCAGCCCGGTCGCGATCGCCGTCGGCGCGTTGACGCTCCTGACGCGCATGTTCGGCCTCACGGCGGGCTATCACCGCTACTTCTGCCACCGGTCGTTCCGCACGACCCGCGCGTTCCAGTTCGTCCTCGCCTGGCTCGGCGCCTCGGCGGCCCAGATGGGCCCCCTCTGGTGGGCCGGGCACCACCGCAGCCATCATCGCCACAGCGATACCGGCGACGACGTCCACTCGCCCTCCGCGCAGGGATTCCTCGTCGCCCACTTCGGCTGGATCCTGAGCCGCGCCAACCAGCGGACGAAGGCCGAGTGGGTCCCCGACCTGCTCCGGTTCCCCGAGCTTCGGTGGCTCGACCGCAATCACTACCTCGCACCCCTGGCCCTGGGAGCGACGCTCTTCGCGCTCGGCGAGTGGCTGGCCGCCGCCCGCCCGGCCCTCGGCACGAGCGGCGCGCAGCTCGTCGTCGTGGCCCTGTTCTGGAGCACTACGGTTCTCTACCACCTCACCTTCGCCGTCAACTCGTTGGCGCACCGCTACGGGAGGCGCCGCTACGAGACGGACGACCACAGCCGCAATCTCTGGTGGCTGGCCGTGATCACCGCGGGCGAGGGCTGGCACAACAACCACCACCGCTATCCGGCCTCCGAGCGGCAGGGCTTCTACTGGTGGGAGTGCGACCTGACGCACTACGCCATCGTCGTCCTGTCCTGGCTCGGCATCGTGTGGGAGGTGCGCGGCCCCGCCGCGGCCGTGCTCGAAGAAGGGGCGGGGCGGCCTTCGCGGCCGGTTCGGGCGGCCTCGCGGCCGGCATGGCGCTGACCGCTGCCCTGACCGAGGGCCTCGACCGCTACGCCATCGGCACCAAGCTCCGCGAGCTGCGCCGGCGCAAGCGGATGGGGCTGGCGGAGCTCGGCCGTCACACCGGGCTCTCGGCGTCGCTCCTCTCGAAGATCGAGCGCGGGAAGATGTACCCGACGCTGCCCACGCTGCTGCGGATCGCGCTGGTGTTCAGCGTCGACCTCGGCTACTTCTTCAGCCCCGCCGGCTCGGACGTCGCGCTCGCCCGGCGGGACACGCGGCTCCGCTTCCCGGACCGGCCGGGCGAGACGGACACGTCGTATCACTTCGAGTCGCTCGACTACGGGGCCACGGAACGCAGGCTCAGCGCCTATCTGGCCGAATTCGATTCGAAGCCGGTCGACGACGTGCGGCTCCACCGTCACGACGGGGACGAGTTCCTCTTCGTGCTCTCCGGGACGCTCGGGCTGTACGTGGAGGATCACGAGCTGGTCCTGGAGGCCGAGGACGCGGCGTACTTCCGGGCCGGGCGGCCCCATGGCTACCGCCGCATTGGCCGTAAGCGCTGCCGCGCCGTCGTCGTCGTGGCGCCGTGAGGCGCCCACTTTGTGCGAAGATGGCGCGGACGCGGCCGAGGACCCGGCTGGGATGAAGATATCGCTCGCGAACGATCTCGAGGAGATTGCCGTCGTCGGGGCCCGGATCGACGAGTTCTGCGAGTCGCACGACATCCCGCCGCAGGTCGCCTACGCCGTCAGCGTGTCGGTCGACGAGCTGCTGAACAACACGATCAGCTACGGCTACGCGGACGACGATCCGCACACCATCGAGTTGAGCCTGCAGCTCGACGCCGACGCGGTCGTCGTGCAGATCGTCGACGACGCGCAGGAGTTCGAGGCGTCGGGCGTCCCGGAGCCCGACACCGAGGCCGCGCTCGAGGACCGGTCCGTGGGCGGTCTCGGCCTCTTCCTCGTCCACCAGATGATGGACACCGTGGAGTTCCGCCGGGAGGCCGGGCGCAACGTAGTCACCATCGCGAAAAAGACCAACGGCGGCGACGGAGCGCCCTGACCCGCGGCGCGCCTTGGCGGGCGCGTCCGGAGCTCGCTGGCGCGAGGCTCGTCGCTTGGCACGGGGCGAGCGTCAACCGGCTGACACGCTCGCTGGCGCGAAACTCCTCCGCTTGGCCGGCGTCGAACGGTAGCGTCAGCCGGCTGGCGGTCGGCGTGCGATGATCTCGGCGACGCCGAGCCCGGGCTCCTCTTGGCCGGTTCGAACGGTAGCGTCAACCGGCTGGCGGTCGGCGCGCGATGATCTCGGCGACGCCGAGCCCGTGCTCCGAGTCCGGTCCCGCGGGGCGCTCCGCGGAGTGGCGGATCTCCCAGGTCCAGGCGCCGACCGTCTCCGCCAGCTCGCCCTCGCGCAGCACGAAACGGTGGCCGCCGCCGCCCGGGGCCGGGAGGTGCAGCGCGGCGACGAAGAGTCCGCCCGGCCGCACGCCATCCCGGATGGCCTCCAACAACGGCCGGTGCAGGAAGTAGCAGTCGACGATCAGGTCGTAGGCGGCCGTCGGAATGACGAACTCCGGCGGATCGGCTTCGAGATCGGCGATGTGCCCCGCGACCCGCTCGCGGCAGCCGGCGCGGGCGGCGTTCGCCAGGAGCAGGCGGACGGCGGCCTGCGACCCGTCGACCGCGTCGACCTGCCAGCCGCGCTCCGCGAGCCAGACCGCATGGCGACCGGCGCCGCTGGCGAGATCGAGCGCGCGCCCCGGAGGGACGCCGGACACCGCCTGCGGCAGCGGGGGTGACGGTTCCTCCAGAGCCCCCGGTGCGCGAGCAGCGTAGCGCGCGTTCCACTTCGCTATCTGGCGATTGGGGGCAGGAGTGTGCGCCGCGGAACGGCGCAGACCCCCGGGTGGTTGGTTGGGCACCGAGCGGAGGCCGCAGCGCGACCTTGAGGTCGCGGCGACGATTCGCCAGCTACGCGAGGATGTCCTCCACGACGCGCCCGCCGACGTCCGTCAGGCGGAAGTCGCGGCCCTGGTAGCGGTAGGTGAGACGCGTGTGGTCGATGCCCACGCAGTGCAGGATGGTCGCCTGCAGGTCGTGGATGCTGACCGGGTTGCGGACGATGCTGGCGCTGAACTCGTCGGTCTCGCCGTAGGTGAGGCCGGGCTTGATGCCGCCGCCGGCCATCCACATGGTGTAGCAGCGCGGGTTGTGGTCGCGCCCGTAGCTCGCGGCCGTGGCCCGGGTGTCGTTGGCGGCGCTGAACTGGCCGTAGACGGTGCGCCCGAACTCGCCGCCCCACACCACGAGGGTGTCGTCGAGCATGCCGCGCTGCCGGAGGTCCTGGACCAGCGCGGCCGAGCCCTGATCGACCTCGCGGGTCTGCCGCGGAAGC
The DNA here is from genome assembly GCA_026708265.1 of Acidobacteriota bacterium. Lineage (GTDB taxonomy): Bacteria > Acidobacteriota > Vicinamibacteria > Vicinamibacterales > UBA8438 > JAGWAJ01. The sequence goes on from JAPOVI010000316.1 coordinate 5,247, forward strand.
TGGTTCGGCAGGTCGCTGTGGTGGTCCCAGCCGGTGTGCGACAGCATGACGTAGCGCACGCCCCGTTCCGCCAGCCGGCGCGCCAGCAGGCAGTTGGCGGCGAAGGTGCCGCGCCGGCGGGCGTCCTCCCCGTAGAGCTCGAACGTGCTCTCCGGCTCGGAGGAGAGGTCGGTCAGCTCCGGCACCGAGAGCTGCATCCGGGCGGCCATCTCGTACTGCTCGATACGAGCGGCGATCTCGGGGTCGCCGGTCTCCTCGAGCCGCATCTGGTTGAGGGCGGCCAGGTCGTCCAGGAAGCGGCGGCGGTCGTCCGTATCGAAGCCCTCCGGATTGGAGAGGTACAGCACCGGGTCCGGCCCCGTCCCGAACTTGACGCCCCCGTAGCGGGTGGGCAGGAAGCCGCTGCCCCAGTAGCGCGAGAGGAACGGCCCGCCGCCGGTGCTCGAGCCCGTCGTGGGCATCGCCACGAACGAGGGCAGGTTGTCATTCTCGCTGCCCAGCGCGTACGACACCCAGGCGCCGATCGTGGGGCGCCCGGTGAGCTGGAAGCCGGTGAACAGGTAGGTCTGGGCGGGGTCGTGGTTGAGCTGGCTGTTCCACAGCGACTTCACGAAGCAGAGCTCGTCGGCCACCTTCGCGGTGTGCGGCAGCAGCTCGCTCAGCCAGGCGCCCGACTGCCCGTGCTGCGCGAACTCGAACACGGTCGGGATGATCGGCAGCGTGTTCTGCGTCGCCGTCATCGTGCTGAGGCGCAGGCGCTCCCGCACCGAATCGGGCAGCTCCTCGCCCGCCATCCGCTCGAGGCCCGGCTTGTAGTCGAAGAGATCGAGGTGCGAGGGCGCGCCCGACATGCAGAGGTAGATGACGCGCTTGGCCTTCGGGGCGAAGTGCGGCAGGTCGGGGAGGCCGCCGAGCGCCTCGGAGCCGGTCCGCACGGCGCCGAGGTCCTCGCGGAGGAGCGTCGCCAGCGCGGCGAAACCGAGGCCGGTCCCGCTGGCGCGGAAGAAGGAGCGCCGGTTCATCAGCCGTGCGTAGTCGTCTCTCGGATCCGCCATTCGTGTCCATCCCCTAGTGTTGCGTCATGATCTCGTCGAGGTTGAGAATCAGGCTCGCCACGGCGGCATGCGCGGCCAGCTCGGCGACGTCGAGGCTCTCGTCGCGCGGGTGCTCGCCGTGACTCAGAAGCTGAACCGCCGCTTCCCGGTCGCTCCGATACCGATCCCCGAAGGCCTCCAGGCTGCTCCGCAGCACGTCGAGCTCCGCCTCCGCGGGCCGCCGGGCCGTGGCCAGCCGGAAGGCGAAGTCCAGGCGGTCGGCCGCCGTGGGGCCGCCCTCGGTCAGCATCCTCTCGGCCAGCATCCGCGCCGCCTCGAGGGCGGTCACGTCGTTCATCAGGTTGAGCGCCTGGAGCGGTGTGTTCGACGGGTCAGTGGCTACGTGCGGATTGTCCCGATCGACGACATCGAAGAGCGACATCGACGGGGGCAGCACGCTGCGCCGCACGTAGGTGTAGAGGCTCCGGCGATAGAGATCGTCGCCCTCGGCTTGCACGTAGGTACCGAACTGGCCGGCCCAGAGTCCCTCTGGCTGGTACGGCTTGACGGACGGGCCGCCGATCCTCTCGACCAGCAGACCCGAGACGGAGAGGAGCTGGTCGCGCAGCATCTCGGCCGGCAGCCGGTAGCGCGGCCCGCGCGCGAGCAGCCGGTTCTGCTCGTCCTTCGCGACGAGCTCCGGGGTGACGCGGGACGACTGGCGGTACGTCGCGCTGGTGACGATGAGCTTCTGCATCGCCTTCACGTCCCAGCCCGTGCGCACGAACTCGGTGGCCAGCCAGTCCAGCAGCTCCGGGTGCGAGGGCAGGTCCCCCTGCAGGCCGAAGTTGTCGGCGCTCCTCACCAGCCCCGTCCCGAACAGCATCTCCCAATAGCGGTTCGCCGCGACGCGCGCCGTGAGCGGATGGGAGGGATCCACGAGCCACATCGCAAGGCCGAGCCGATCGTTGGGGGCGCCGTCGGGCATCGGCGGCAGCCACGCGGGCGTCGCGCGCTCCACCCGCTCGCCGGGCCGGTCGTAGTTGCCGCGCCGCAGCAGGTGCGCGTCGCGCGGCTCGGGCAGCTCCTGCATCACCATCACGGTGGGGAAGGTGTCGTGGAGCGCGGCCCGTTCCCGGCGGGCGGCCCGCAGCTCCTCGAGGAGCGTGCCGACCGTCACGTCCGGCTTCGGATAGCGCGGCGGCGTCACGCCCGGCCGCTCCCGCCGCTGCTTCTCGATGCGGGCCGCGTCGATGCGGTCGTTCGCCTGGTGGACCAGGAAGTACGAGTCGACCTTGCGCGCCTGCCGCGGCGTCCGCTCCGCGGGCGGGATGGCCGCGATCTCGGCTAGGGAGGCCGGCTCGGCGAGGGCCGCGATCCGATCCGGCGCCAGCGCCCGGTCGTAGACCCGGACGTCCCAGATCCCGCCCCGGAACCGCTCGGTTGCTCCGCCCGCCCCGATGCGCAGGGGGTGCTCGGTGGGGTCCTGGGGGCCGAGCCCGTTGAACAGCACGTCGACCTTCCGCGGGGCGCCGTCGACGTAGAGCGAGACACCCTCGATCTGCCGCGAGCCGTCGTAGATCGCCGCCACGTGGATCGGGCCGCGCGCGGGCAGCGGCTCGGCCGTCTCGACGTGGCCCGAGTCGTTGTCCATCCAGAGTCCCGTGTTCCCGCCGACGAGGTTGAGCTGCAGCCTCCCGTCCACGAGCAGCAGGCTGAAGCCCTGCCCCCGCGGGGTGTCGAGGAGCGTGCGGGTGATGATGGGGCCGCTCGTCGCCTCCGGCTCGATCCAGGCCGCGAGGGTCATCGCCCGCCCGCCGCCGTAGACGCCGTCGAAGGCGTTGTCGTCGGGATCCTGAAGGTAGGCGTCGAGCGTCTTCGGGCCGCGGCGGCCGGCCGAGCCGCCGTCCACGTAGCGGCGGCCGTCGAAGCGGCGCTCCCGGGCGGATGCCAGCGGGAAGTGGGCCGTCAGGCCCTCGTCCGGAGAGCCGGCGATCGGATCCGCGTCGCCGAGCGAGGCCTCCCAGGCGCGCTGCGCGGCTTCGATTACGCCTCGCAGCTCTTCGAGCTGCGCCTCGGCGGCGGCGATGCGCTCGTCGATCGCCCGCAGCTCCTCCGCCTGCTCCGGCGTCGGGGCGTGGACCAGCGGCGGCGTGTTGCCGGTCTTCTGCCCGATGCCCGACTCCGCGATGCTGTTGAAGTAGGCGAAGAGCTGGTAGAACTCCTTCTGCTGGAGCGGGTCGAACTTGTGGTCGTGGCAGCGGGCGCAGCCCACGGTCAGCCCCATCCAGACGGTGCCGGTGGTCGAGACGCGGTCCACGACGTTCTCGACGAAGAACTCGTCGGGGACGATGCCCATCTCGGAGTTCATGCGGTGGTTCCGGTTGAATCCGGTGGCGATGCGCTGGTCGAGCGTCGCGTCCGGCAGGAGGTCGCCCGCGAGCTGCTCGATCGTGAAGCGGTCGAAGGGCAGGTTGCGGTTGAACGCGTCGATGACCCAGTCGCGCCAGCGCGACATGTCGCGCCGCTGGTCGGCGAAGTACCCCGACGAGTCCGCGAAGCGCGCCGCCGCCAGCCAGGTCGCCGCCATGCGTTCGCCGTAGCGGGGCGACGCCAGCAGGCGGTCGACCGCCTTCTCGTAGGCGTCCGGCGAGTCGTCGCCCAGGAACGCCGCCACCTCGCCCGGGGTCGGCGGGAGGCCGGTCAGGTCCAGGGTGACCCTGCGCAGCAGCGTGGCGCGGTCGGCCTCCGGCGACGGTCCCAGCCCCTCGCGCTCCAGCCGTCCGAGGACGAACGCGTCGATCGGGTTCCGCGGCCACGCGGCGTCGTCGACCGCCGGCGGGTCCGGGCGCACCGCGGGGACGAACGACCAGTGCGGCTCGTACTCTGCGCCCTGCTCGATCCAGCGGGTGAGGAGGGCGACCTCCCGCGGCTCGAGGGGCTCCTCGCGAAACGGCATCCGCCGTTGCGGATCCGTCGTGGAGATGCGGTGCACGAGGGCGCTCCGGTCGGGGTTGCCGGGCTCTATCACCGCCATGGGGCCCTGGCCGGTCGTGTTGCGGGTCGCGTCCTTCCGTGACGTCCCGGCGTCGTCGAGCCGCAGGCCGGCCCGGCGGGTTCCGGAATCGGGGCCGTGGCACGTGTAGCAGCGGTCCGACAGGATGGGCCGGATGTCCCGGTTGAAGCGCACGATCTCCGGGAGGGGGTCGGACGCGGGGGCCGGGCCCTGGGCCAGGACGCCCCATGCGCAGCAGGCCACGGCCGCCGCGACCGCGCCCGCCCAACCGATGCGTCGCAGGGTGCCCGGGCAGCGATGGACGGTGCGCATGCGTCTGACTCCTTGCCGCGGCGGCGGGGCACTACCTGCGGGCCGCGGCGTCCGCGGGGCCCGCGAGCGTCAGCAACGCACATTAGAGGACGCGCCGCCGCGCGTCAACGCCGGCATCCGTCTACGACGCGACGCACCTGGAGCTCGCCCGGCGGCTCCCCTCGCCGCTGGCCACGCTGGACGCGGAGCTCCGCGCCGCCGCCCGATCGGCGGACGTCGACGTCCTGCCGCCCCGTTGAGCGGCCCGCCGGGCGAGCCGACGCCGGGCTGTTCCCTTTGACATTCTACCTGTCTCTCTGGTAGACACTCTACCTGGGAGGTGCAGATGGCGCGACCACCGGCGCATGACGACCAGCTCGGCCTGCTGCAGGGCACGCTGGACATGCTGATCCTCCAGACGTTGCTGCAGGGTCCGGCCCACGGCCACCAGATTGCGACGACGATCGAGCGGACCTCGAACGACGCGCTGCTGGTGGACCACGGATCGCTGTACCCCGCGCTGCACCGCTTGCTGAAGCGCGGCTGGATCACCGGCACGTGGGGCACGTCGGCGAATAACCGGCGGGCGAAGTTCTATGCTCTGACCCCCTCCGGCCGGCGGCAGCTCGTGCGGGAGGCGACGCGCTGGGAGCGGATGGTCGAGGCCGTCGGGCGCGTCATGCGGCCCGCCGACGCGGATGGGGGGCCGCGATGACCTGGCCGCTGTGGTTGTGCCGGCTCCTGCCGTACCTGGGCCGTTGTCAGGCCGATGCCGACGTCGAGGAGGAGCTCCGGCTCCACCTGGAGCTCGAGCGCGAGCGGCAGCGCGAGGCCGGCGCCGAGGAGGGCGAAGCCCGGCGGGCGGCCCGTCGGACGCTGGGCAACGCGGTCCTGATCCGCGAGCGCACGCGAGACGTGTGGGGCTGGCGCTGGCTGGACGATCTGGCTCGCGACGTGCGCCACGCGGTTCGCGGGCTTCGCCGCAGCCCCGGCCACGCGGCCACGGTGGTGGTCGTGCTGGCGCTCGGCATCGGAGCGAGCACGGCGACGTTCAGCGTGGTCTACGCCGTGCTGCTCAGCCCGCTCCCGTACCCCGAGCCCGAACGCATCGTGTCCGTGCGGGGGCTCACGAACGTGACGTTCCCGGGGCTTCGCGACGACACGCAGACGTTCGAGCACCTGGCCGCCTACAGCCCGCCCCGGCGATTCGCCTGGAGGGTGGAAATGGCAACCAGAAAAGGGACCCTTGTGGCCACGTGAAAAGGGACCCCCAA
>JAPOVI010000228.1 GCA_026708265.1 Acidobacteriota bacterium
TGTAGAGAAGGTGCCTCGATCCGTCGAGCCCAGGCCCGACTTTTTCCACGGGCTGCTAGGGTGCCAGCCGATCCAGGTGTCCCGCTGCCTAATCTGAACGACCGGGCTACCGAGAGCTGCGATGCCGATCACCGGATGCATGGGTGCCGCACGATCTCGAACCAGCACGGCCATCGTGCGCCCTGGAGTGCTCGTGTACTGGTTTGACCAAGTGTGCCGGAAATAGCGCCAGATATCCTGCAGACGAAGCCCAGTGAACTCACAACGCGCGTCCTCCGTCACGAAGCTGAGGTACGGGTCGATGACCTCTCGGAGCGCTTCGTGGCGTCGCAGACCGGAGAGTTCGCGCGCCTTGCCTAGCGCGGCAGCGAGTTCCCGACCATCCCGCATGAGGGAGAAGACCGACACAAACCGGTCGCCATGAAGACGCTGCCGCTCCATGCCCCGGACGAATCTGGCGACGGCCGGTTGCTGGAGTTGCTCGTCGCGCTTCAATAGCTCTTGGCGTCGGATGCGCTCCTTTTCCGCCCGCGGATCGGTGCGCAGTTCCTCCGGCTGCCGGACTTCCACCTCCCGGTTGCGTAGGCGGACTCGCCACCTCTGCCGCGCGAGATCACATAGTACGCGGGTCGCGGCATCCAGGATCGCGCGGTCCTCGATCGCGGCGCGTTCGATGTCGGCGCGCGCGGCCTTGAGCGCCTCCGTGACCGCGCGGCCTCGCGCCTCATGATCCGAAGGGCGACGCTGGACCTTCATGAGTGCCGAAGCGCAGTCGACGAACACCGAGGCCGACCGCTTCCTCGGAGAAACGGGTGGTCGGAGGCGGAGCCATCTCTCGCGCGATGTCTTGCTCATCCGTCACCCGTTCAGGAAGGTCGCCAGTGTGTCGCTCCACAACTGACGCTGCCGCTCAAGCTGCGCGATCGAGCGCGGGTTGTCCTCCGCTGCCTCTGAGCGAGCCGCGGCGAGCAGCAGCAACTCCAGTTGGGTGCGCAGTTGCTGGTCACGGGGCGTCTCCGACTCCACGAGTTGTCGGTAAATCTGCTTGTAGAACGGGTGATACGGATTGAGCGCCAAGATCAGGCGTCCGTTGTGACGAGCGTAGTTGAAGAACGACGTGTCGCGGACCGGCGTCTCAACGATCTTGTACGTAACCTGGTTCGCTGGATCACTATTCGTCGGAACGGGCTTGCGAAACTCGGGGTACCGCTTCCTGAGCTGATTGATGACGCGCTGGTCGCGGCCGCGTGAACCAGAAGGGAGTGGCTGCAGCAGCTTCTCTCGCTCGGTGGCGAGCTTCTCCGACTCGGCGAAGCGCTCGGCGGCCTTCGCCGCTAGGTGAGCCTTGCGGGCGCGGGCGTTGAGAGCGCGCGCCGCGGCCTCGACATCCGGCGCGAGCGCCTCGATTAAGTAGGTCTTCGGACGAACCTGCTGCTTCGTGTGCGTGATTCCAAACGCCTCGTCCAAGATGGGGTTGAATTGGATCTCGCAGCGCCACCAGTCGTCGTAGTTCTCACGGCGCTTGCCACCCAGGAAGAACCAACCGTAGTCCACTTCCCGGCTGCCACGGACCATCGAGACCCCGGCGCCCTTCGAGATGCCGAGACGGCGCTTCTCGTCGTTTGAGAGCCTGTGCCAATCTGCGACGGGCAACTCGGAGAACGTTATGCGGACTCGGCCCACCGCGGCAGCCGTGCCGTTCGGCTCTGACGCCTGGACCTCGTACTCGATCGGCTGTCCGAAGAGCTTGGCGCCGGTGTGCTTGGCGGCTAGATTCAGGTAAAGCGGGTCGATGGGCTCAACAGAATCGCCGTTGACGGTGATCTTCACCCGATCGGTGAGGTAGTAACGAAACTGGCGACCGAGCTCGTTGAGTAGCTTGCGCGCGATGGTTGAGATGCGGCGGTTGTCGAGCCGGTCGCAGCGCGACCAGACGACGATGGTCCCTCTGCGGCCGTTCGCGCCGGTTGGAGGGGTGACGCGGCACGGGGTTGGCACCTCGGTGGCATCGCCTGCCGCGATCTCATCGACGTCGAGGTAAGACATATACACTTCGCACGGCGCACGCCACGTGTAGACGGTGACCCGGCGGGCTTGACTCAGAGAGCTGTTGGGAAGTCCCATTCCGTAGCGGCCCAGCCCCGAGCGATCGTTGAAGCGAGTCGTGCCACCGAAGCGAAGGGCAGTCCTTAGAGTGAACGGATCCATGCCGGTGCCGTTGTCCTGCACGAGGAGTTCGACGTCGCCCCTCTCGCTATCGGGCGCGTGGCATACGGTGATGCGGATGCGCGTGGCGTCGGCCTGAATCGCGTTGTCGACCAGCTCCGCGACGGCGCTCGATGTGCTCTTGTATCCTGAGTCGCGCGTAGCCTGAATGAAGCGGTCCACCGCGACGATGGAGAACTGATTCTCGTCGTTCATGCTGTCCGCATCGTGGCTCTCAGGCTCCTTCGCCTTGGCCACGGTCCGCAGCTTGGACCCGCCGGCGGAGGTTGAACGCGCACTCCTGGCTTGCTGCGTCATCAAAGAAGCCTCCTCATCCGGACCGCGACTTGGGAGCGAGCTCCCGGTTCCCAGCACAACTCGAGGTGGTCCACAGGCTCGCTGCTGGCCGTGGTAGAACCGTCACTTGGCTCCCTTTTCGCGCTGCCGCGACGCCGTCTCGTCGATCATTGGTTCCTCCGCGAGGCCCTGATGACCTGTGAGGTACGACTCTGCTTGTTGCCGCAGCCAGTCCTTGAGCGTGGTTCCGTCTAGCGCCAGCGCGGCATGGAGGCGTTTCTTCAGCGCCGGGTCGACCTCAACGACGATCCTGCCACTAGTACCACGCGACATGCTTCTTGGCTCTCGATTCGTCTCGGGGAACCGCGTGCTCCCGAGCGTGTGCTCTATGTAACATAAAGCACATGCATTCATCAAGCGAAAGCGGACTCTGAGTCGGGTCGGCTGGACTCTCGGAGCCACGGCCGCCGACTGGAGGCCCAGCGCCGGAGGATCGAAGGGGCTGCCGCTACGAGTTGGGGAGAACAGCGGGGCGTCAAGCGCCGCCGTTCACGACGGGCAGCCATCGAAGCCGATACCGAGGCGTAACCCGGTCTGGATGCGCCGCCTCCGTGAGGCTTCGGCCCTTGCGGAAATCGAAAACCGCGAGGTTTGCCCGCTTGACCGGGCCAGAGTCAGCATCCGGCACGACGAGATCGGCGATCTTGCCGGCTTCGAGGGTACCGAACTCCGCCTCGCTCGAGCAGGTCGATGCGCGAACCGCGCGGGCTGGTGGCCCCGACGATGATGCGGTCCCGCCCGCCGACGGAAATGCCGTCGCGGATGTCCACGTTGTTGGAGCCGCCAGTCTGCCGTTCCGAGATCCGCCGGCCGTCCAGCCGGAACACGCTCAGGCTCTCCCGCTTGTTGGCCCCGACGATCAGGCTGTTCGACGGGTCCACGGGATCGACCCACACGGCCGGATCGTCCGCCGCATCGCACGAGGTGCGTTCCGGTGTCGTCTCCGCCGTCGCCCCAACCACCACCACGTCGTCCGGCCGTGTTCCGCGGTCGGCTGAGATCAGGTTCTCCACCATCCAGCAGTAGACGGTGTCCTGCACCGCCGCGCTCTGCCACGACAGCCACGCGGCGCCGGTCAGCGCGAGCAGCGAGCCGGCCGCCAGGCCCGTGATGCGAACGAGCGGATTGCTGCCTCTGGTCATCGGGTCGGATCCTTCGAGCGTGCGCCAGCCCAGCCGGCGTCGCCGGACGCCTCGGCCTGATCGTGGCGGACTGGACGCCCTGAGGGCCAGCGGAGTTCCCGAGCGGCGACGTCGTGGCCGGGGCCAGCGGATTGGCGGCCGCCCCGTAAATATGGGAATATGCCCGCATGAAGACGACCATCGAGATTCCCGAGGCCACCTTCCGGCGGGCCAAGGCCCTCGCCGCCAGCCGCGGCGTGACCTTGAAGCAGTTCTTCACCGACGCGCTCGAGGACAAGCTCCGGAGGAGCGCCGGCGGCGCTTCCGGTCGCGAGCCCGAAGCTCCGTGGATGGCGGGATTCGGCGCGCTGGCCGATCTGTCGCACGAGCACCGTCGAGTCGAAGATGCCATAGCCGAGGAATTCGAAACGCTGGCGCCCGAAGACGTCGCATGATTCTGGACACCAACGCGTTGTCCGCGTGGGCGGAGGGGATCGCCGCCGCCGAGGCTCCGCTCCGGTCCGCCCGTCGTCTCGTCGTTCCGTGCGTCGTCCTCGCCGAGTACTACTTCGGCATTCGCCTCTCGAGCCACCGTCGCCGCTACGAAGAGTGGCTGCGCCACCACCTTCCGCTGGCCGAGATCGCAGTCGTCACCCATGCGACGGCCAGCGTCTACGCCGACGTCCGCCTGGAGCTGAGACGTACCGGGAACCCGATTCCGCCCAACGATGCCTGGATCGCCGCACTCGCGCGCCAGCACGGACTCCCCGTACTGAGCAACGACGCGCATTTCGACCGGGTCGACGGTGTCCGCCGCATCGCGTTCTGAGACGCGGCGTCGAGAAGCTCCCGGTCCTCCGCGAAGAGGCAACGTCTCCGTCCCGGGCGCCCTCCGCCCGCGGATCGAGCGGAATTACACAACAATTACAAGGATCCGGGCCTCCCCTGGGGTGCGGCCTGATAGTCTCTACGGCCGTCGGCCCGGGGCGACCACGCCGGGCTTCCAACGCGGGAGGTGCCGTTGCAGACGAGGGAGATCGACTTCGCGAGCAAGGAAGGCATCAGCTGGGGGACCACCTCGGCGTTCGTCGTGTTCCACGCGCTGGCCGTGGTGGCCCTGTTCTACACCACGTGGCAGGCCGTCGTCGTCGCCGTGGTGCTCCACTGGATCTGCATCGGGTGGGGCATCGGGCTCGGCTATCACCGGCTCCACACGCACCGCTCGTACAAGACGCCCAAGGTCGTCGAGTACTTCTTCGCGCTGTGCGCGACGATGACGCTGCAGGGCGGCCCGATCTTCTGGACCGCGATGCACCGCATCCACCACCAGAAGTCCGACCAGCCCGGCGACCCCCACACGCCGCGCGACGGCAAGTGGTGGTCCCACATGCTGTGGACCATCTTCGGCGAGGAGCTGCACGGCGACACGGAGGTCCTGGGCAAGTACGCGCCCGACCTGGCGAAGGACCGTTTCTACCGCGTGCTGACCCACTGGCACTGGGTGCCGCTGGTGGTCCTGGGACTGACGCTGCTGGCGATCGGCGGCCTGCCCTGGCTGCTGTGGGGCGTGTTCCTGCGCGTCGTGTTCGGCCTCCACTGCACGTGGCTGGTGAACTCGGCCACGCACCTCTGGGGCACGCGCCGCTTCGACACCCGGGACGATTCGAAGAACTCGCTCTGGGTGGCGCTGCTCACCTTCGGCGAGGGTTGGCACAACAACCACCACGCCCATCCGACCTCCGCCCGGCACGGGATGACCTGGCGCGAGATCGATCTCACCTGGATGCAGCTCCGGCTCATGAAGTGGCTGGGGCTCGCGTGGGACGTGCAGGTGCCGACCGCCAGCCAGATCGCGAACAAGGCGGTGGCCGCCGAGAACGCTGCCTAGTAGCCTGGGAGCTGGCGCCGCAGTGACAGGCGATCTTCTGGTAGGGGAACGGTACCCGCTGACGGCGCCTGCGGAACGCGGCATCGCCAACCCCCTCCGCCGCAACGTCGCGATCGTCGCGCACGTGGACCACGGCAAGACGACGCTGGTCGACGCCATGCTGCATCAGAGCGGCGTGTTCCGGGCGCACCAGCGGGTGGAGGAGCGCGCGCTCGACAACATCGATCTGGAGCGGGAACGCGGCATCACCATCCTGGCCAAGAACACGGCCATCCGCTACCGCGACCTGATCATCAACATCGTCGACACGCCGGGCCACGCCGACTTCGGCGGCGAGGTCGAGCGCACCCTCACCATGGTCGACGGGGTGCTGCTGCTCGTCGACGCCTCCGAAGGTCCCTTGCCGCAGACCCGCTTCGTGCTGCGCAAGGCGCTCGAACGGGGCCTGCCGCCGATCGTCGTCATCAACAAGATGGACCGCTCGGACGCGCGGCCGGCCGCGGTCCTTGACGAGATCTACGACCTGTTCATCGACCTCGACGCCACCGAGGAGCAGATCGAGTTTCCCGTGCTGTACGCCAACGCGAAGGCGGGTACGGCCAGTCCGGAGCCCGCCTCGCCGGGACGCACGCTGCGTCCGTTGCTCGACGCCATCGCCGACCGGATGCCGCCCCCGGCCGGCGATCCGGACGGTCCGCTGCAGGTGCTGGTCGCCAACCTCGATGCGAACGACTACCTGGGACGGATCGCCATCGGCCGCATCGTCAACGGCCAGGTGGCAACGGGAGACGCAATCGCGGTCTCGAAGCTCGACGGCGCCGTCGAGCGGACCCGGGTCACGAGCCTGTACGTCTTCGACGGCCTGGAACGGGTGGCCGTCGAGCGGGCCGCCGCCGGCGACATCATCGGATTGGCCGGGATCGACGACATCACGATCGGGGAGACCATCACGAGCCCGGACGACCCGCGGCCGATCCCGCCGATGCACGTGGACGAGCCCACGGTCTCGATGGTCTTCGGAGTCAACACGTCGCCGATGTCCGGGCGCGACGGTCGGTACGTCACGTCGCGCAATCTCCGTGACCGGCTGGACCGCGAGCTGGTCGGCAACGTGTCGATCCGGGTCGAGGACACCGACTCGGCGGAACGGGTGCAGGTGATCGGCCGCGGCGAGCTCCAGTTGTCGATCCTGATCGAGATGATGCGGCGGGAGGGCTACGAGCTGCAGGTCTCGCGGCCGCGGATCGTGACCCGCAAGCGAGACGGGCGGACCGAGGAGCCGGTGGAGGAGCTGGTCATCGACGTCGCCGAGGACTACCAGGGCGTCGTCATCGCGCAGCTCGGGAACCGCCACGCGACGATGACCCGGATGGTGAACCACGGCAGCGGGCGGGTCCGGCTGGAGTTCCGGATCCCGACGCGCGGGCTGATCGGCTTCCGGTCGCAGTTCCTTACCGACACCCGCGGCAGCGGCATCATGAACCACCTGTTCGCCGGCTGGGAGCCCTGGAGCGGGCCGATCCCCGGCCGGCCGACCGGCGCCCTGGTGGCCGACCGCGCCGGGACGGCAACCGCCTACGCCATCTACAACCTGCAGGAGCGCGGCGAGATCTTCGTGGATGCCGGCATCCCGGTCTACGAAGGGATGATCGTCGGCGAGAACGCTCGACCGGCCGACCTCGACGTCAACGTCACCAAGGAGAAGAAGCTCACCAACATGCGCTCGTCCACCGCCGAGGAAGCGCTGCGGCTCGTCCCCCCGCGTCTGCTGAACCTGGAGCAGGCGATCGAGTTCATCAACGACGACGAGCTCGTCGAGATCACCCCCGCCAGCATTCGCCTCCGCAAGGAGACCCTGCCCGCCAACCGGCGGCCGAAGCGGGAGTCGTAGCGCCGCATTGCTTCCCCGGGGCGGCCGGGATTCGCGCCGGGACATCCATTGGGTATGCTGTGTTGCGCATGCAACGCTTCGGCGGCAGCCGCACGCGTTCGATCGTCCTCGTGGCGCTGCTCGGCAGCGCGCTGATCGCGGTCGCGGTCGCGCTCAACATCGGCTTCATCGTCGTCAACTGGCGGACCGGGCTGCTGTTGCTGCTCGGCGTGGTCAGCTTCGTGGTGCTGGTCGGCGGCCTGACGCTGAACACCGCGTTCCTGATCCGCGAGATCCGCCGCAGCGAGCAGCACGACGCGTTCATCCACGCGGTGACGCACGAGCTGAAGACGCCGCTGGCGAGCATCAGGCTCTACCTGCAGACGTTGCGCCAGCGCGAGCTGGCGGCGGCCAAGCGCGCCGAAGTCATCGACACCATGCTCGACGACTCCGACCGCCTGCAGAGGACCATCGACCAGATTCTGCTCGCCGGCAAGACCGGCAACACCCGCCGGGTGCAGAATCCGACCGACGTCGACCTGACCGAGGTCGTCGGCGAGTGCGTGTCGCTCGCCGGCAAGCGCCATCACTTCGAGAACGGCGAGGTGGAGTACGTCCACCGCGCGCCCCTCGGGACGCTGGTCGTCCAGGGTGACCGCGAGGAGCTGACCGCGGCGGTCACCAACCTCGTCGACAACGCGATCAAGTACTCGGGGGAGCGCGTCCGCGTCGCGGTGGAGGTGGTCCGCATCGGTGCGCGGCGGGTGGCGGTCACGGTGCGCGACCAAGGGATCGGCATCACCGGTCACGAATTGAAGCGCGTCTTCCGGCGCTTCTACCGGCTGCCGGCCGCGCTGCGGTCGCGCGTGCGCGGCACCGGGGTCGGCCTGTCGATCGTCCTCGCGGTGGCGCGGCGTCACGGCGGGCGGGCCTACGCCGAGAGTCGGGGGGCCGACCGCGGGAGCACCTTCACGCTGGAGCTGCCGCTCAAGGCCTCCTCATGAGCCGCGTTCTCATCGTCGAGGACGAAGAGCACCTCGCCGCCGGCCTGAAGCTGAATCTCGAGGCGGAGGGGCACGCGGCGGAGGTCGAGGAGAACGGCGCCGTCGCCCTCGAGCGCCTCGTGCGCGCCGACCCGGACGGCAGCCGCTTCGACGTCGTCCTGCTCGACGTCATGCTGCCCGGTCTCGACGGGTTCGAGGTGGTGCGGCGCTTGCGCGCGGCGCGGCAGTTCGTGCCGGTGATGCTCCTCACCGCGCGATCGAGCACCGACGACGTGCTGCACGGGTTCGAGGCGGGCGCCGACGACTACCTGCCCAAGCCGTTCGACCTCCCGATCCTCCTCGCCCGCGTCGAGGGCCTCCTCCGGCGCCGGCGCTGGCTGCGGGGCGACGAGGCGGACGGGCTGGAGCAGGAGCTCGACGAGTACCGCGTGGCCGGGAGGCGCATCGACTTCCGCCACCAGGTGGTGCGGGGCGGGGACGGCGCGGCGGACCAGCCGCTCACGGTGATGGAGGCGACCCTGCTCGGCTACCTCGTGCGGCACGAGGGCGAAACCGTGTCCCGCAAGACGCTCCTCGAGGAGGTGTGGGGCGTGCGGCACGACACGGACACCCGCACGGTCGACAACTTCGTCGCCCGGCTCCGGCGCTACATCGAGCCCGAGCCGGCACGGCCCCGACACCTGCTGACGGTGCGCGGCGTCGGCTACCGCTTCGTCGGGCGGCCGGAGGGCGCTTCGTAGCTACGGGGCCGGCGGCAGCAGGCCCTCGCGATCGACCCAGGCGCCCGCCTTCATCACCCGGTCGATCCGCAGCGTGTTGCGGATGTCGGCCAGCGGGTCGGCATCGAGCACGACGAGATCTGCGATCTTCCCCACCTCGAGCGTCCCGAACTCGGCTTCGCCGACGGGCGGCGTCAGGCTCGCGCCGGTGGCGGTGGCCGCCACGAGGGCCTGCATCGGCGTCAGCCCCGCCTCGACGTAGAGCTCCAACTCGTGGTGGACGCCCCACCCCATCGGCACGTTGGGCGTTCCGGCGTCCGTTCCGAGCGCGACGCGGACGCCGGCGTCGTGCATGGTCCTGACGAAGTCCTGCACCTGCCGGAAGGCCGCCTTGCGGTCCTCGAAACCCGGCGCCTCGACCACCTCGGCCCGCGCCTCGGGGTCCTCCCAGCGGGCCAGCGCGTCGGGATGGAAGGCCGCCCGCAGCTCCGGGTCCTCGAGAAGCTCCGGGCGTTCGGCGAAGTGCCAGTTGTTCTGGATGATGGACAGGGTGGGCGTGAACGCGACGCCGTTCTCCACGCTCATCCGGATGAACTCGGCCGACGGCTCCGGATCGTCCACCGGCGTCCCCGCGCCGGGGCCGAAGGTGAGCACGGTCGAGTGCAGGAAGTCGCGCAGGCCGGCCTCGACGAGTTGACGGCCGTCGGCCTCGTCGTCGATGTGGGCCACCGGCACGAGGCCGTTCGCGATCGCCTCTTCGACGATCGCGGTGCGGATCTCCGGCGAGATCGTGTCGCCCGGCTCCGGGACCGCGTTGACCCACATCTTGACGAAGTGGACGCCCTGCCCGGCCAGTTGGCGGACCATCTCGCGCGCGTCCTCTTCACTGCCCGGCTGCTGCGCGAGGGCCGCGTTGAAGCCGTCGGGGGCGGTGAACCCGCGGCCGGCCGTGAACACGCGCGGCGCGTCGGGGCGGCCGGCATGCGCCTCGAGCATGAGCGGGACGAGCTCGGGGCCGTCGGCGCCGATGCTCCGCGCCGTGGTGACGCCGAAGTAGAGCTGGGTCCGGAACTGCCGGTCGATCGTGGCGCGGTCGCCCAGGTAGTGCACGTGCATGTCGACCAGCCCCGGGATGACGGTCTTCCCGGCGCCGTCGACCACCTCCGCCTCCGCCGGCACGCCGGTGTCGGCCCGCGTCCCGGCGGCCACGACGCGGTCGCCGCGGATCAGGAGCACCGAGTCCGGGATGGGGGCCCCGCCCGTCCCGTCGATCAACTGGGCGCCGACGATGGCGTAGTCCGCGGGCTCGGCGGGCGTTGCCGGCCCCCCACCGCATGCGACGGCCGCCGCCACTGCCGCGACGACCGCAGTCTGCCTCAGCGCTGGTGTCATCAGATCCCTCCCGGCCGAACGGCCCCATTCTGAGAGTCACCCGCGAGCTTGCGCCGCCAACCCGTCGCAGGCTCCGGGTCGGCCCCAGCCCCCACCGTCCCAGG
>JAPOVI010000216.1 GCA_026708265.1 Acidobacteriota bacterium
TGATCCATGAGCCGGGCCGTGTTGGAGGCGTGCAGGCTCATGCTGTAGGGCAGGATGGGCTTGGACGACTTGCCCCAGCCGAGCCGGTCCTTCACGACCACCCGGTAGCCCGCCTTCGTCAGGGCCTCGATCTGGCTCTTCCAGTACCAGCCGTAGTAGCTGCCCCCGTGGTGGAGCACGGCGGCGCGGCCGTTCGCGGGCCCCACCGGCGCGACGTCCATGTAGGCGATCCGCACGTCCTGGCCGAACACCCGGAAGTTCATGAACTCGACCGGGTGGGGGTACTCGAAGCCCTCGAGGTTGATCGAGATGGGACCCCATTCGGCGGGCGGCTCGGGCGGCGGTCGATGTGACTGCGCCGCCGCCCCCGGCAGCGCGAGGGCCAGGACGGCCGCGAGCGAGACGACGGCGCACGAGAGCGGGACGGATCGTTGGGCAGACACGGTCAATCTCCCTTCCGGTTCCAGGCCAGTCGCCAGCCGTAGACGACGACGGCGCCCATCAGGACCATGGCGGCGAACTTGGCGCCGGTCAGCACGGGGAGCGCGGAGCTCAGGGCCGTAGTCTCCGGGTACGACCGCGCGGCGCGTGCGAGCACGGAGTCCTCCAGCACCTCGGTCAGCAGGAAGAGCAGCGGCACGTACGGGAGGACGGTCGTCCGGCCGGCGGTGGCGCCGGCGCGCACCAGCAACCACCCGATGACCAGCGCCGCGGCCCCGCCGATCAGCAGCGGCGTCAGGACGTCGAGGCGCTGGAACAGGATGTAGTCGGCGCGCCCTTCCGGGCCGATCGCGCCCAGGAACGCCATCAGCCTCTCCGGCGGGTAGCCGAGTTGCTCCTCCGGCAGGATGCCGCCCGGTGCGAGCGCCCGCACGCGCGGGAACGGGCCGGTGCCGAACAGCAGGCCAAGGCCGGCCAGGGCGACGACCACGGCGGCCAGGGCCCGACGGCCGTTGGCGACGCGGAGTAACCAGGGCATCGGTTGCGGGCGACCCCGGACGGCGACGGCCTGCTGCTGGATGGCCCCGCCCCGTCGCCTCGACGACGGCGGGTCCGAGTCCCGCCGCCGCCGGGGCCGGGGAGTCTGCGCGCCGCGCGAGCAAGCCCGACGCCGCGGCGCAGACTTCGAGTTCCCGTCAGTTGTTGGTCATGTCCGCGGGCTCGGGCCAGCGGTCGTCGATGGGCTTGGACGGGTCGGCCGTGATCTTCAGGTCGGCGCAGTGGTGATAGGAATAGCCCCCCGGCACGTTGTACACGTGATCGGCCATGAACTGGATGACCTGCAGGGTGCACTTCTCGCAGTTGATGTTCGGAATCGGGATGTCGGCCTCCCAGGGATCCATCGGGGTCTCGGGCCGGAACGAGGCGCGCTGGTCTCCCACGGGATAGTGCGGGAACAGCCCGTCGGCGAGGACGGGGACCTGCGGCGGGCTCTGAATCACGCCCCAGACCGAGTAGAGGCCCCGATCCGTCCACTTCTCCACCGCGGTGGGATCCGCCGGCAGCTCGTTGCGCGAGTTCACCGAGAGCGCGACGCGGTAGTGGCCCGAATGGAAGATCGTCTCCTGGATCTTCAGGTGCAGATCGGTGCCGCCGGTGACCTCGGTGACGATGCCGGAGAGAATCTCGCTGTTGTCCCCGTTGGGGTTGCCGCCGCACGGTCCGACCTTCTGCGGGTTGCCGAGGCGGTCCAGCACGATCCAGGGCGCCGGTTCGACCAGTTGGAAGTGCGCTTGCGCACCGGCGGCCGACATCACGAGTGCGGCGACCAGGGCGAACAGGGCAGGCAGCAGATGACGCTTCATGTTCTCGTCCTCCTCGATGGACCAGGCGATTCACGGTGGCGACCTCCGGAAGCGTGGCCACCGGGGCGATGATACGCCGAAGTGCCCTACATTGCAGCCCTGCCGGTCAATCGCCCGGCCACACGACCGCCCCGAGCGCCCGCGCGCTCGATGACGCGGCCGCGCCCGTGGGCGCGTCATCGTGGCGGCGGAGACCCCGATGACCCGGGACACCGGAGCCCTCGGCAAGCTCCGGACGAGCCGGACGCAACCGAGCCCCCACGCCGCGCCCGTCAGGGCGGGGGTGACGCCGCTCGGCGGCGTGCCAGCCGGTAGTAGGCCTCGTGCGCCCCCCGCGACAGGATGGACAACGCGTTCCCCGCGCTCAGGAACCGGCCGCGCGGCAGGAACTCCGCCACGTCCAGGTCCTCCGTCGCGGCCAGGGCGCGCTCGAGGGCGGACTGCAACAGGGCGTGGAGACGCTGGAAGCCGAGGTCGAGCGCGCCGCACCCCAGGAGGCAGGCCACGAGCACCCCCAGCATGTTCTGGCGGTAGCCGCGCCAGCAGTCGTCGAGCGTGAAGTCTCTCGCGCCCAGGCGGCAGACGATGTCGTGGTACTCCTCGATCGCGTCGCGCTCGATGCGGCGACGGTCGCCGGGGACGACGTTGGTTCCGAGGAAGTACGCCACGTCGTAGAGGCCGGGGCCCAGCCCGCAAGCCTGCCAGTCCACCACCGCGAAGTCGCCCCGGGCCGGCGGGGCGCCGCGGGCCGAGTCGCCGGCGCCGACCTCGGGGCGGAAGAACAGATTCTCCGCCCGGTAGTCGCCGTGGACGAGGGTCCTCGGTCCGGCAGCGACGGCCGCGTAGTGCGCGGTGATCCTGGGTCCGAGGGTCTCGGCCAGCCGGCGCGTCTCGGGGGAGAAGCAGCCGCCGAAGCGCTCGAGCACCACAGGAGTGAGCAGCAAGCAGGCGATCTGCAGGAAGCGCCGGGTCTTCGGCGCGAAGATGTCCCTGCAACCGGACAGGGCCGGGCTGTCGACCGCGCCCCAGAACTGCCCGTGCAGCCGGGCGATCTCCCGTACCGCGAGCCGGGCGCGGCCGGCCGGGACGCCCGCCACCTGGACCGGCACCTCCATGTCGCGCAGGTCTTCGAGCACCAGAACGAAGCGATGCGTCGCCTCGTCGAAGTCGCCGTACAGGAGGGCCGGCGAACGGATGGGCGCGTGCCGCGCCAGACGGCGGTAGTACACGTACTCGCGCTCGTGCATCCACATCCACCTCGCGAACCGGAACGCCCCGCGGTCCGCGGGGGGCAGCTTGACGATGACGCTGGCGGGGTGCGCCGCGCTGCTGCCGTCGCCCGCCAGGTGACAGCGCAGGAGCCTTCCGAAGGCGTTGGAAGCCGCCCCGAGGTCCTCGACGCGGACCTCCCGTATCGCGGGACGATCGGACGTACCCCCGGCCGCCAGCGCCCGCTGAATCCAGTCCGCGTCAATCGCGGCCGGGTCGTCCGGGAGCGGCGGGCGGATCGGCACGTCGCGCACGGCGTCACGGCTCGGCCGGTGTGGCCATGCGGTAGCCGACCCCTCGCTCGGTCAGGACGTAGGCAGGCCTGGCCGCGTCGTCGCCCAGCTTGCGGCGGAGCTTCTTCACCAGGGTCCGCACGACCGTCGAATCCGCGGCGTCCCTCCCGCCCCGCACCTGGCGCAGCAGCGCTTCGAGCGTCAGCACCCGTCCCGCGTTGACCGAGAGCAGCCGCAGCAGCTCGTACTCGCTGGCCGTCAGCCGCACCGAGCGTCCCCCCACGGTCACCTTGCGGCGCTCGTAGTCGATGGCCAGGTCCCCCAGCACGAAGCGCTCCGGGTCCGCCCGCCGCCGCAGCGCCGCGCGCACTCTGGCCGTCAGCTCCGTCGGCGAGAAGGGCTTGACGATGTAGTCGGCAGCGCCGAGCTCGAGGGCTCGGGCGATCGTCTCGTCCCGGCCGTACGCGGAAACGAAGATGACCGGCAGGTCGGCCAGTCGAGGCACGCTCTGCATCAATTCGATGCCGTCCGTACCGGGGAGCACGAGGTCCAGGAGGACCAGCGCCGGCCGGTGAGTCTCGACGAGGTCGGAGAGCTGCCGCGGGTTGCCGGTCACGACCGGGGCATAGCCGGCCGGGATGAGCGCGTCCCGTACGTAGCGCAGCGTCTGCGGGTCGTCGTCGACCACCAGGATGCGCGCCGCCTCGCGTCCGTCCGCGGGCGAGGCGAGCCGGCGCGCGGACGAGCCGGGCGCACCGCGGCCGGCCTCCTCGGCCACCGGAATCGTGAACGTGAACCGCGTTCCCTGGCCCGCGCCGCCGCTCTCGGCCCAGATGCGGCCGCCGTGCGCCTCCACCAGTCCCTTGCAGATGGCCAGACCCAGGCCGTAGCCCGCAGCCCCGCGGCGCCGGTCGCCGCCGGCCAGGGCGGCGTGCTTCCGGAACAGGTGCGGCAACTGGTCCGGCGGCACGCCCTGGCCTTCATCGGACACCGAGATCTCCACGTGGACTCCATCCGTCGCCGCCGCGACGCCGATGGGTGACGTTTCGGCAGAATGCCTCGCAGCGTTCGACAGGAGGTTGTTCAGGACCTGCACGATGCGCCGCCGGTCGGCCAGTACGCGGGGCAGGTCGGGCGGCAGGTCGATGCGGACTGCCTGTCGGCCGCCGCCGCTCAGGAACGTGTTCCGCGCGCCGTCCACCAGGCTGCCCACTTCCGTCGGTTCCGGCGCGACCGACAGCGTGCCCGCATCGATGCGTCCGGCGTCCAGCAGGTCGCTGACCAGGCCGAGCATGTGGTCCGCCTGATCGTCGATGATGCGGTGGAACTCGCGCATCTCGGCGGGGTCCAGCTCGGGCGAGGCGCGCAGCAGCGCGGCGGCCGATCCCTTGATGGACGTCAGGGGGGCGCGCAGCTCGTGACTCACCATGCCCAGGAAGTCGGCCTGCAGCCGCTCCAGCTCTTCCAGGGTCGTCAGGTCCTGCATGGTGGTGACCACCGTTTCGACCGCCCCGTCCGCGGAACGGATCGGCGTGACGTTGACGAGAATCCGCACGCTGCGGCCGTCGGGAACCAAGAGCACGAGCTCCCGGGCGCGCACGGTCGTCACCTCGCGCAACAGCCGCGCCAGGTGAGGCCCGTGGAGGGCGATCTCCCGCCCGTCGGGAAACCGGCACGTCAACGACCGCAGCAGGTCTTCCCGGGACTGGTCCGGGGAGCGCATGGAGTTGATGATCCGCCTCGCCTCCTGATTGAAGGACACCAGTTTCGTCGTCGTGGCGTCCTGGACCACGACACCCACCGGTGAGGTCTCGATCACCGTCTCCAGGTCGGCCCGGGCCCGCTGCTCGTCGCGGTACGTGCGGGCGTTGGCGATCGCCGTCGCCGCCTGCGATGCGAACAGGACGAGCACCTCCTCGTCCTCGCTCGTGAACGGCTGGCCGCCCTTCTTGTCGCCGAGAAAGAAGTGGCCGACGTCCTCGCCCCGGTGACGCATGGGCGTGCCCTGCGCGGTCCTGGCCGGTAGCGGGTCGGCGGAGAATCCGAGCGACCGGACGTGGGCTGGGAAGTCCGCCCATCGCACCGCTTCCGGAATCCTCTGGAGGTGCTCGAAGAGCCGCTGCCCGTCGGGCCAGTCGGCGAGTTGCCGATGCTCGTCGGGCGTGAAGCCGGAGCTGACGAAGTCCGCGACCTGGCGTCCCTCGCCGATCGTCGTGATCACGGCGTAGCGAGCGCCGGTGAGCGCGCGGGCGCTCTCGACGACCTCGCGCAGGACGGTGCCGAGGTCGAGGCTGCCGCTGATGCGCAGAATGGCCTCGTGCAATCGCGAGCTGCGGTCGCGGAGCGCCTCGTTCTCCCGCCGGAGCGCGTCGGAACTCCCCATGAGGTCACCCCGGTGGTCAAGGGCGGCAGCTCGGTCCGCGTCAGGTCACGAAAGCGACGAGCCGAGGAACGAGCAGGTTGCGCACACCTCCGGACCGGGCCGCCGTCACCGCAGCACCGGCTTGTCCAGGGCGTCCCACCCGTAGGCACGCTGCACTCGCTCCAGCACCTCCTGGGTCACCGGCCCGCCGCCGGACGAGTTGGTCATCACGGCGAGGCCGTAGCCCTTGACCTGGTGCGCGATCAGGTAGCAGACGAAGCCCCAGTTGCCGCCCGAGTGGCTGAAGTACCATCCCTCGCCCATCCGTTCGACCTGGAAGCCGACTGCGAACGGTCCGACGCCGACCGGACTCAGCATCGCCGCCGCCGATGCGGCGGTGAGCACCCGTTCCGGGTCGCCCCGGGCCGATCGCTGGACCTCTATGGCGAAGCGCGCCAGGTCCCTCGCGGTGGTCCAGAGACCGGCCGCCGCCTGGGCGGAGTAGACGTGCCACCGGGCGTCGCCCATGGGCTGCCCGTCGCCGCGGTGACCACGGGCCGCGTTCTCTTCCAGGCGTGGAGGGAGTGGCTGCAGGAAGGTGCTGCGAGACATGCCGGCCGGCTCGAGCACGCTCCGCCTCATGATCTCCGGGAAGGGCTCGCCGTAGACGTCGGTCAACGCGAGCTGCATGATCGTGGTGCCGCCTCCGGAGTACTGCATGGCCGTGAGGGGCGTCCGCACCATGGTCACGGGACCCACGTTGGAGGGGGCGTCGCCTCGCAGGATCTGCACCGGGGTGGGACGGGGCGCACCCGGTTCGTAGCCCGGAAAGCCATGTCCGTCGCCAAGACCGGCGGTGTGGCTGAACAGCAGGCGCGGAGTCACCGGACGCGTTGCGGTGAAGCCGTTCCCGGGGAGTTGCCAGGACGTGAGAATCGCGTTGATGTCGTCGTCCAGCGAGAACCGGCCGTCCTCGACCGCCACGAGAGCCGCCATTGCCGTTACCGGCTTGCTGATCGACGCGGCCTGGAAGAGGGTCTCCTCGTCCACGCGCGCGCCGGTCACGACGTCGGCAATCCCGTATCCCCGGGCCCAGTGCACCTCGAAGTCGCGGATCACCGCGACGCTCATCCCCGGGACGCCGAACCGGTCCATCACTTCTTCGACGGTGAGGACGTCCAGACCCTGACGACCCGGGTGCTGCACCCCTTCCACGCGGACCTGGAAGTCGGTAACGCTCGCCTCGCCGAGCGCGGCCGGCTGGCCCTCGGTCGGCGAGGCGGCCCGTCCGGCGGGGGACGCCAGCGCGACGGTCGCGACGATCGCAAGCCAGGACCGGATTCCCGCCGACAGGCGTTCCCTGGTCACTCCACTCATACCGTCCGGGCACGCAGCAGACGCTGGTGGGTGCCGCCCGGATCAAACCAGGCGACACCTCCAGCCAGGGCCCATGTCCGCCGATTCTCTCGCATCCGGTGGCAACGGCGCACTCGTGCGCGGCGAGCCCGTCTCCAGGGGGCCGCGGCGCCGCGTTGCCTCCGGTGGACGCGCATCAGTCGATGGCGAAGCAGTAGAAGAGGCCGGCTCCTCCCGTGGCCACCAGATCCTCCTGCGAGCAACCGCGGGACGGGTGGGCGGTGTTCCAGGGCGAGCCCGGCGTGGTGAAGGAGTAGCGATCGGCATGGCCGAGCATGGCGCTGCCTTCGCCGTTGCGGGTCCAGTTGCCGCACGTCCGGTCCTCGCCGGCCGGGAACGCGGTGCCGTCGAGCCGGGTGCCGGTCAGCACGTCGTGCTCCGTGAAGTCCGGGTCTCCGTCGATGCGGGAGGGGAACTGCTCGCCGTTCTCGTCCAGCGTGTGGGTCCAGTTGAAGTTGGAGTTGTCGTAGTGCAGGTTCTCGACGCTGCGGGCCATGACGAGGCCCTCCGCGTTCGCCCAGGGTCCTTCGCCGATGCGGTCGCGTGCGTTGACGGCTTCGGGGCCCTGCGTGCTCAGGTAGGCCCGCCAGGTGCGGTCGCCGGCGCCCGCCTCGCCGGCCAGCATCTGGCAGTGCGCGTCCGCGCCCTCGAGCCCGCCCAGGTTGGCGCCGTCACCGGGGCCGGCACTGGTGATGAAGAAGCCCATCGGAGGCGGTTCCTGCGCCTGTTGCTGGGCCGCGACCGCCAGCGCGGAAAGCACCAGCGCACCGTAGATCGCCGTAGCTGCCAACCGGATTCGCCCTTTCCTCATCTGAGGTTCCCCCCTCTCCAGAATGACGCATTCTAGCCCACCATTCGTCGCCGCGACCGCAAGGTCGCGCTGCGGCCTCCGCCTGGTGCCCAACCAACCCTGCAGGAGTCCGCACCCTACGGCGCGGACTGGTCGCAGCCGTTCCCGACCCTCACTCGACCCCGGTAACCACGGACCACAGGTACAGGAACATGCCGGCACTGATCAGTGCCGCGCCCGGAACGGCGAACAGGAAGAACGAGACCGGATGGTTCCAGAAGAACGTGGCCAGCTCCACCGCGAGCCCCACCGCGATCAACAGGCCGGACACCCGCAGCCGGCCGGCCAGTCCGTTCCGCGGCCGCGGCGGGCGCAATCGGCTCATCGTGCCGTCCCTGGGTCCCAGCGCGGGAACCGGTCGAGCCGCGCCACTTCGTGCGCCAGGTTGTGGCACATGACGCACGACCTCGTTCCGTCCCGCAGGTCCGCCAGGAAGCGCGCGTGAGCCGCCTGCTCCTCGTAGGAGCGGCCGCCCTGGTGGCAGGCGAGGCAGGCACGGTTCTCGAACGGCTCGTACAGCTCGACGGGGTCGGAGACCGTCCCCCACGCAGTGTGCCACACGTGCCGGACGCCCCGCAGCTTGTCGTCGATGCCGCCGAACATCGTGTAGTTCGTGTGGCAGGTGTAGCAGGCGCGGTCCACGGGAACGCGCCGGTTCTGGTAGTGCGCCGCCGGCAGGAACCGCGGATCGTCGATGTGCAGGCTCTCCCGCCAGGGCTCCATCCGGTGACAGGACAGGCAGAACGTCGTCGTCTTGGCCTGCTCGTAGTGCCGGACCGCTCCGCCCAGCAGCACGAGCCCGGGCAATGCGAAGAGGGCCGCGAACGCGGCAATCCGGCCCCCGAGCGTGACCGCTGCCTCGGGCCGGCGGACGACCACCGCGATGAGGGCGAGGGCCGCAACGGCCAGCAGGCCCAGGCTGAGGTCGGCGGCGGTCATCGATGACGCTCCATGCGCCCGGCCAGGAGCCGGCTCCGTAGTACGCGCGATGCCGGCATGCGCGAGCGCAGATTCCTAGCGGCGCGCGCGCAGCTCCTCGGCCAGGGTCCTGATCTCGGTCAGGTCCTGCACCATCTCGCTCCAGCCGTACCACAGCGAGTAGTCGGGGTTGTTGTGGAACGCCCCCTGGAAGGTCCGCATCCGGTGCTCCAGGTGCATCCTGAACAGGCGCTGCTCGATCACGGACGGCGCATCGTGGAAGGCCAGCAGGTCCGGATAGTCGTACGCGTAGTGCTCCGGCTTGCGCAACACGCCGTCGGCGTAGAGACCGGCAACGATGCGGATGGCTTCGGCCAGCAGGCGGTCGGCCTCCCGGATCATGTCGTCGCCCTTCTCGAGCTCCGCGCGCACGAAGTTGCCGGAGTGGCACTCCTCACAGACCACGATCATGCGGTCCCGTTCGCGTTGCCAGTCTTCCTGCGTCAGCCGGGCGACGTCGGCCTGCTGCACGACCTCCAGGCGCGGCGTCGGGTTGCCGTCGGGGTCCAGGACCCCGAGGGCCTGCAGTATGGTCGTCTGGTCGGCGGCCCACGCCGGATCCTCCGGCAGGGGCAGGCGCACGGCCAGGAACCCCCAGGCGGTCCGGACCTCGTGGTCTCCCTGCGGCATGTGGCACGTCTGGCAGGTGGGCGCCGCGGCTTCGTCCGGCAACGTGCCGTTCTGCTTCAGCAGGTGTCGCACGCCGTGCTTGGACGACGAGTACATCTCCCACTGCGGGTGGTCGATCCCCATGTGGCACGTCCGGCACGCCTGCGGCTCCCGCGCCTCCGCCACCGAGAACAGGTGGCGCGTATGGCACGCGTCGCACGACGCCAGGCCGAACGTGGCGCCGTCGGCCCGCAACTGCCGCAGGTCGTCCTCGGTCTTGATCCCGACCCGGTGGCACCCGCCGCAGCCCTTCATGCCCTCGGTGAGCGCCATCGGCAGCCAGTGCGTCGTCGGCATCGCGTTCATGCTCGCCCACGCCAGGGCGTGCTTGCCGCCCGTGAACTGCTCGGCCTGGATCGGATGGCAGTCCGCGCACACCTCGACGGTCGCCATCCGGACGAGGGCGACGTCGTCCGCCGCGTTGTGCCCATCGCCGTGACACAGGCTGCACTCGACGCCCGCCGCGCTGTGGCGGCTCAGTTCCCAGTCCGTGACGACGCCGGGTGTCGCCTCGCGATGACACCCGATGCAGGATGACGCGTCGGCAGCGTCGGGGGGAGCGTCCGGGCCGCCGCACGCGACCAGGCCCAGAAGCACGAACGGGAGGCACCACGCGGCGACGGAGCAACGACCGCCGTGAGGGAGTAGTGCCATCAACCCATTATAGTTGGCGCCGAGAGACCCCGGCGCGGCCGCGGTTAGAACTCCAGGCGGACACCGGTCCGCACGACTCGCGGATTCAGAATCGCGACGATCTCGTTGTAGCGAGGGCCGGAGATCGTTCGGAAGTTCAGCACCGCCGCGTCGTTCAGCACATTGAAGACGTCGAACAGGAGCGTGAGGCCGACGCCGCGCCGGAGTCCAAGGCGTTTCTCGGCCCGCAGGTCGAAGATGCCCACGCTCGGCGCGCGGTCGTCGTACGGGTTGGCCATCACGCGCTCCGTGCCCGCGTTCGGCAGCGGCACG
>JAPOVI010000290.1 GCA_026708265.1 Acidobacteriota bacterium
TCGTAGCGGTCGCCGTCGTCGCGGATCTCGAAGAGCTGTGAGAAATCCGGGCTAGCCCCACCGCCCCGGGAGCTTGGGCCGCGGGGCTCCACTGCGCTGCCTTCTACGGCGCAGCCTCTCAGACCGGAGCCGCCGGCTCCGGCGCGGGCTCCGCTCAGCAGTACCACGGCTCGTCGAGGTAGGGCACCTCCGAGCGCCGGCGCCGGGGGCCTGTCGGTGGCCGCGGCGGCGCTCCCGGCCGGTCTCGGTGGGCGAGGCGCCACACCTCCCGGAACACCTCGCGGCGGCCGGCGGTCCGGCGCCGCGCCACCAACCGGCCGATCCGGTCCGCGAGCCGATCCATCTCCGGGTCCGGGTGTTGCCAGGGATACACCAGCCTCGCCGCATCGTAGGGGTCGAGATACGGCCCCAGCTCGTCGCCGAGAAGGTGCGACCCCGCGGGCACGAGCAGCCGGATGGCGAGCTGCACCGGGGCGACATGGTCGATCAGCCCCAGCCGAGCAATCGCCGCCAGCAGGCCGCGGTACCCCTCTCGCGTCGTCCACGGCGTGAAGGCGACGAAGGTCGGCGCGAGCGCGATGCCGGCGGCGCGGCAGAGCGCGACCGCCCGCTCCGTGTCCCGACCGGTGTGCCCCTTGTCCAGCAGCGCCAGGATGCGGTCGTCGAACGACTCGAATGCGCTGGTGACAAGGAGGCACCCCGTGTCGCGCAGGCGCGGCAGCGCCGCTGCGTGCTGCAGGAGGTGCTCGACCTTGATGGTCACGTCGTAGGTGATTCCCGGACAGGCGCGCGCCACGCCCTCGGCGACCCGCAGGGCATGGCCGGGAGCGTTGAAGAAGTCGGGATCGCCGAACGTGACGTGCTCGGCTCCGGCGCGGACCTGCGCCTCCACGTCGGCAACGACCACGTCCACGGGCACCACCCGGAGCTGCCCCCGGTAGACGGGCACGACCGGGCAGTGCCGGCAGTGGTGGCGGCAGCCGCGGCTGGCCTCGGTATACCCCGTGACGCGCCGGATCGATCCCCGGCAGAGCGCCGCGTAGCGGTCGAGCGGAGGCAGCCCCGTCCTGAGCGGCGGGACGAAGCGCAGGCGCGGTGGCCGGCCGGGCGCGGGGGAACCCGCCGGGAGAACGCCCCTCGAAGCGCGGCGGGGCCCGAGGGCGAGACCCACCAGGTCCGCCTCGAACTCCCCGCCCAGGATGTGCCGCACGCCGAGCGAGCGAAGAGCGGATGCGTTGGGCGGCGCGTACAGCCCGTAGCAGCAGAGAGCGGCGTCCGGGTTCAGCCGCCGGATGCGCCGAATCAGCGGCATCGCAAGCCGCGCCGCGGTGTGCATCGGCAGATGGAGGGCCACGAGATCCGCGCGCGCCACCTCGGGACGGAAGGGCTCTCGCGACAGATCCAGGCACGTCACCTCGACGCCGGCCCGCTCGAGCCACGCCGCCGGCGACGCCAGCGCGAACGGCTGGCGTCCGAGCTCGTAGGTCGAGATGAGCGCCGCCCGCGGACGGTCGCCGGTCATCGGGGCGCGGCCGGAGCCTGGAGGTCCACCTCGGACTGCGTCGGGGGCGGCGTGGCAAGGCTCACGACGATCAGCGTGGCAATCGAGAGGGCCAGCGCCGGGTAGGCGGTCTGCCAGCCGAAGGGGTACGCGGCGGTGCCGTCGGGGGCGGCGCGGGCCAGCCCGGCGATCTCCCAGCCCAGCGTCGTCACCATGCCCACCAGGATCGACGCAACGCCGCCGGCGCGGGTCGCCCGCTTCCAGATGAGCGCCCCGAGGAGCGCCGGCGTGATGCCGGCACCGTACATCGTGTAGGCCCAGAGCGCCATCGCGAGGATCGTGGGGAAGAAGCTCCCGGCGATGTAGCCCAGGGCGCCGACCGCAACGACCACGAGGCGGGTGTAGAGCACGACCTGCCGATCCGTAGCCGCCGGGTTGATGAACCGCTGGTATACGTCGCGAATCAGGTTGGTGGACGGCGTCAGCAGGAAGCTGTTCGCCGTCGACACGATGATGGCCGCGGCGCCGCACACCAGCAACACCCCGAGCATCGGCGGCATCACGTCGGTCGCGACGCGGAGCACGATCTCCTCCGAATGCTCGACGCTGAGCCCGGTGACGGCCAGGCTGCCGAAGATCCCGGTCGCCTCGATCAGCGTCTCGACGACGATCGTGCCGCCGATCCAGCCGACCACGGCCAGGCGCGCCGCCCGCTCGTCGCGCGCCGAGAAGAACTTCTGGTACATGTTCGCTTCGCCGAGCAGCAGGAACATCGTCGGCAGGAAGAGCGCGAAGGCCGCCTGCGGGCCCAGGGCGCCGAACACCGACACCTGCTCCGGACGGAGGGCCGCGAACGACGCCGCCAGGCCGCCTCCCTCCCCGATCAGGAAGCCGACCCCCAACATCACGGCCAGCGTCATCAACAGGCCGTTGCCCACATCCAGGTAGGCGATCGACAGCATGCCGGCGAGCGCGGTGAACAGGATGCAGGCGGCGGCGGTGACGAGCGCGCCGGTGTCCGGATCGAGACCCGTGATCAGGCTCAGCAGCCGGCCGCCGCCGCGGAACTGATACGCCGCGATGGTGCCGTAGGCGAGGACGGTCGTGACCGTGCCCAGGATGCGGGCCGCCGGGCCGTAGCGCAGCTCGAGGATGTCCGGCACCGTGTACTGCGCGATCCGCCGCACGCGCGGGGCGAGGAAGTAGACGAGGGCGATGCCGGCCCAGGCGCCGGCCGACTGCCAGAGGGCGGGGAATCCCTCCCGGTAGCCGAGGCCGGCGCCGGCGAACAGGCTGCCCGAGCCGATCCAGGTGGCCAGGAGCGTGAAGACCAGCACGCGCGCCGGCAGCGTGCGGCCCGCGACCAGGAAGTCGTCGCCGGTCTTGACCTGCCGGCTGCGGCGCGTGCCGATGAGGACGAGCACCGACAGGTAGACGATGACCGCCGTCAGCATGCCCCCATCATACGGGGAACGCCCGCCGCCGGAGCGGTCTATGATGGGGGCCGCACGTCCGGCGACCGATGCCTCTCGACGAGTACAAGCGTAAGCGCGACTTCTCGAAGACCCCCGAGCCTGCCGGCGACGAGCGGACCCGGTCGCGGCGGAAGCGCTCGCCGTCGGCTCCGCTCGCGTTCTGCGTGCAGAAGCACCTCGCCAGCCACCTGCACTACGACCTGCGCCTGGAGCACGACGGCGTCCTCCTCTCCTGGGCGGTGCCGAAGGGTCCGTCGCTCAACTCGCACGACCGCCGCATGGCCGTGCGCACGGAGGACCACCCCCGCGACTACGGCGGCTTCGAAGGCGTGATCCCCGAGGGCTACGGCGCCGGGATCGTCATGCTGTGGGATCGCGGGACGTGGAGCCCCGAGGTGGACGACGTCGACGCGGCGCTGGAGAAGGGGGATCTGAAGTTCGCGCTCGACGGCTACAAGCTCAAGGGCTCCTGGGCCCTGGTGCGCCTCCGCGACCGCTCCGACACCGCGCCGGCCCAGCGCGGACGCAACTGGCTGCTCATCAAGCACGCCGACTTCTGGTCGGGTCCGATCGAGATCACGGAGTTCGCGCCGCGCAGCGTCGTGAGCGACGGGGACTTCGACGACATCCTCGCCGCCGACATGCCGGATCTATGGGCCACGGGCCGCCCCGCAACCGCATCGGGGCGCGGGAGCGCCGCCCGGCTGACGCAGCAGGTTATCGAGAGCGCGGCCCGCAAGATCCTCGCGCGCAACGAAGCGGCGGAGTCCGGACCCGGCGCCGCAACGAAGCGCGGGTCACGGTCGCGCCGCAAGCGCTAGCTGCTAGTGTGACCGGACCGGCGCATCGCCGCCCGTCCAGAGGGCGATGCTCTGGCCCTCGAGGCCGGCCGTGACGATGCGCGTCACCTCCACCCGGGCGTCGTTGAAGCAGGCGCCGCCGCCGAGGTCGGTCAGCGCGTCGGGCACGAGCGCGTTCGCGGTCGAGCCGTTCAGCGTGCTCTTCCGCCACAGCCCCTTGGGCAGGCTGACGACGCCCGGCCGCACCCCCGCGTTCACGGTCACGGGGCAGTGGACCTCGCCGCCGGCGTTGAAGACCCGCGCGGTGTCCCCTGTCGCCAGGTTGCGCCGCGCGGCATCCGCCGGGTGCATGTGCAGCGTCGCCGGTCGCGCGCGGAGCTCGCCCAGGGTCGACGTGACGGTCTTGTCGCTGGCGGGGGAGACGAGGGCCAGGGGATACGCGTGCGTCGCGGGATCGGGCTGGAAGCGGTAGAGGCCTTCCGGCGCCTCCCGGTCGAGCGCCTCGGGGAAGAGGTGGACCCTCCGGTCGGCGGTACGCGGAAAGACGTCGACGAACTGCACCGGCGCCTCGGCCCCCGGCGGCTCCGCGAGCCCGTGCGCGAGGAGCGTGTCTCGCACCCCGTCGGGCAGCGCGCCGGCGACGTGCAGCAACGCCTCCGGGTCCGACCGCAGCGTGGAGCTCACGTCGATCCCCAACCGGCGGGCGAGCTCCGCGAACACCTCCGCGTTGGGCCGCGCGTCGCCGATTGCCTCGATCACCGGTTGCACGAGCTGCAGCGCGCCGAGCCCGTAGCTGTGCGCGACGTCGTAGTGCTCCAGGAAGGTCGTGGCGGGCAGCACGACGTCGGCCCAGCGGGCCGTGTCGGTCATCACCTGATCGAAGACGACGGTGAACAGATCCTCGCGCGCCAGCCCGCGCAGCACCCGGTTCTGGTCCGGCATCGTCGCGGCGGGGTTGCAGTTGTAGACGAAGAGGAACCGGACGGGCGGTCCGTCCTCCCCGGTCAGCGCACGTCCGAGCCGATTCATGTTCACGACGCGGGTGGCCGGCTCGCGGGCCCCGATCCACGGCTTGGCGGAAAGGTCGACGGCGGCCGAGTTGCTCATCGAGTAGCCGCCGCCGCGGACGCCGAACTTCCCCGCCACGGCCGGCAGAGCGAGCACGGCCAGGGCCGCGCTGCCGCCGTTCCGGTTGCGCTCGAGGCCCCAGCCGCAACGGATGACGGCAGGCGACGCCTCCGCGTAGAGCTCCGCCACGCGCTGCAGCAGGTCGGCGTCGACGTCGGCCACCGCCGCCGCGCGTTCGATCGTCCATTCGGCCGCGCGTTCCCGGAGCCGATCCGCGCCGCTCGCGTGCGCGCTCAGGAAGGCATCGTCCGCGAGGCCTTCCTCGAAGAGGAAGCGGTGCATCGCGAGCGCCACCCCGACGTCCGTGCCCGGGCGGACGGCGAGATGGATATCGGCCTGACGCGCCAGCGGCGTGCGGCGCGGGTCGACGACCACGAGCGCCGCTCCCGCCTTGACGGCGGCCCGCACGTGCGGCACGAGGTGGATGCCGGTGGTCGACGGGTTCGCGCCCCAGATGATGATGAGCTGCGCGTGCTCGTAGTCGGCGTAGGTGACGCCGGGCATCCGGCCGTAGAGCGCGGCGGCGGCAGCCGTGGTCGGCGCGGCGCAGACGGTGCGTGCGAGCCGCGCGGCGCCGACCCGCCGGAAGAGCTCGGCGTCGGCCGTGTCCTGCGTGACGAGCCCGTTCGATCCGCCGTAGGACACCGGCAGGATCGCCTCCCCGCCGTCGCGCGCCCGGACCTCTCGCATCCGGTGCGCCACGGCGTCGAGAGCCTCGTCCCAGCTCACGTCCCGGAAGCGACCCTCGCCCCGGGCCCCGACGCGCAGCCCGGGACGCTGGATCCGGTCGCTGCCGTAGACGCGGTCCCCGAAGCGGCGCACCTTGCTGCAGATGTAGCCGCCCGTCGCCGCCTGCCGGTGCGAGCCGTCGATGCGGGTGAGGCGGCCCTTCTCGACCGACACGGCCAAGCTGCAGGTGTCCGGGCAGTCGAGGGGGCACGCGGTCTCGACGGTCGACCGCCCCCATCGCAGCTCGTCTCGTTCGGGCACGCGCCGAGTGTACCATGCACCCATTCAGCGAGCTTCTGGGATGGCGGTGCGCCTCGAACGGCTCACGAAACGCTTCGCCGCGACGGTCGCCGTCGACCGCGTGAGCCTCGCGATCCGTTCGGGCGAGCTGCTCGCGCTGGCGGGCTCGCCCGGAGCGGGCAAGTCGACCCTGCTGCGCCTCCTGGCGGGCATGGAGGAACCGTCCGGCGGCACCATTCACGCTGGCGGGGTGGCGCTCGCGGCCGGCGTTGCGGAGCGACCGATCGCGTTCGGCTCGCTGGCTCCGGCCCCGCCGAGCGGCGAGGGTGGGCGGGAGATGACGGCGTCGCCGCCCGCCGGGCCCGATGCGTGCATCCTGCTCGACGAGCCGCTGACCGACCTCCGGGGAGGCGAGCGCGCCAGGGCGTGCGACGCACTGCGCGCCCTGCCCGCCGCGCTCGAAGCCGCGGTCGTGTGCGCCATGCACCCCGACGACGAGGCGGACGCCTGCGCGGTGGCGGATCGGATCGCCGTCCTCCACGAAGGCCGGCTGCGGCAGTGCGGCACCCCCGCCGAGGTGGTCGACGCGCCGGCGGACGAGGTCGTCGCCCGTTTCTTCGGTCGACCCCGCATCAACCTCGTGCCCGGGATCCTCGAGAAGGACGGCCAGGCGCTCCAGCTGGGCAACCAGACGGTGGCCCTCGCGGGCCGCATCGAGGAGACCTTCTGCCGCGACATCACGCTCGGCATCCGTCCGCGCCACGTCCGGCTGACGCGCGAGGGCGTCGGGCTGCGGGGCCGGGTGCGCTCGACCGAGCCCTGCGAGGGTGCGACGCTCGTCGGGGTCGACGTCGAGGGCGTCTCGATCCGCGCCCTGGACTCCGGGGAGGAGCGCTGGCGCGAGGGGGACCCGGTGCGGGTCCGGGCCGATCCGCGGCGCTACGTCGTCTTCGACGACCGCGGCGTGCGCCTGGAGCAGCGGTAGGAGCCCGTGCTGCAACACCTGCGATGCAGGCATCTCGCGCCCGCGCCGACTCCCGAAGCGCCCGTCAGGGCGGGCCGGCGGCCGTGACTCGACGGGCACGGCGCGTGCTGCCGCCCGGCGTGCTCGTACTCGTCGCCCTGGCCGTCGCGGCGGCGGTGGCGCCGACGCCGGCGGCGTGGATCGAGCGAATCTACTCGCGTCAGGCCTATCTTGCCCTCCAGAACGCCCTCACCCGGCTCAGCGGCGTCGTGGGCTTCGCCTGGCTCGACGTGCTGATCCTCGCGGTCGCGGCGGGGCTGGCGGTCTGGTGGTGGCGCGCGCTGCGGCGGGCGCGGGGCGAGCGGCGGGCGCTGTGGCGTACCGCGGGACGCCAACTCGCGCTGACGACCGCCCTCGCGGCCGCCCTCTACCTGGTCTTCGTGCTGGCGTGGGGACTGAACTACCGGCGGGTTCCGTTGAAGGACAAGCTGGACTACGAACAGGCCCGGGTGGCTCCCGCCGCCGTGGCCGCCCTCGCCGGCGAGGCCGTTGCGCGGGTGAACCGGCTGTACGAGCCGGCCGGGTCGCGGCCGTGGCCCGAGCTGGAGGGGCTCCCGGAGCGTCTGGCCCCCGCCTTCGAGCGCGTCCAGCGGCGTCTCGGAGCCGAGCGCACGGCTGTCGCGGGCCGCCCGAAGGCGACGCTGCTTTCCCTCTGGTTCCGCCGCGCGGGCATCGACGGCATGATGAACCCCTTCTCGCTCGAGGTGCTCGTCAACGACGGGGTGCTGCCGCACGAGCGCCCGTTCGTCCTCGCGCACGAGTGGGCCCACCTGGCCGGCTACGCCAACGAGTCCGAGGCCAGCTTCGTCGGCTGGCTGACCTGCCTCGCGGGCGACGACCAGAGCCGCTACAGCGGCTGGATGTTCCTGCTGAGGCACCTGCTGGTCCACCTGTCGCCGGAGTCCCGGGTCGAGCACTGGCAGGCGCTCGGAGCCGGGCCCCTCGAGGACTACCGGGCCGTCAGCGCCCGGATCGGCCAGGCGAATCCGGCCGTCAGCCGCGGCGCGCGCCGCGTCTACGACCAGTTCCTGCGGGCGAACCGCGTCGAGGCCGGCATCGCCAGCTACGGGCTGGTGGTCGACCTCGTCCTCGGCACGGACGGGACCCCGCTCTGGCGGGTCCTGGCGCGGTGACCGGCGGCCGAGACCGCGGTGATATGATCGGCGACCGGCTCCCGGAGACGACGATGTTCAAGCTGATCACCACGGTACGGGGCGGCGCCGTGAACGCGCCGGCCGCCTACGTGCAGTACGCGTCGGCCGACGAGGCGCGCGAGGCGGCGAAGACCCTGATGCACGAGCACCAGCGCGTCGTGCGGGTGATGATCGTCGAGGAGCCGTCCCGCTTCGTCGAGTGGATGGACCGAGGCTGACGCGCGACCGCCCCGTTCCCCTCACTCCACCCGTAGCGCCGCGAGCGGATCCGTAGCCGCCGCGCGGCGGGCCGGGAGCCAGGCCGCCGCGGCGGCTGCCGCGAGCAGCACCGACGAGACCGCGGCCAGCGTCGAGACGTCGAACGGCGCCACATCGACCAGCAGGCTGGTGAGCGACCGCGAGACCGGTATCGAGCCCAGCAGGCCGACGGCGACCCCCGCGCCGGCGAGGCCGACCGCGCCCCGCACCACCATCCAGCGGACGTCGCCCGGCGCCGCCCCCAGCGCCATGCGCAGTCCCATCTCGTGCGTCCGCTGCGCCGTGGCGACGGCGATGACCCCGTAGATGCCGAGCGTGGCGAGGGCCAGCGCGACGACGCCGAACAGCGTGACGAGCGTGGTGGTGAAGCGCCGCGCGGCCAGGGTGTCGGCAAGGAGCTGGTCGATCGGGGCGATGCTGTAGAAGGCCTGCAGCGGATCGGCGGTCCAGACGACGTCCTGAATCGCGGGCACGACGGCCGCGGGGTCTCCCGCCGTCCGCACCACGTAGGTCATCGAGCCGTCGGCGAGCTGCGCGTGCGCCAGGAAGACCTCCGGGCGCGGGGGGCTGTCGAAGCCGCGCGGCCGGACGGCGCCGACGACGCCGACGACGTCGGCCGTGAGCGTCTCGCCGTAGAGCTGCACCGTCACGCGCGCGTCGAGCGGGTCCGCGTCCGGCCAGTGCCGTCGGGCCAGCGTCTCGTTGATTATCGCCACGCGCGGCCGCTCGGCGTCGTCGCGCTCATCGAACCAGCGGCCGGCCCGCAACGGGATGCGCAGCGCCTGGAAGTAACCGGGCGTCGCCAGCGAGACGGTGGTCTGCGCCTCCTCGCCGGGTGGGGGCGGCGGCCGATCGGGGAGCGTCAGCACGCTCTCGCGGGTGACGTCGGCCATGGCGATCGGCAGCGACGACACCGCGCCGGCCTCGGTCACCCCCGGCAGCGCACGCATGCCCTGGAGGGTCCGGCGGATGAAGTCGGCCGTCGCCGGGCGCCCGGCCTCGGGATAGTGGAACACCTGCAGCGCCACCGTGTTCGCGGGCGCGAAGCCGAGGTCGACGCTCACGAGGCGCGCGAAGCTCTGCGCCAGGAGGCCCGCGCCGACCAGCAGCACCAGCGCCAGCGCCACCTCTGCCGTTACCAGGACGCGGTGCAGCCCCGCTCCGCCGGCGCCGCCCCGCTGTTCCCGGAGGAGGCCGCGCGCACTCCGCCGGAGGACGTGCAGGGCGGGGGCGCTCCCGAACGCCACGGTGGTCACGACTACGAGGCCGGCCGCGAAGGCCAGCAGCCGCCCGTTCACGCCTATCTGCGGCAGGCGCGGCACGTCGGCCGGCATCAGGGCCACGGTGAGGTCGAGGGTCCAGGTGGCCAGCAGCAGGCCGCCGGCGCCGCCGAGCGCCGCGAGCATCGCGCTCTCCGTCAGCAGTTGGCGCAGCAGGCGGCCCCGTCCCCCGCCCACGGCCGCCCGCACCGCGAACTCCGCCGAGCGCCGCGTGCTCTGCGCCAGCATCAGGTTCGCCACGTTGAGGCAGGCGATCAGCAGGACGAGCAGCACGAAGCCCTGGAGCAGCAGCAGCGTCGGGCGCACGTCCTCCACCTGTCGCGACCGGAGCGGGATGACGCGCGCGCCGACACCTTCGTTGGTACGTGGATGATCGGCGGCGATCCGGGCCGCCACGGTGTCCATCTCCGCCTGCGCGGAAGCGAGCGAGGCCTCCGTGCGGAGCCGGGCTACCACCTGCCACCAGCCGTCGCCGCGGCGGAACGTCTCCCACTCCTCGACGGCCTTCGGCGCGTACAGGTCGCGGGCCTGGGCATCCTGCCCCCGCTCCAGGGCGAGCTCGAAGTCCGGAGCGAGCACCCCGACGACGGTGTGCGGCGCGCCGTCGAGCACGATCGGCTCCCCGACGACCGCCGGGTCCCCGCCGTACCGACGCTGCCAGAGGCCGTCGGTCAGCACGACGACGCCGCTCCCCGGACGGTACTCGTCGGGCCGGAACGTCCGCCCGAGGGCCGCGCCGGCGCCGAGCAGGCGGAAGAACCCCTCTGTGACCAGCGAGGCGTAGAGCACCTCCGGCTGGCCGGCGCCTGTGGCGTCGTAGGAGTAGGGCTGGACGGCCGCCACGTGCTCGAAGGCGGTTGGCGGGCCACGGCAGTCGAGGAAGTTGGCCGGCGCCACGTCGGCCGCGCGGTCGCCGTCGCCGGGATCGGTCTGCCACAGCGTTACGAGGCGG
>JAPOVI010000219.1 GCA_026708265.1 Acidobacteriota bacterium
TTCGCGACACCGCCTCCGCGCCCGGACAGCCCATCGAAACCCTGACGCTTCCCGAACCCGCAGCTGGCCTGTGAGCCGCGAAGCGCCGCATCGTGCACGCGATGCCGCCCGAGATGTTCCGCTCGAACATTCCCCGTACCTCGGCGGCGGTACGAAACCTCGCCGCCCGCTGGAAACATCGCATCAGCACGGACATCGACGTGTTCTTTCCCGGCCGCAACACCCTCATCGACCTGCTTCAGGACAACGACCACAACATCGTCAACCAGCGCGGCGGCGTCCCCGAAGCCGTCGCCGGTGGCCGCGTGAGGATCGCCTTCGAGCACGGCCTTCTCGACATCTCCAACTTCCGCCCCGCCCTACGGCCACGCCGTCGCCACCGTCGACGGCCAGTTCGAGACGGTCCTCTCCGCCACCAGATCCTGTGCGGCCACCTCGAACGCGTCGACCAAATGCTCGTCCGCGACGTCTTCGACGTCCTGACTGCCGCCGCCGAGCGGCCCGCCGCTCTCCCCGCCGCCGCCGGCATGGTCTCCGAACAAACGGCCGCGGCCATCGAGAGCGCCTGGCTCAACGCCGCCGCCGAGGAGATTGACCACCCGCGGGAGGTCGTCGAGGCAGCGTTGGCCCACGCGCTCCGCAACCCGGTCGAGGCGGCCTGTGCCCGCTCGGACCTGTTCGAGCGCCGACGGCTCCTGATGGACGACTGGGCCACCTACCTCGGCCAGGGAACGCCGGACATGCTAAGCCGCACGGTCACGAAGGCCGTGGCGGACACGACGCACGGCTGCAACGGCCGCAAGGGCAATCGCCAGCAACAGGCAGGCCGAAACCGCGTACCCCTTCGACAGGGTGAACCACGAGGCGACCGCCACTTGCCCGGCGGACACGTCCGGATAGCGAGTCAGCATGAGGACGACCTGGACGTTCTCGCACAGGTCCAGCACTCCCGCCGCCAGCGGCAGACAGGCCAGACTCCAGAGCCGTTCGGTTGGTCGCAACCGGTAGATGAATCCGGACAGGAAGCTGACGTATACGAACGGCAGCAACGCGTCCAGCGTGAGGCTGGACCACGCATACACCTGCCGCCCGCGCTCGCCGTAGCTCTCCATCGCGGCGACAGCCTCGGCGTAGGTGTAACCTGCCTTCACGTCGAGCATTTCACCGCCGATGGGCAGAGCGGGAAACACCACGACGAGCAGCACCAGCGTCACGACCAGCGTGGCGCTGAGAACCGGCGTTCTGCTGGCGGATTCGACGTACTGCCTCATGTTCTTCGCCTCCGGTGCCGGTGGCGCGAGCAGCACCCCGCCACCCGAAACCGGGCAGCGGGCGAGCGACCTGCCCCTCGTTGCGTCAGTCTATCGGACTGCCGCTCGCTGGCGGGCACCGGGCACAAAGCGAGCGGAAACGCGGTCGCGATGCGCGACGGTGCCGTCCCGATGCCGGAGATCGGCGACGCGCCGAACGACCGCCCGGAGCGACGGTTCCTCCGTCACCCCTGTCGGGCGGGTAGCGCCCGGCCGAATTCTCCTGCGGAAGGCCAGAGAGCTACCGCGTGGCGAGCCGTCTCTCGACTCGCCACGGCTCTTCCGCAGCCCCGGTCGCGAAGAGGTGTCGAGCAGGCGGCCGTGAGCCGGTTTCCGTTCCGGCTGCACATTCCTCGCAAGGGAGGAATGAACGATGCGAACCGCGATCATCGCAACCCTGGTGCTACCGGTCGCTATCCCGATGCCGGTCGTCGCACAACGGGCCGAACAGCCGAGGGTAGAGTTGATGGCCGGCACGGCGTGGTGGGCTCTCCACGACCTCACAGCGCGCGGTCCATTCACGGGGCTCTCGACCATCGAGGCCGGCGGCACCTACTGGTTCCGGTCTGAAGGGAGTTGGGGCTGGAGTCTTCGCTACGTGCGGACACTCGGCGTCAGCGCGCACTGGCAAGGCGCGAATCCGGACACTCACGAAGCGATCAGCGCCTTCAACGGCGTCACCTGCACGCTCCGCTACCGGCGGTCCCTTGGAACCCGAGTCGGCTTCGAGATCGGCGGCGGCGTGACGACCGGGAGGTTCGACAATCTCGTCCGGACGGAACCCACGGCGCCCTGGGAGCACGTCCCTGTCGAGGGCGGCTGGGGCAGCCTCGCGGCGGGCGTTCTGATCGGCGAGGCCGTTCTGGACATCTCGCTGTCGCAGCGATTCAAGATCAAGACCGGACTCGGCTACTACTCGTACTTCCACGTCGGTTGGGGGGAATACGGACCGGCGCTAGTCCCCGTAGCGCTCGCCGTCGTCGGCTTCTGACCTCCTGCCGCGATTGCCCTCAGTCGCGGCGCTCGAGGCCACCCGGCTCGTCTCGAAGAGCTCCGCCAGATAGGGCGGCCCAGTCTGCCGTCTTCGAGCGCGCGGCCGGCGAGCCGAGTGTCAAGCCGGCGGAGGGCCGCGGCACAGGCGCGGCGCGGGAGCGGGCTCCGCGAGGCGCATGCCCCGTGACCCGCGCGGCGAACTTCCCGGCGACCCCGGTGACGTGCTCCAAGCCGACATCCTCCATGCCGCGCGTACGCCGCCAGCGCCGCACCGCCGACGTTCCAACGCGGCTCATTCATCCGCCTCGAACAGTCGACGAACGCCGCCTCGGCCCGGCGCAACCGATCATCCAGCCCCCATGGCGCTTGATCATCCGCGTGACCTTCTTGACCGGCTCGAGCCGACTACGAATCGCTCACGCGTACCACCGCGGCCACAAACCGTTCCGAGCAGCCCCGCGAGCGGTAGTCCCACAGCCGCATCGCCGGTTCCTTGACCATCCGTGCCCGCGCTACCCGCAGCGAGCTCCGGCACAACGGCGTGAACGCTCGGCGTTGGCGCTGCGTCACGTGGGTTCTCCGACCGCCGAACCCTGTCGACGCCACCGCCCACCGGCCGAACCACGTGGAACTCGTCGAACGCGATCAGCGCCTCCGTGTGCTCGCGGCACCGACCGGCACCGTGGAGCCCGCCCGGGGCTGTCGACGCGAGGGCG
Organism: Acidobacteriota bacterium; assembly: GCA_026708265.1. Taxonomy (GTDB): domain Bacteria; phylum Acidobacteriota; class Vicinamibacteria; order Vicinamibacterales; family UBA8438; genus JAGWAJ01. The sequence continues at coordinate 3,020 of JAPOVI010000219.1, forward strand.
CCCTGTCACGAGGTAGGCAGGCCCTGGGCGGCGCGGAGGCGCTCTGGTACAACGAAGGCTACAGCCTTGATCGCGGCGCTGCCGGGCGTCGTCGGGGCCAGACAGAGTGCCGTCGGGCCGGCCGGTGCCCGGAACCCGCCGCCTACTACGCTGCGTCGAAGTGGTACACGACCTCCTCGAAGCGGTCGCGAGCGAAGGTGAAGAGGAATACCAGCGGCTCTGTCCCGATGCAGTGCAGGGCGTGCTCGGCCTCGGGGGGAATGAAGACAGCAGTTCCCGGACCGATCTCCGTCCGGGTGTCCTCAATCTCGACCACGCCGCGGCCCCTGAGCACGTAGTACGTCTCCTCGGGCTCGTGGTGGTGCCGCGGAAGCACACCGCCGGGCGCAATCTCCGCTACACCGGTCACGAGCCCTCGGCTCGGGCCGCGCTCGCCGTCTACCAGCAGCTTCCAGCGCACCGTGCTCCCGGCGGCGATGGCCGGGTCGTCCCAACCCTCCCAGTCGACTACGGCCTGATCGACGATGACGCTGCGCCGGACGCGCTCGCAACCGGCAACGTCTCTGGCCGGATCGGCCAGCACTGTTCGATCCCGCTCACGGTCCGTCGCCGTCGAGCGCCAGCAACCCACCGAGAACCTCGTCGTCGGAGACGCCTACAACCCCACCGTACGCAGTCGCCACTGCGGCGTCAAGGGCCACGTGCGGCCTCGACCAGCTACTGCGGGCGAGCGTTGAAGAGTTCGTCGGCGTGCGCCTTCCTGAGCGCCGTCGCCGCGTCCTCCGTCGCGGGGGTCCGGACGCTTCGAATAGCCGGGACCCGGCTCGCGGACCCACTCCCGCCAAGCGGGCGGGTTGAGCCAGCCACGCGTCGTGTCGTCGTCGCATGCCGAACCAGCCGAGCCGTGCAGGGACCGCATCGCGTGCGTCCTCGGAGTGATTCACCCGGAGACCGTACAGGTCAGAACGAGACGGTCGCGGTCATCGAGATTGTCCGCGGCGCGCCCAGCCAGGCCGCGTTCTCGGTGATGGCGGACAGGTACGCCTTGTCGAGCAGGTTGTTGGCCACGATCGCGAACTCCGTCGACCGGAGCAGGTCGCTCAGCGACTCGCCCGAGAAGCTCACGTAGGCGTCCACCAGCCAGTAGTCGTCCGCGTACCAGTCCGACCGCAGGCTGACGCGCCGCGACGACGTGTACTTGCCGGTCAGCCCCATGCCGAGGGGGCCGGTCCGATCGAGGGAGACGACCCACAACCGATCCGGCACGCCGGTGACGTCGGTCCCCGCCACGATGCCCTGGTTCGCGTCGACCAGCGGGTCGCCGGTCCCGATGTACTCCGAGTCGTTGAACGTGAAGGCGGTGTAGAACGACGTCCGTTGCGGCAACTGCACGGTGGCGGAGAACTCGACGCCGCTCGTGTCGATGCCGCCCGCGTTGAAGTAGGCGCCGCCGCCCGGGATCAGGTAGTTGGGACCGGCCGCCGTTTGCGGGCCGAGGTAGAAGATCCGGTTCTGGAAGTCGATGGTGTACCACGTGGCGCCCAGCGCGACCCGCTCCCCGGAGTACTGCAGGCCGACGTCGACGTTCGAGGCCGTCTCGGGCTCGAGCAGGTCCAGGCTCCGCCCCGGCACCTCGAGGAGCAGGGCGCTGAGGGCCTTGAAGTTCTCGGAATAGCCCGCGAACAGGTCGAGGCCCTCGAGCGGCGTCTCGTACGTGACTCCGCCGGAGAACAGCAGGTCCGAGTCGGAATCGACCTCGAGGGCCGGGTCGACGTGGAACAGGTCTTCCCGCGACACGCCGACCAGGAACTGCTTGACGCCGCCGCTCAGCGCGAACGGCCCGGCGAAGACCGTCTCCTCCAGGTACCACTTGAAGACCTGCTGCGGGAAGTCCCATTCGTACTGCTGCCAGTACGGTCGCTCGTCCCAATTGAAGCCGATCGACGGGTCCAGAATCCGGTGCCAGTCCCGGCCCAGATCCCGCCGCGAGTCCTCGTACCAGATGCCGGCGCGCAGCGTGCTGCCGGCCGCGCCGATCGTGGCGAACCACTCCTCGTCGAGCGTCACGCCGAAGCGGTCCTTGCCGTAGTGGCTGTGGCGGTACGACTGCACCGCGGTGGCGCCCGGGTGGCACGCCGGGTCGACCGCGGGGCCGCCGGAGCCGTAGTAGTTGAAGATGTAGGACGACGTGCAGCCCGGCTCGGGCCCGACGGCGGCTCCGTCCCGGTTCACGAAGCGGATCAGCCCGAGCTGCGAGCCGCCCCGCACCGCGGCCAGCCCCATCAGCTCCGACTCCGGTCCGCCGCCGTCGTCGGTGATGTCGACGATGTAGGGGGGCAGCCAGTCGCCGCGACCGCGATTCCGGTGGAAATAGGTCCCGAGGCTCAGCGACGTGACCTCGCTGAACGACCAGTCCGCCTTGAGGTAGGCGAACGTGTTGTTCCGCCGGGTCTGCCAGCCGGGCCGGTAGAACTGGTTCAGGTAGGGAACGCCGGGCCACTCGCCGGTCAGGCGGTCCCAGCGCGGGTTGGCCCGGAAGTCGGCATCGCTGTAGAGCCGCTGGTACACATCCTCGTGAATGCTGTCGAACGAGAAGTAGCTCGTCAGATCGAGGCGCCCGTGCGACGAGACGAGCTTGGCCGCAACGTGCTCCCGCTCGTTCCGCGCGGAGCCCTCCACCCAGTCGGTCGCCTCCTGCCGGACGGCGGCGATCCAGGCGCGCGTGTCGCGCTCGAACAGCGGTCCGGTGTCGACCCGCATCGAGAACCGCTGGCCCTCGTTCTCGCCGAGGGTGGCCGATGCGGTGTAGGTCCGCTCGGCCGCCGGATCGTCCGTCAGATAGTCGAACGTGCCGCCCAGCGCCTCGACCGACCGCGAGGCGATGTCGGCCGTCCCCTGCGAGACCTCGACGCCGCCCAGGTTCATCGGGTCGATGAAACGGTTCGCCTTCGCGCCGCTCCAGTAGTCGGACGTGCCGTTCGGGAATCCGTCGATCGTGGTGCCGATCTGCGCCTCGTTGATCGTCACCTGGAAGCCGCGCATGGCGACGTTGCTCGACCAGTCGTCGAAGCCGTACGCGTCCCCCTCCTGGACGGACACGCCCGGAAGGTTGTCCACCACCGACGTCACGGCGGTGATGCTCGACTGCTGCATCATCATCGGCTCGGCGACGATGTTGCGGGCGAAGATGCGGGGCTCCTCGGCCACGACGCTGACCGTCTCGAGCCGGCGTGCGATCTGGAGGACGAGCGGGTCCGCCTGCGCGGCGCCCTCCCCGACAGACACCGCGAGGTCCGCCGTCTCGAAGCCCGACAGGACCGCGGTGACGACGTAGTCGCCTGCCGCCAGACCCGCGGCCGTGTAGCGACCGTCGCCGCCGGTCACGTGCTCCGCGCTCCCGCCGGGGCCGGTCACCGTCACCACCACGCCGGGCAACGGGCTGCCGTTCGCGTCCACGACCGAGCCCTCGATGGCTCCCGTTGGTTGGGCGGCGGCCGTCGCCGACAACGACAGTGCCATGACCGCGACGCCGACTCGGACAAGGGTGTAGACACGTGTCGTCGCAATCTCCATCGGTTCGCCTCCCGTTCACCATAGTGTGTCACAGGTTTGGCGCGGACCTCCCTACGCTCGGCCGTGGCCACGACTGGCTGATCCGCATGCTGGCGCCCGCGTCGACAGCACGCATGCCGCGCCCGGCCCCCGAAGGCAAGCCACCTGCGGCATCGTCGGGCGGGTATCGGCGGGCGCTCGTACCGTCAGGGAGCTTGGGTCTCCCGCGCCTGGTGCTCGACCAGCTCGCTCCGAACGCGACGGCGGATCGACTTCAGGCCGAACAGCACCTTCACGTCGTACTCGATTCGGGAACGCGCCAGCGTCCAGAGATCGGGTCGGATCCACCGCAGATCGAACTGGCCCGTGGCATGGCGCAGCGTACCGGCAATACCCCACAGCCAGCGGAAAGGACGCTGCATCTCGAAGGTGACGCGGGCCACCCGGTAGTCGCCCTGCGTGATCCAGAGGTGGCCGGTCGAACGGTTGAGAGCCTTGTCGATGCGGCGTTCGTCCGGCAAGCGGCCTGCTCGGGGCGCGAAGCGGATCACCCAGCAAGAATCGCCTCGAACGATGTCCGTCCCCGCCAGCGTCGTGTGGTAACGCTCCATCAACTCGCGGTCGAAGTCGATGTGCATCTGGTCGGGATCGTATCGCTCGCCGCGTGCGGTGTGCCGTCGCGCTTCGCGGATGAACTCGGCCTTCCGGTCCTGCTCGTCCCGCAGGTCGTCGCGATCCAGAGAACCTCCGTCACGGCCGATGAGTTCCGAGTAGAAGTGACCCTCGAGTGGGTAATGCCGGCGCCGGCTCGTCTCGGTACGGGTGACGTTCCCGTCCGCGTCCAGCGACTCGACCGTTCCGGCGGTCACGTATTCGAAGGAGCCGCCGAGCGCCGAGTCCCACTGCCTGGACGCCACGTCGAGGGCGCGCTCGACGATGGTGGAAGCGTCCACTGGGTTCCCGGCGACCCACTCGCCAGCCGACTGTGCGGCGGCTGGCCCCGGCACGCAGATCAGACCCAAGCAGAACGCAAGCGCGCGACGTACGCGTACACCTGCCACCCGCTTTCGAGGCGTCACCATGCAGCGCCCGCAGAAGCAGCGTCGCAGGTCGATTCCCGCGAGCAGGAAGAGCCTGCGGATGGGATGGCCGCAACGACCGCCGAGAAATCGTTGGGCAGCGGATGCGTACATGGTGCCCCCCTCTCTCTACATGAGGGTCTGAGGGGGCACGCCATTACAGCTTTTCGTGCGGACCTCGAAAATAATGGGCGAGTTGCCGCGAACGGTCCCGCGGGGGCGGACCGCGTGCTCGACAGCGATGGGCCGCGGCCGGAGTCGGGTACGACGGCAGTCTCCAGTCGTTCATGAGCGCCCGCCGACGCTCGAACAGGTCGGGAGCGGGCGAAGGCCGCCTCGACGCGGTTCTGAACCACGTGGGCCAGCGCTGCCTCGAGGACCTCGCGCGGATGGTCGGTCCGTTTTCGGCCGCCCAGCCCCGGAAGCTGGAGCGGAAGCCGTGCGGGACGGCGGCGACACGGTGTCACTGGAGCACCCGCAGCATCCGCTTGTCGTCCTGAAGCTTGCCGCCGGGGGCCGGAAAAAACGAGCGGGCCGCTGCCGAGCGACCGCGCCGCGTCGAGGACCTCGATGGCCCGGCCGCACAGGGGCACGCGGTGGCTGCGCTTCATCTTCATCAGCTCGGCCGGGATCGTCCACACGCGGGCCTCGGTGTCGATCTCGGACCACACGGCCCCGCGCACCTCGCCGGGCGCGCGGCCGTGAGCACCTGCAACTCGGACGCCAGCTTCGCCCCAGCCTATCCGCGCGAGCCCATCGGGTAGCGCGGGCGTGGCGGACCCGTCACGGGACCCTTCGGCAGCGCCTCCGCGATCGCCGCGCCGGCCGGGTTGTCGCTCCGGTAGCCCTGCGCGATGGCCCACTTCAGTGCGCCGTACGGCTGAACGCCCCCAACCGGCCCTGGGCGACCGGCGGGAGCGTTCGTTTTGCGGCGACCCCGGGGGCGCGTTATGGGGTACGCACGGGTCCGGTCACGAACGCGGCCCATCGGTCCATCAGCACGCGACGCTGGTCGAACAGATCGCTTCGCGCGTAACTCCGTTCGACAGCCCCGCCGACCACGTGGGCAAGGGCCAGCTCCGCCACGTCCCTCGTCGCACCGGAACGCTCCGCCGCCCACGTCCGGAAACTCGACCGGAAGCCGTGAACGTCCGCATCCGTCCCCGTCGCTCGCCGCAGCGCAAAGACCAAGGTGCCGCCGTTGAGCCGCCGCCCGCCCACGCCAGGGAAGATCAGCGAGTCGGCCGCGCCGTCAGAATGCGCCTTCATGCCCTCCAGCACGGCCACAGCCGCATCCGACAACGGCACCCGATGTTCCGCGCGGGCCTTCATCCGCGAGGCTGGTACGCGCCACTCCCGCACCGCAAGGTCGACCTCGCCCCACGTCGCCCCGCGAGCCTCGCCGGACCGAACCGCCTTCAGCGCCGTGAAGCGAATCGCCGCCTTGACGGCCGGACCGGCCCCGGACGCCTCGACCGCTGCCAGCGCCGCGGGAACGTCCGCGTACGGCAACGCGCGCCGATGCTCTCAAGTCTTCGGGGTCTTCGGCAAGGCCGCGTCGATCACTTCGCCCGCCGCGTTCACGTCGACGTGTCCGAGAGCTTGCGCCGCCGCGAGCACGCCCCGGATCCAACCGCGCAAAAGCTTGCCGGTCGCCGGCTTGTCGCGGTAGACCGGCCCCAGCACCGAGAGCACCGCCGCCCGGTCGATCTGGTCGACGGGGCGACCCATCAGACGCGCCGGGTACCGCGCCAGGGTCCGCCGCCGCGTCTCTCGGGTCCGGCCACGCCACTGGCCCCCTCGCTCGACCTTGGCGGACAGGTCCGCGAACGTCGGCACCGTCGACGCACGCCCGGACGGGTCGCCGCCCCGCTTCGCCGTCAGGAGGTTGTCGTGCGCCCGCTCCCTCGGGATGCCCGGCCTGCGTCAGCCGCGGCACGAGCTCCTCGGCCGCCGTCGTCAACCCGAACTGCGTCAGCAGCGGATCCGCGACGAGCGCAGCCCGTAGTGGTCCAGCACCTCCCGGAACCGCACCGTCAGCTGACGACCGCCGCTGCGCCGCAGCTCGTGCGTCGCCGCCGACAGGTTGTCGTGACGAAGCACCGCCGGAACCGCACCCAGCGTCCACACCGCGCCCTGCAGGCCCGCCACCAGCGCCTCGAACGTCTCGCTCAGCGCCAGCGACACATACGTCCACCGGCTGTAGCTCAGCACCCATTCGAACAGCAGGTGCGGGAACGCCACGCTCCTCAGCGTCACCCCCAGGTCGCTCGCGTCGCTGTTCGGCGGCGTCGATTTCCACTGGCGCAACTACGAGGTCGAGGCTGAGACGAGCACGCCGTGAACCTCGACACGGGCCGGATGCTGGCGAAACCCTCACCTCGGAACCGCGGCCGAGGTTCGGGTTCGACGGTCGCAAGAGATCGCGTCGCCCCGATTCACGCTGCGGCCGACGGGAACAGCCGGTGCCGGTAATGCACGGTCCCGCCCGCCAACTGCTGATCGACGAAGCCGATCTCGGTGGGGAAGTCGGGGTTAATGTTAATGCGCGACGCAAGGGCGAGGCCACGAGGTTACGGCTCTCGTGCTTGAACAGCGCGCCCCACATCGGGCCGCACCGTTCGCGTCGCTCTGCGTCACGATGCTGCGACTGGACGGCGATGGAGTTGAGCCGGCTCGCCCGGCCGAGCCGGAACGGGCCGTCGGTTCCCCCCCAACCCGGTCGGCGCGCTCGCCGAGAAGGGGCGCTGCAAGCCGCTGGCACGCAAGTGCCTCGCGTTCTTCAACTGGTTACGGGTAGTACCGCTCTGATATGGACGCACTCGTCAAGCCAGCACCGTCGGGCGCTACGGGTCACTGAT
>JAPOVI010000292.1 GCA_026708265.1 Acidobacteriota bacterium
CCGAGCGGCAGCGGGAGATCGGGGTCCGGATGGCCCTCGGCGCGCAGCGCTACGACGTGCTTGCGCTCGTCGTCCGCCAGGGGGCTGGGCTCGTCGCGGTCGGAACCGTCCTCGGCCTGCTGGTGGCCGCCGCCTCCGCTCGTCTCCTGGAGAGCCTGCTGTTCGGTGTCGCCGCCGTCGACCCCCTGACCTTCCTGGCCGCCCCGCTCGTGCTGGCCGGCGTGGCCCTGGTTGCCTGTTGGCTGCCGGGACGTCGGGCGGCCCGAATGAACCCCATGGACGCCCTGCGGGCAGAGTAGCCTGCTCGTCGACCCCACCCGGCGAGAGGACCCGACGTGAGCCCTTGACTGTCTATGGGAAGCGAGGTTACGCTGTCCCATAGACAGTCAAGGCATATGCGGGGCGCGTCAGGGAGTTGACCCGGATGACCAGTCGGAATCCCGAGATGTTGCGCGGTACGGTCGAGCTGCTGATCCTGACCACGCTCAGTCGCGGCCGCCTCCACGGATTCAGCATCGCGCGCTGGCTGGAGGCGGCGTCGGGCGATGAGCTGCAACTGGAGGAGGGCTCCCTCTACCCTGCGCTGCACCGCATGGAACGACGCGGCTGGCTTGATTCGGAGTGGGGGATATCGGAACGCAACCGGCAGGTGAAGCTCTACCGGTTGACGCCGCGGGGCAGGGCCCGGCTCCGCAGCGAGACCGAGGGCTGGACGGCGTTCGCCGCGGCGATCGGCAGGGTGCTGCAGGCCGCGGAGGTAGGCTGATGGCGCGCACACCGATGTGGCGGCGCCATCTCCGGTTCTGGGGATCGGACGTACGGGCCGACGTCGACGCGGAGCTTGCGTTCCACGTCGATGAGCTCGTCGACCGTCTGGTGCAGGAAGGGCGCGACCCAGTCGAGGCGAGGGCGGAGGCCGCGCGGCGCTTCGGCGACTACGCGCGCATCCAGGCCGCGTGCGTCGCCATCGACCGCGGGCGGGAGCGGCGGCGGCGCTGGCTGCAGCTCCTGGCGGATCTCTGGCAGGACCTGCGTCTGGGCGTTCGCATGCTTGCCAGAAGCCCCGGCTTCACCGTTTCGGGCGTCGTCGTCCTCGGGCTCGGCCTCGGCGCCGCGACGGCGATCGCCAGCGTGGTCAACGCCCTGTTTCTCCGGCCCCTGCCGTATCCGGAGCCGGGCCGGATCGTGAACGTGGTCGCATACGGGCCGTCCGGGCCAGTGCCGGTGCTGCCCCAGGCGGGGATCGCGCTGCTGCGTGACCGGAGCCGTGCGTTCTCGACCCTGGCCGGCACCGGTTGGAGCCCGGGCGTGAACCTCGCCAGCGACCACGGCTCGGCCTACATCCGCAACCTCACCGTGACCGCGGGCTACTTCCGTGTGCTCGGGGTCGAGCCGCGCATCGGACGCGCCTTCTCGCGCGAGGACGAGGACGATCCGTCGACCGTGGTGCTGAGCCACGGCGTCTGGGCCGGGCACTTCGGCGCCGATCCGGACATCCTCGGCACGGAGGTGCGTCTCGGCGGCCGGCTGCACACCGTCATCGGCGTGATGCCGTCCGAGTTCCGCTCCTTCGCGGAAGCGGATGCGTGGACACCCTTCCGTCCGGACCCGCTGGCCTTCGATCTGAACTACGAGCTGATCGGACGTCTCGCGCCCGGCTGGACGGCACTCCAGGCTGAGGCCGAGCTGCAGGGATTGGCCGCCAGCCTCCTGGGCGACCTGGAGGCCGACGCGCCCGAGGGCAGCGGCCTGCCGGACACGGTGCGGGTCGGTGTCCAGCCGCGTCGTGACGTGCTGGCCGACGCGCGCGCGGGGGCGGTGTGGCCACTGACCTGGGCGGTGGGCGCCATGCTGCTGATCGTCTGCGCCAACGCGGCGGGGCTGCAACTGGCTCGCGCCGTCAACCGGCGCCGGGAGCTGGCGGTACGGGCTGCGCTCGGCGGCGGCCGCGGCAGGCTCCTGCGCCAGCTCCTGACGGAGAGCGTGCTGCTGTCGACGGCCGGTGGTGCGGTCGGCGCCCTGGCCGCGGTCTGGGGGGTGCGGGCGCTCGTCGCCCTGCAACCGCCACTCGCCGTATGGGACGTCGCGGTCGACCCGCCGGTGCTTGCCGGGGCGCTCGGGCTGGCGGTTGTGTCCGGCGTAGTCTTCGGCTTGCTGCCCGGCACCCTGGCGGTGCGCAGCAAGCCGGCCGACGCCCTGCACGGCGGGCGGTCCGGAAGCGCGGCCGGCCTCGCCTCCTGGGGGCGCCGCTCGCTCGTGGTCGCGCAGGTCGCCCTGTGCACGGTGCTCCTGGTCGGCGCCGCCGTGTTCCTGCGCACGTTCGTCGCGCTCAGCACGTCGGAGCTCGGATTCGACCCCGCGAACGTCCTGACCGCGCGCGCCTCGCTCCAGGGTCCCGCCTACGGGTCGCGCGACGCCGTGACGGAGCTCTACCGGGCCACACTGTCGGACCTCGTCCGCCTGCCGGGCGTCGAGGCCGCAGCGGCCACGAACAACCTTCCCGTCGAGCGGGGCCTGAATCTCCAGATGCGGCGGATGCCGGCGAACGTGCTCGAGCCGGGCGCGGTCGACTGGCGCTACGCCGCGGGCGACTACCTGCGGGTCCTGCGCATTCCGCTCGTGGCCGGCCGGGCCTTCGAGGAGGGCGACCACCGGGCCGGCAGTGTGCCGGTGGCGGTCGTCAACGAGGCGTTCACCCGGCGTTTCGGCGGCGGGCGCCCGGTGATCGGCACTCGCGTGCAGATGACCGCTCTCGCGATCGACGACGCGGTGCGGGAGATCGTCGGCATCGTCGGCGACGTGCGCACCGGCGGGGTCACCGCCACGCGGCCGACGGTGCTGGTGCCGGTGGAGCAGGTGCCGGACGACCTGCTCGCCGGGGCGCACGGGTTCTTCCAGGTTCACTGGGCGCTCCGGACGCGAGACGGCGGCACGGGCCTCATCCCGTCCGTCGAGCGGATCATCCGGGAGGCGGATCCGCTGCTGCCGATCACCGCGTTTCGGACGATGGACGAGGTGGTCGCCGGGAGTCTCGCGGCGACCCGCTTCAGCGCCGCGCTGCTCGGACTGTTCGCCGCGGCAGCGTTGACGCTGGCGGCGGCCGGTCTCTACGGGATCGTCGCCTACGCGGTGGCCCGGCAGACGAAGGAGATCGGCGTTCGCCTGGCGCTGGGGGCCACGGGCGGTCAGGTGACCGCGCGCTTCGCGCGCAGCGGAATGGTCCTCGTCGCCGCCGGAAGCGTCGTGGGGCTGGGCGGGGCCTTCCTCATCGGCGCGGTGCTGCGGCGGCTGAGCGCCGACGTCCCGCCGCTCGAACTCTGGGCGGTCGCCAGTGTGATCCTCGTCCTCGGCACCGCCAGCCTGCTGGCGACCATCGTGCCCGCGCGCCGGGCGGCCCGGGTCGACCCGCTCCTCGCACTGCGAACGGAGTGACACGCTCGCGACCGCACTTTCTTGGAATGGAGTGCAACAGGCGTTGGCCGTCCGACCCCAGGGGGACCTGAGAACCGTGCTCGTCTCACCCGACCTTGCCACGCACGTCGCGCCGCCTGCCTCAGTCACCGCGGCCAGCGCAACGGACAACCGTCCCGCGGTCCGGTTGTCCAGCACCTCGGGCACCCGGTTCGAGCGTGGGGCCGCTCGCGTCTCTCGAGGAAGCTGACAGTGCTTCCTCGCCTGCGCAGGGACTCCGCTCCTCGTACGATGATGTGGTTCTGTGGCCCACGGTGACGGCCGTGGACAACCCGCCGCCGAGTGCCGGCGGAACAGCGAGAGTCGGCGAGCCCTCGGCCCCAGGCCGCCCCGACCGAACTCTGGTGCGCTACTCGCGCGCTGCACCTCCCCTTGCTTACCGAGATGAGACGTGCTACGTTGTCACGGTAAGCGAGGGGAGCCGATGAGCAAACCGCCGAAGCTGGTCCAGGGCACGCTGGACCTTCTGATCCTCAAGATCCTGGAGCTGGAGCCGCGGAGCGGGTGGGCGATCGGGCAGCGCCTGCGGCAGGCGTCGAACGACGCGTTGCAGGTGAGCGACGGCTCGCTCTACCCCGCCCTGCACAAGCTGGAGCAGCAGGGTTGGGTCACCGCCGAGTGGCAGGTGACCGAGAACAGGCGGCGCGCCAGGTTCTACGCGCTCACGCCGCCCGGCCGCAGGTACTTGCGGGAGGAGCGCGCCAACTGGGAGCGGCTCTCCGAGGCGATCACGCACGTCGTGCGGCTGACGGAGGCTTGAACCATGCCGCTCCCCCGCTGGGTATACGCATGGCGGGTACGATCCCGTGCCCTGCTCGACCGCGGCCGCGCGGATCGCGAGCTGGACGACGAGCTCCGCGACCATGTCGAGCGGGAGATCGCGGCCCGGTGCGCTCGAGGCACACCGCCCGCCGAGGCGCGCCGGCAGGCCCTGGCGGCGCTGGGGGGTCTGGCCTCGGCGCGGGACCGCGTGCGGGGCGTGCGCTTCGGGGCCCTGCCCGAACAGGTGCTCCAGGACGTCCGTCACGGCCTGCGACTGCTCGTCCACAGTCCTGGCTTCACCGCCGCCACCGTCCTGACCCTGGCGCTTGGAATCGGCGCGACCACGACCGTCTTCTCGGTCGTCGACGCCGTGCTCCTGCAGCCGCCGCCGTTCCTCGACCCCGGGCGCTTGGTGACCCTGTGGCAGACGGATCGGGACAGCGGCCAGCCGGCCGAGGTCGCGTCGGCGAACTTCCTCGACTGGCGGGCGCAGGCGACATCGTTCGAGCACGTCGCGGCGATCGAGCCCTACTCGTTCGACGTCACCGGCACCGGCCGGCCCGAGGTGCTGTACGCGTATGCGGTCACCGAGGGCTTCTTCACGCTGCTGGGCGCAGATGCGGCGCACGGCCGCACGTTCCGGTCCGAGGAGTACCGCCCGGGGAGCGGCGTCGTCATCCTGACGGACGGACTCTGGCAGCGGCGATTCGGCCGGGATGCCGGCGTCGTCGGCCGGTCGCTGGTGCTGGACGGCGAGCCGTACACCGTCGTCGGCGTGCTCGCCCCGGACTTCGAGGTCGGGCTGGAGCGCGGCCGCGGCGCCCGCGACGTCTACGTGCCGAAGGCGATCGCCGAGTGGGAGACGTTCAGCCGCGGCGACGGCTGGTGGCATGTCGTGGCGCGGCTGCGACGGGGCGTGACGCTGTCGGAAGCCCAGGCGGAGATGGACACCGTCGCGGCCCGGCTGGCGGCCGACTATCCGCGGACGAACTCCGACACGGGGGCGCGCGTCGTCCCGCTCCAGGTGAGTCAGGTGGAGGCCGTGCGGCCGACGCTCCTGCTGCTCCAGGGCCTCGTGGCCCTGGTCCTGCTGATCGCGTGCATCAACGTCGCGAACCTGATGCTGGCGCACGGCGCGCGGCGCGCATCGGAGTTCGCCGTCCGGACGGCGGTCGGCGGAGGGCGCGGGCGCCTGCTGCGCCAACTGCTGACGGAGAGCGCGGTGGTCGCCGCGCTCGGCGGCCTCGGGGGTCTGCTGCTCGCCTCTTGGACGCTCGACGCGATCGTCGGGCTGATGCCGGCCGACGTGCCGCGCGCCGCGCAGATCGCGGTCAACGGACGGCTCCTGGCGTTCGCCGCCGGACTCGTCGTGCTGACCGCCCTGGCGTTCGGCAGCGCGCCCGCGGTGCACGTTCTCCGCCAGAGCGCGCACGGCGTCCTCCGGGAGCAACGCACCGGCGGGAGCGGCGCCCGATTGCGACGCTCGCTGGTGGCGGCCGAGGTTGCGCTGGCGCTGGTGCTGCTCGTCGGGGCCGGCCTGCTCGTGCAGAGCTTCGCCCGCCTGGTGAACGTCGACCTCGGCTTCACCCCGGCGAACACGGTGGCGCTGCAGGTGTTCCACTACCCCGACGGCCGCAGCGCGGTCACCGACCCCGGGCTCGCGGGTGCCGCGAACTTCTTCCGCCAGACCCTGCGCGACATCCGCGCCCTGCCGGGCGTTGCGGGCGCCGCGGCAGTCTCGTCGCTGCCGCTTGCGCTGGCCGACGTGACGCGGGAGAGCCCGTTGACGTTGCACGACCGGCCGCCTCCTCCGCCCGGCGAGGAGCTGGCGACGGTCGTCTCGCTGGCGACCCCCCGCTACTTCGAGACGATGCGCATCCCGCTCCGGGCCGGTCGGTGGTTCGACGACCGGGACGACGCCGAGGGACCGGCGGTGGTCGTGATCAACGAGACCCTGGCCCGGCAGCACTGGCCGGAGTCGAACCCGCTCGACCAGCGGCTCACCGTGCAGCTCTCCGGGCAGGCCCACGCGGCGGAGATCGTCGGCGTCGTCGGCACCGTCCGGCCGCACGGGTTCGAGAGCCGCCCGCGCCCGGAGATCTTCCTCCCGCATGCGCAGTATCCCGGCCAAGAGAACGGCTCGATGACCTATGTCGTGCGGACGGCCGGCGACGCAGCCGCCGCGGTCCCGGCGATTCAGGACGTCATCTGGGCCGCTGCCCCGCTGGAGACCTTCTACAGTGTCGCGACGGTCGACCAGCTCCTCGCCGACACGCTTGCCGCGCGGCGGTTCACGACGATCCTCGTCACGCTGTTCGGCATCGTCGCGCTGGCGCTCGCCACGCTCGGCATCTACGGCGTGATCGCCGTCGCCACGGCGCAACGGACGCACGAGGTCGGCCTCCGCCTGGCGCTCGGGGCAGCGCCGCGCGACGTCCGCTGGATGGTGGTCCGCGGCGCCGTCGGGCTGGCCGGGGCGGGCATCGCGATCGGTCTCCTGGCGTCGATACCGGTGTCCCGCTCGCTGGCGAGCCTGCTCGTGGACGTGACGCCGTTCGATCTGCCGACGCTCCTCGGCGTGTCGTCGCTGCTGCTGGCCGTGGCCGCCGCGGCCGCCTGGTCCCCGGCGCGGCGGGCGGCCGCCACCGATCCGCTCGCGGCGCTGCGCGCGGAGTAGCGGTCAGGAAGGGAGGATGACGATGCACACGACGAGATTGGGTGCACTGCCGGCCGCGGCCCGAGCGGCGACGGCTGCCGTGCTGTGGAGCCTCTGCGTGACCACGGCCGCCTCGGAGACGATCGACGGGGAGTTCGAGCGGACCATCGCGGTGGGCGGCGACACGCTCGTACTGGACGTCCGCACCGGGAGCGGGCGGATCGCAGTGACAGCCGGCGAGCCGGGCCGGGTCCGGGTCTCCGGGCGAATCCGGGGTTACGCCGACCGATGGACGCCGGATGGCGTGGCCGTCGTCGCGGACCGCGTCCGGGCCATCGCGTCGGACCCGCCGATCGAGCTGACGGGCGACTTCCTGCGCGTCGGCCACCTCGGACCCTCCCGGCGTCGGCAGGTCGGCGTCAGCTACGAGGTCGTCGTTCCCGCGAACACCCGCGTCCGGGTGCGCACCGGGTCGGGTGACGTGCGGATAGACGGTGTTGGGGGTCCGGTCACAGCGAGGATCGGGTCGGGCGGGACACGGATCTCGGACGTCGCCGCTAATGCGACGGTGAAGGCCGGATCCGGCAGCGTCGAGATTCACGCGGTGGGCGGCGACGTCGACGCGCGAACCGGGTCGGGGGCGATCCGGGTCGAGCGGTTCGCGGCGGCGCTGCGGGCGCGTACTGGAAGCGGTCCGATTCGGGTGGAGGGCACGCCCGGGGGCGCGTGGCACCTCACGAGCGGCTCCGGCGAGATCGAGGTCGACCTGTCCGAGGACGCGGCGTTCCACCTTGATGCGCGCACCCGATCCGGGGCCGTCCGCAGCGACCACCCCGTCGCCGTGCACGAGATGCGGCGCGGGCGACTCCAGGGCGAGGTCCGCGGCGGCGGACCACTGATCACCCTCCGCACTGCCTCCGGCGGCATACAGATCCAATAGCAATGGCGGACAGCTGTCGCCCTCCCGGCTCCCTCCACAATGGAAATGACTGGCTTGGCCCACGATCGCGCGACGCCTCCATGTTCCACCCCCAAATCCTCACCCGGATTTCTACGGGCCCGCCGAGGAAGGCTACGGAACTACCCAGAGCCGAGCCCCGATAGGCGGAGCAGCGCCACGCCGACGCCTCCGGAGCCCCTACCGAGCGGGAGAGGCCGGGCACCGGCCGCCCGCGGGGCCTGTCGTGATCGTCAGCGAGGCGGGGGCCCGGCGCTTCTGCGAGGACGGCGACGCCGTCGGCCGGCTGATCCGGCGGCGCGACGACGACGGATCTCCCCTGGCGGGTCGTCGGGGTGGCCGCGGACGCGAAAGTGCGGACGCTGGGTGAGGCGCCGCTCAACATGGTCTACCTCCCCTACTCGCAACGGCTCGCGCACTCCATGACGGTCGTGGCGAGGACGTCGACCGACCCGGAGCGGACGGCGCTCGCGCTCCTGGCCGCCGCGCGAGGTCGACCCGACCTGTGGGTGTTCGAGACGGGCACGATGGACCGCCACCTCGCGCTGATGCGGCTCCCGCAGCAGCTCTCCGCCTGCGTCCTGTCCGCGTTCGGAGTGCTCGCACTGGCGCTGGCCGCCATCGTCCTCTACGGCGTCGTCAGCCACGGCGTCTCCCGGCGGACGCGCGAGATCGGCATCCGCATGGCGCTCGGCGCCGACGGAGCGCGGGTCGTCCGGCTGCTCGTCGCGGGCGGACTCAAGCTGGTAGCCGTCGGCGGCGTGCTCGGGCTGGCGATTGCCGTCGCCGTGGCGCGCCTGCTGCGCGGGCTGCTGTTCGAGGTCAGCGTGCTGGACCCGCTGACGTTCCTCGCCGTCCCGCTCGTCCTCGGCGCCGCGGCGCCACTCGCCGTCTGGCTGCCGGCCCGCCGCGCCGGCCCCGTCCATCCGGTCACTGCGCTCCGGACCGACTGAATGCGCGCGGCCCGAGTGTCTCGTTTGCGCGGCGTCCTTGCGGCTCGCTCGACATGCTGAAGGCCCAGGCCGGCGATCGACGCGTCGGCCCACGGGCTCGGCGTCGCACGCCGCATCGACCGGAGAGCTTGCGAGGCGTTCCGCGTCAACCCGGGCTACTGCTTTGCGCCCTGCACGGACTCGATGAGAAGGGTCGGCTGAGCGTGAAATGGCGCCGTCGGGGAGTGAATTGGGTGAAGTTCTGTGAACTGACCCCGGCCGGTGCCGGCTGCCCGAGGCGAAGGCCCGAGGCTGGAAGCGCGTCGCGGTCGCGATCGAAGTGGTGTTGTTCGACGTAAGGACAATCATCCAATGCTACTTTGCCAAGCTCTGCGACGCGTCGGCCCGTGACCCCAGCGCCGTCGCTCGTCAAGGTGGCAAGGCCATTCCCGCCAGCATCCCCTAACCAGTAGCGGAACGGCTGGAGGGGCAAGGGGCGGAGGGCAGCGCGTTCCTCGGCGAACATGGCAGCCACTTGGCGCTTGGCGGTGCAGTGGATGCGGGTGTCGGCCCAGCGCTGCTCCCAGCGGTCCAGGTGGGCCTGGGCGCGTCGAACTGCTCGAAGCGGAGGCCCCGCAGAGGCGCTGCTACGCTCCATGTTGGACCCTCCGGTTGCCTGGGAAGACCTCCGTGTCCCCCGCCTTGGCACTATGATGCCGTCGGCCCGCGAGGGTCCACGTCGGCACCCCACGGCTGGGCATCAGGAACGAAGGGCATCCATCCCATTCGGCTTTTGCGTGTCCACCGAGGCGCTCCGAGGCGCAGGCCACGTAGCGATCTTGAGGTGGAAGCTTGATCATTCGCGGCCGGAATGGGAGCACCTACGCGGTTCCGTCCGATGGCGCACTCGCCTACGCCTCCGCGCGGAACGCGGCGGGCCACCCTCCGTGGGCTTCGATGACCTCGTCAATCTCGTCCATGATGCGGATGGTCTCGTTCACTGCGAGCACGATCTTCTGGTAGTGGGCGATGTCGTCGTCCGAAAGCGTGCGGCCCTTCCGGTCCTTGAGCCACTTGTGGCAGACCTGGTAGCCGCCGATGTGGAAGTCCCACGCCTTTTCAGACACGCCGTGGAATCCGAACCGACCGGCCTTCCTTGCGCGGTGGCCTTGACGGGCGTCGGTCTTGCCGGCAGCGAGCCAGACGGTGCCGTCGGACCAGCCCACCTGCCCGACCTCCGGGTTCTTCGGGCCGGAGTAGTCGGTGATGGTGTCGTCGAGCGCGGGCGATTCGAGGAGGTGGAACGACAGTAGGTCGTGGCCTGCCGAAGTCAGTTGCCGAAACAGATCGGTGCCGCCGGGAAGCGGCACGCGGGGGAAGTCGAGCTTGAGCTGAGATTCGTAGCGCTCGCGGTAACCGGGACTGTGGAACACCGCATAGATCCAGCCGAGAACGTCCTCGGGTCCGAAGGTGGTCCGGACATCACCTCGGCCGTCGCTGACGAAACGCGGTTCGATAGCTGTTGCCATCTGCGCGACGAACCCCGATTCCAGGTTCGGGGTGCGACCACCCGTTCCCTTTGGCCAGTCGCTGAATAGCGCCTTGTCAGTCTTGGCACGCCCGGGGTAGAGATAGATTGGAAAGACGAATCCGTTGTTTGAAGTCTTAGCAGCCCGTGGCGGAAGTGTGTTTCGCTGAGCTGCCAGGTCAAGTGGCTTGAGGAT
>JAPOVI010000208.1 GCA_026708265.1 Acidobacteriota bacterium
TGGGCAGCGCGAGCAGGAAGTGGACCATGTTCGCGACCACGGCGACGACGGGCAGCACCTCGGCCGGGAACAGCACCTTCTTGATCAGGTTGCCGTTGACGACCAGCGAGTTGCCGGCCTCGGTCAGACCGGACGAGAACCACGTCCAGGGCAGCAGGCCGCAGAACAGGAAGAGCGCGTACGGCTCGATGTCCACCGGACGGAAGCCGTCGAGCACCACGGAGAACACGAACGTGTAGACCAGCAGCAGGAGCAGCGGATTCGCGAAGGACCAGAAGAAGCCGAGCACCGAGCCGCGGTAGCGGGCCTTGAGGTCCCGGACCACGAGCGCCTGCACCAGCCCGCGGTGCCGCAGGAGCCGCGCGAGGTTAGCCCACATCGACGTCGATCACGATGACGGTGATGTTGTCGGGGCCGCCGCCGTCGTTGGCGCCCCGGACGAGATCCTCGCACGCCCGTTCGGGGGTCGCGGCTCGGGACAGCAGCGCGTCCATCTCCGCGTCGGAGAGGACGGACGAGAGGCCGTCCGAGCAGAGCAGCAGCCGGTCCCCGGACGCCAGCGGCACGTCGCGCACGTCGGGCTCCACCGGGTCCACGCCCGACAGCGCGCGAGTCACGACGTTGCGCCAGGGGTGCTCCCGCGCGGCGGCGGGCGTCAGCAGACCGGTCTCGATCTGCTCCTCCACCCACGAGTGGTCGCGCGTGAGGCGCTCGAGCCCGCCCGACCCGCGCAGGTAGGCGCGGCTGTCGCCGACGTGTGCGAGGGCCGCGCCGCGCTCGCCGACGATGACCGCCACGGCCGTCGTCGCCATCCCCCGGAGCTCCTCGGCGCGTCCCACGCGATCCGCGATGCTCCGGTTTGCAACCAGCAGCCCGGCCGCCAGTCGGTTGCCGTCCGTGTCGACCGCCGCGTCGAGCGGGGCCGGCCACGCGTCGGGCGGCGCGCCCCCGGCGGCCGCCTCGATGAAGCGCTCGACCTCGTCGACCGCGATCCGCGCGGCCACCTCTCCCGCCACGTGCCCGCCCATCCCGTCCGCCACGATGAACAGTCCGAGGTCCGGGCGCGCGCAGTAGCAATCCTCGTTGGCCGCGCGCCGGCGGCCGGGATCGGTGCGCGCAGCGCAGGCGAGGCGCATCTCGCCACCTTACCACCCGGTCACGCGGGTCCGGTCGCGGTGGGCTTGCGAGCGCCGTGCAGGCCGCTCGCCCGTCCGCGCCGCATCACAGGCCGGCGGAGCCGCGCACGCGCGCCCGGGAGGCGACCTGCAGCCGGGCCAGCGACTTCAGCAGGGCGATGCGCGCCCGTTCGAAGTCGACGTCGACGGCCCGCTGCATGCGTTCGCGAGCCCGCTCGACCGCCGCCTCCGCGCGCCGGATGTCGATCTCCTCGGCACGCTCGGCGACGTCGGCGAGGATGCGAACGCGATCCGGACCGACCTCCGCGAAGCCGAAGGCGACCGACAGGAAACTCTCTTCGTCCCCCTTGCGGAAGCGCACGGCGCCGACCTGCAGGGCGACCAGGAGCGGGGTGTGGCCCGGGAGCACGCCGAGATAGCCTTCCGCGCCGGGGAGCTCGACCTCGTCGACGGTCTCGTAGGCCACCGACCGGTCGGGGGTGACGATCTCGAGCGCGAGATGCGAGGGAAGCGCCATGGTGCCCGGTTCCCCGGCCTACGCCGCGGCCTCGGCCGCCTCCGCGTTGGCGACCGCTTCCTCGATGCCCCCGACCATGAAGAACGCCTGCTCCGGCAGGTGATCGTGCTTGCCCTCGACGATCTCCCTGAACCCCCGCACCGTGTCCGCGATCGGCACGTACTTGCCCTCCTTGCCGGTGAACTGCTCCGCCACGAAGAAGGGCTGCGAGAGGAACTTCTGGATCTTGCGCGCCCGCGAGACGGTCAGCTTGTCGTCGTCGGACAGCTCGTCGATGCCCAGGATCGCGATGATGTCCTGGAGGTCCTTGTAGCGCTGCAGCACCTGCTTCACGTTGCGCGCGACCGTGTAGTGCTCCTCCCCGATGATCCGCGGATCGAGGATGCGCGACGACGAGGCGAGCGGATCGACGGCCGGATAGATGCCGATCTCGACGATCGCGCGCGACAGGTTGGTCGTGGCGTCGAGATGGGCGAACGTCGTCGCCGGCGCCGGGTCGGTGTAGTCGTCCGCGGGGACGTAGATGGCCTGAACCGACGTGATCGACCCCTTCTTGGTCGACGTGATCCGCTCCTGCAGCTCGCCCATCTCGGTGAGCAGCGTCGGCTGGTAGCCGACCGCCGAGGGCATGCGTCCAAGCAGGGCCGACACCTCGGAGCCCGCCTGCGTGAAGCGGAAGATGTTGTCGATGAACAGCAGGACGTCCTTCGCCTCGGCGTCGCGGAAGTACTCCGCGACGGTCAGCGCGCTGAGCGCCACCCGCAGGCGGGCGCCGGGCGGCTCCGTCATCTGGCCGTAGATCAGGGCCGCGCGGGACTTCTCGGAGCTCTCGATGTCGACGACCCCGCTCTCCTGCATCTCCAGCCAGAGGTCGTTGCCTTCGCGGGTGCGCTCGCCGACCCCGCCGAACACCGAGACGCCGCCGTGCTTCAGCGCGATGTTGTGGATCAGCTCCTGGATGATGACCGTCTTGCCGACCCCCGCGCCCCCGAAGAGGCCGATCTTGCCGCCGCGCAGGTAGGGCTCCAGCAGATCGATGACCTTGATGCCGGTCTCGAACATCTGCAGCTCGGTCGACTGGTCCTCGAGGGTCGGCGCGGGCCGGTGGATCGGCCAGTGCTGGTCCGTCTCCACCGGCCGGTCGGGGAAGTCCACCGGCTCGCCGAGCACGTTCAGCACGCGGCCGAGCGTCGACGGCCCCACCGGCATGGCGATCGGGCCGCCGGTGTCGATGGCCGCCATTCCGCGCTGCATGCCGTCGGTCGGCTTCATCGCGACTGCGCGCACGCGGTTCTCGCCGAGGTGCTGCTCGACCTCCGCGATCACGTCGCGCGCATCCGCCCCCTCCCCGGCCGTGATGCGGAGCGCGTTGTAGATGGGCGGCAGGTGGCCGCCCTGGAACTCGACGTCGACCACCGGCCCGATGACCTGGACCACCTTCCCCTTCGCGTCTCCGCCTGCCTGTGCCATCGCTAGAGCGCCTCCGCGCCCGACACCACCTCGATCAACTCGCGCGTGATGGTGGCCTGGCGCACCTTGTTCATGTAGAGCGTCAACCCGTCGATCATCTCGTTGGCGTTCCGCGTCGCGGCGTCCATGGCCGTCATCCGCGCAGCATGCTCCGCCGCCGCGGACTCGAGCAGCGCGCGGAAGATCTGGGTCTCCACGTGCCGCGGCAGCAGGTCCCGGAAGATCTCGGCCGGCGTCGGCTCGAAGAGGAACTCGCCCGTCACGCCGGCCTCCGGATCCCCGTCCGCGTACTCGATGCGCGGTATCGGAAGCAGTTGCTCGACCACGACCGGCTGCTGGATGACGCTCTTGAACTCGTTGTAGATCACGTCAACGCGCGAGACCGCGCCGCCCGTGTATTCCTCGATCGCGGCCCGCGCGACGGCCTGGGCGTGGCCGTAGCGCAGGTCGTTGAAGATGTTGACCAGCTCGAAGCGCACGTCGAAGCCGCGCCGCACGAAGAAGTCGCGGCCCTTGCGCCCCACGAGGCCCATCACCACCGGCCGGTCCGCCTCGCCCACGAAGCCGCCCGCCCGCCGCAGGATGTTGGCGTTGAAGCTGCCGCACAACCCCTTGTCGGCGGTGACGACGAAGACCAGCAGCGGGGCATCCGGGGCGACCGGCGGCGCCAGGAGGGGGTGCATCGTCGTGTCGACCCGCTCGGCGAGGTCGTTCAGCACGCGACCCATCAGCTTCGCGAACGGCCGGGCGCCCACGATGCGGTCCTGGGCCCGGCGCAGCCGCGACGCGGCGACGGTCTTCATCGCCTTCGTGATCTGTTGCGTCGACTTGACGGCGCGAATGCGACGGCGGAGGTCGATGAGGGACGGCATCTTCGCTTAGGCGGCCGCTTCCTTGCGGGTCGCCGTGAACTGCTCGGTGAACTCCGCGACCGCGGTCGTGAGGTCCGCCAGGAGCTGATCATCGATCTTCTTCTCGGACACGAGTCTCGCCACCAGCTCGCCGTAGCGCGCGTCCATGAACTGGTAGAGCTCCTGCTCGTAGGCCGCCACGTCGGTCTCGGCGATTCCGTCGAGGTAACCCTTGGTGCCCGCGAACAGAATGAGGACCTGCCGCTCCACCGACAGGGGACGGTACTGCGGCTGCTTCAGGATCTCGGTGAGGCGCCGGCCCCGGTTCAACTGGTCCTGCGTGGCCTTGTCGAGGTCACTCCCGAACTGCGCGAAGGCCTGCAGCTCGCGGTACTGCGCCAGGTCGAGGCGCAACGTGCCGACCACCTGCCGCATCGCGCGCACCTGCGCCGAGCCGCCGACGCGGGAGACCGAGTTGCCCGCGTTGATGGCCGGCCGGATGCCCTGGTTGAACAGGTCGGATTCCAGGAAGATCTGGCCGTCGGTGATCGAGATGACGTTCGTCGGGATGTAGGCCGAGAGGTCGCCGGCCTGGGTCTCGATTACCGGCAGCGCCGTCAGGGAGCCCCCGCCCAGCTCGTCCTTCATCTTCGCCGCGCGCTCCAGGAGCCGCGAGTGCAGGTAGAAGACGTCGCCCGGATACGCCTCGCGCCCCGGCGGGCGGCGCAGCAGGAGCGAGATCTCGCGGTAGGCCTGGGCGTGCTTCGACAGGTCGTCGTAGATGCACAGGGCGTGGCGGCCGCTGTCGCGGAAGAACTCGCCGATCGTGCACGCGGAGTAGGGGCTGATATAGAGCAGCGGCGCCGGGTCCGAGGCGGAGGCGGCGACGACGATGGTGTACTCCATCGCGCCCTCCTCCTCGAGAGTCTTGACGACCTGCGCGATCGTCGACTGCTTCTGCCCGATGGCGTTGTAGATGCAGATGACGTCGAGGCCCTTCTGGTTGATGATCGTGTCGACGGCCACCGCCGTCTTGCCGGTCTGCCGGTCGCCGATGATCAGCTCGCGCTGGCCGCGGCCGATCGGGATCATCGCGTCGATCGCCTTCAGGCCCGTCTGCAGCGGCTCCTTCACCGGCTGCCGGTCCACGACACCGGGCGCGATGCGCTCGATCGGCGACTGCTGACTGGTGTTGATCGGCCCCTTGCCGTCGATGGGCTGCCCCAGCGCGTTGACGACCCGGCCGATCATCTCGTCGCCCGCGGGCACGGAGATGATGCGCCCGGTCCGCTTGACGGTGTCGCCCTCCTTGATCTCGGTCGCCTCGCCGAGGAGCACCGCGCCGACGCTCTCCTCCTCGAGGTTCAGCGCGATCCCGAAGACGCCGTGGGGGAACTCGAGCATCTCGGTCGCCATCGCGCCCTCGATGCCGTGCAGGCGCGCGATGCCGTCGCCCACGGACACCACCGTCCCGACCTCGGCCACGTCGACGTCGAGGGAGTAGTTCCCGAGCTGGTCCCTGATGAGCTTGGAGATTTCGTCTGCCTTGATGTTCATCCTTCGATACCGTGCCGGGCTCAGACCCGGCTGCCGAACTCCTGCCGGAGCCGATCGAGGTGTCGCGTCACGCTCCCGTCGTAGACGACGCCGCCGACCTGCGCCACGAGGCCGCCCACGAGGGCCGGGTCGACGCTGCGCTCGATGCGTACCTGACGGCCCGTCGCCTGCCCGAGGGCCCGCTCAAGGGCCGCCGCGCGCGTGTCGTCGAGCGGCGTGGCGGTCGTGATCCGCGCCCGCACGATGCCCCGGTGCTCGTTCAGGCGGGCGCGATAGACATCGAGCAGGTCCGGAAGCAGGGCGAGGCGGTCGCGCTCCGCCAGCATCTGCAGCAGGCGCGCGACGATGGGCGACAGGGCGCCGTCCTGTTCCACGATCCCGGAAACGACGGCCCGCTTGCGGGAGGGCGCGACGGCCGGGTTGAGGAGCGCCCGACCCAGCGTCGGGTGCTCGTCGAGGAGCCCGGTGAACTGCGCGAGCTCCCGCTCGACGCGGTCGGGGTCTCCGTCCTTCAGGGCCACTTCGAGAAGCGCCCGCGCGTACCTCGTCGCCGCTGCTCGCTGCGTCATCGTGGGGTTGGCGACCGGCGTCCCCGCTCGCCCGCGTCAGATAGCGCCGCCTGCGCTCGATGAACCTGCCCGCGGGCCGTGCCCCGCTCGGACGCGCCCCCGTAGGATCACGTCCGGCCCCGCGCCGGCAGGCAAAACAGCCATTTATACCATCCCGCCGGAAGCGCCGGCAAGCCGGCGGGGCGCAACGGGAGCCGGCGGCCTCCGGTGGGAGTCACGGTTCACCGAACGCCGCCCGGGAGGCGCGGGGAGGGTGCGCGCGGAACCCCGGAGCGGCCGTGAGGCCGGAGTTCCGGGCGGCCTGGGGCCGCGGTGGCCGTCAGGCGCCGTTGGCGAGCTGCTCGTAGAGCCGCTGGAGCTCGTCCTCCGAGACGAACGAGATCTCGATCCGGCCGCGCTTGCCGCGGCGGACGATGCGGACCCGGGTGCCGAGCGCCACCTTGAGGCGATCCTCGGCGGCACGGGTGTGCACGTCGGGGGGCGGCGGCTCCGGCACCGGGCGCGGCGGCTCCGAGCGCCGCTTGACGAGGGCCTCGGTCTCGCGCACCGAGAGGTCTCGCGCGAGCACCTCGCGGGCGATCTCGAGCTGTGCCTGCTCGTCGGCCAGGCCGGCCAGGGCACGTGCGTGCCCCATCGACAGGGCGCCCGAGGCGACCTCCGCGCGGACCTCGGCCGGGAGCCGCAGCAGCCGCTGGTAGTTCGCGACCGTCGCCCGGTCCCTGCCGACCGAGCGCGCGATCTCCTCCTGCGTGAACCCGAACTCGTCGGCCAGGCGGGCGTACGCCGCGGCGGTCTCGATCGCGTTCAGGTCCTCGCGCTGGATGTTCTCGATCAGGGCCAGCTCGAGGCGCTTGCTGTTCGCGACGGTCCGCTCGACCACCGGCACCCGCAGGAGCCCGGCCCGCTGCGCGGCCCGCCACCGGCGCTCGCCGGCGACGATCTCGAACTTGCCGTCCTCCTGGCGAGCGACCACCAGCGGCTGGATGATCCCGTGCGACCGAATGGACGCCGCGAGCTCGTCGAGCCGTGCGTCCTCGATGATGCCGCGGGGCTGCTCGCGGTTGGGACGCAGGAGGTCGAGGTCCACCTCCTGGGCGGGCTCCCGCCGGAGCGGGGCCACCGGCTCCGGAATCAGCGCCCGCAAGCCGCGGCCGAGGGCCTTGCGCTTGTCAGTCATCAATCGCGACTCCGCGCCCGGGCGGGCGCGACGCCCGCCGCAGGAACTCGTGCGCGAGGGCCGAATACGCCGACGCGCCCTTCGACTTGACGTCGTAGAGGATGGCCGGGAGCCCGTAGCTCGGCGCCTCGCCCAGGCGCACGTTGCGCGGAATGGTGGTCTCGAAGACCTTCTCCCGAAAGAAGTCGCGCACCTCTCCGGCCACCTGCTGCCCGAGGTTGGTCCTCAGGTCCGCCATCGTCAGAAGCACCCCCGCGATCACCAGGTCCGGATTGAGTTGCGCCTGCACGCGGCGGAGCGTGGACGTGAGATCCGCAAGGCCTTCGAGCGCGAAGTACTCGCACGTCAACGGAATCAGCACGGCCTCGGCGGCGACGAGGGCATTGAGGGTCAACAGGCCGAGCGAGGGCGGCGTGTCGATGAAGATGTAGTCGAAGCGGGCGTGCGCCTGCCGCAGGAGCGGCCGCAGCCGCGTCTCGCGATTGGCGATGCCGACCAGCTCGACCTCCGCCCCGGCGAGGTTTCGATCCGCGGGCATGAGGGACAGGCCGGTCACCGCCGTCGGCACGATGAACCGGCCGACGTCCGGCTCGCCGGCCGCGGTCAGCGCTTCGTAGACGGTGCGCCCCTCCGGTACGGATCCCTTCAGGCCGACACCGCTCGTCAGGTTGCCCTGCGGGTCCATGTCCACGATCAGGACCCTCCGATCGGCGAGGGCGACCGACGCAGCCAGATTGATCGTCGTCGTCGTCTTCCCGACGCCGCCCTTCTGGTTCGTGACGGCGAAGATCTTCTTAACCCGCGCTTTTGGTCTAAAGCCCGAAATTAGGTCTCGCAACATAATTTCGTTAGGTCAGCCGATGTTGCGCGTGTGCGTCGCGTAGAGAGTACACTCATCCTCGGGTCAGCGTCAAATCTGCGTCACCCCACCCGGCGGTGGCGGTCCGTCCCTCGCGCCCCTCGGCGCCGGAACGCCAACCCGTCGACGGCCGCCCGGCTCGACTCTCCAAGCGCCTGACGCGCCCGGGCGTTGCCAGCCGCGCGACGCTCCGTCAGCGGTGTTCCACGTGGAACACTTCGCGATCCCCGAGGTCGGCCTTCCCACGGGGCGGACTCAGGCGTCGGGTAAGGGCCCGGATGTGCCGGTGCAGCACGACGAGGCGGCTTCCCGGGAGCTCCGCGGCGCCGACCATCGCCTCCCTCTCGAGAGCGGTTTTGCGGCGTCGCTCCATGGCCCAACAGGAACGGTGGAACTCTGGGCGCTTGCGAAGACCGCGTCTGCGGGCTGGCAAGCTCCGGTGGGCGCGCTCATTGCGTCCACCGGAGCGGCAGCGTCGACAAGCCGCGGCGCCGGCAAGGGCCGGGCGTTCCCGAAGTTTCTCCGTCGATGAGCTGGTGGCTCGTCCCCCACGCGGGAGCCCCAGGGCGGTCGGCCAAGGAGGGCCGGCGCAGGCTCCTGATATGGACGCACTCGTCAAGCCAGCACCGTCGGGCGCTACGGGTCACTGGATTGGATTCTCTCCTGCTGGCGACTCGCTGTTGGTGGGCGTGGGGGCGGCAGTCGAAGCGGCTGTACGCGACGATCGATCACTCTGATATGCGCGGGTTGGGTACCGCATGGTCATGATCCGTCGGGAGCTGCCTCGGACTAGCGCCGCCAACCCGTCGCAGGCTCCGGGTCGGCCCCAGCCCCCACCGTCCCAGGAGCTGGCGCCGCGGCACTCCACTCTGTTGACGTTCTGCGGCGCAAGCTCCTAGGGGCGCGGGTCGAGGCTGCGAATCGCCTCGCCGCATACGAGCTCTGAGGATTCTTCGTCTCGCCGCCACCCCGACTGCCGTCCTCACGCCACCGCGTCTCCTACGCCGTCGCGCGGACGGGCACCCGCCGCTCGACCGTCCGGGCGATGTCCCAGATGAAGCCCAGAAGCTCGCGACCGACCGCGGTGATCACCTGGTTGTGGTTCTTCCCCGTCGCGGCCAGCATTTCATAGCGGCGGTGCAAGCGCTCTTGGCGCGCCAGGCGACCTCGGTGACCGCCGGTCGAGGCCTGCCTGGCGGGCGCGCAAGGGGCCACGGACGGCCGGCCGGAAGCGGTACGCCCACGCGGCTTCCACCAGGATGCGTCGCACGTGGGCGTTCCCCGTCTTCGTGATGCCGCCCGTCCGGCGCCGCGACCCGCTCGAGTATTCGCTGGGGACCAGCCCGGAGTACCCCATGAGCTGGCGTGGGTTCGAGAAGCGGGAGAGCTGGCCGACTTCCGCCACGATGGTGGCCGCCGAGACGGTTGCGACGCCGCGCAGCGCCTGCAGCGCCTCGATGACCGCGCGCATCTGGGGCGGCGCCGTGCGAACCGCCTCGAGGATGGTGGCGTTCCGAGGCTGCGGACCTCGCCGGCGGACTCGGCAACCGCGACCGAGATGGTGGTCGCGTGGACATCGAGCCCGATAAATCGTACGTTACGCATGGACCGGCTCTCCTTTCGCGTGCGGCTCTGCACTGTGGCCTCTTCCGGACACAGGGTAATCCGCGACCTGCGAAACGGAGGCCGGTCCTTCTGTCTGCAGGGCCCGCACGCAGTCGCTCGACTCCGTGCGTCCATGCTGACTACGCCGCAGGCTCCTCGCCGCAGCGCTCGCCCTCGACCGCGACGCCCTCGGCGCCGGCTCCATCAGCCAGATGCTCGAAACCCGACGGCGACGGCGCGGACTCAGGCCGCCCTCCGTCTCACCCTCCCCGACCGCCCCGGAGTGCGCGACCGCGAGGGGCCGCTCCCATGACCTGGAGACGATGGCCTCGGACAACACGACGACCTGATCTTCCAGCTCGTCAGCCGACGCTACGAGCACCGCTCCTTGCCGACAACCACCAACCTGCCCCTTCAAGCGACGGGGCACCGTCTTCCCCAAACGCCTCCTGCGCCGTCGCTCCGATCGACCGCTCGACGCATCACGCCGAGATCCTGCTCCTCGAAGGGCATGCCTTCCGCAAACGAGAGGCCGCGCCCAGTCGGCAGGAGCGTCCGGCCGCGTCGTGGCCAGTCAAGAGACCGACTCGGCCCCCACCTCGTCGCCGAGACCGATCGATACCCATCGAGAAGACCGCGGTTCTACGAGAGGGACAACAACGCTGGGGCTCCGTCAGGTTGGTAGCGGCAAGATGAAAAGGGACCCCGTGGCCACTTGAAAAGGGACCCCCTGA
>JAPOVI010000124.1 GCA_026708265.1 Acidobacteriota bacterium
GTGCGTGCCGCGGCGCAAGCTCCTGGGCCGGTGGGGGCTGGGGCCGACCCGGAGCTTGCGACGGGTTGGCGGCGCTAGGGGTCTGGCATCGCACCGCGCAACCGCGCCGATTCGGAGGAGTGCGATGTCAGTGCTACGGATGCGATTCCTGGCCGTCGTGTCGATCGCGTGTCTGGCCCTGCAGGGCGCGGCCGCGGCGCAGGGCGGGCCGAACCTGGAGGACGGAGCCGACGCCGGGGAGCCGGCGCCGGCGGCCGGGGAATCGGCGGGGCGGAGGCCGGCGACACCGGCGGACGCGGAGTCCGAGCCGGCCGCGGCGGAGGGGGAGGAGAGGCAGGACGACCCGATCGACATCGCCGAGCTCGAGCGCCGCGTGGAGATCCTCGCCGAGGAGCTCGAACGGTTGCGCAGCGGCGAGCCCGACCGCGAGGTGAGCGTCGAACGAGCCCGCGCGCTCGGCCTGGCACCGTCCGCCGCCGCCACCTACGCGCAGGACGCCGGGGTGTCGATCGCCGGCTACGGCGAGATGCTGTATGAGAACTACGCCTCGGACAAGACCGACCGGTTCGACTTCCTGCGGGCGATCCTCTACGCCGGCTACCGCTTCAACGACCGCTTCCTCTTCAACTCGGAGATCGAGGTCGAGCACGCGAAGGAGATCTTCGTGGAGTTCGCCTACGTCGACTTCCTCGCGACCGAGAACATCGGCCTGCGGGCCGGCATGCTGCTGGTTCCGATGGGACTGGTCAACGAGTTCCACGAGCCGACCGTCTTCATCGGAGCCGAGCGGCCGGTGACCGAGCAGAGCATCATCCCGAGCACGTGGCGGGAGAACGGGGGCGGCATCTACGGGGCGTTCGACAAGGTCGCGTTCCGCCTCTACGCCGTCAACGGCTTGAACGGCTCCGCCTTCTCGTCGAGCGGCGTCCGCGGCGGCCGCCAGAAGGGGGGCAAGGCCAAGGCGAACGACTTCGCGGTCACCGGCCGCCTCGACTTCACGCCGACCCCGGGCATGTTCTTCGGGGCCAGCTTCTATACGGGCGGATCCGGTCAGGGCGACATCGTCGTCGACGAGAGGAACTACGGCGTCCGGACGAGCATCTTCGACGTGCATGCGCAGGTGCAGGCGCGCGGCCTCGACGTGCGCGGGCTCTTCGCGCAGGCGACGCTCGACGACACCGCGCAGTTGAACCAGGTGCTCGGTCTGACCGGCTCGAGCGGGGTCGCCGAGAGGATGCAGGGCGGCTACCTGCAGGTGGGCTACGATCTGCTGTCGCAGGTGGCCTCGACCGGGGACGTGGCGTTCACTCCCTACATCCGCTACGAGAAGGTCGACACGCACGCGGCGCTCGCGGCCGGCTTCACGCGGAATCCGTCGAAGGACAACACGTACACGACCTTCGGGCTCGAGTTGAAGCCGACTCCGGGCATCGTCATCAAGGTCGATCACATGTGGGTGAACAACGCCGTCGACAGCGGCGTCAACCAGTTCAACGTCAACGTTGGATACGCATTCTGATCTGCCCGCGGCTGCGGTGCCGGGCGAAACGCACCCCGTTCGGTACCACCCGCGACGGCTCCAGGTGGCCGCGGGCCGGCCGGTGGACCCCCGCCGGTCCGCGGCTCGTCTTCTGGCCGCCGGGCTCCTCGTGGTGACCGCCGCCGCGGCGAGCGGCCAGCCCGGCATCTCGAGGGAGGAGGCTCTGGCCGCCGTCTTTCCGGGCGCCGATGTCGCCGCGGATCGGGTCTATCTGACGCGAGCCCAGGTCCGGGCCGTGGCCGACCTCTCGCGCCAGGACGTTCCGGGCCGCATCTACGCGCGCTACGTGGCGCGCCGCGGCGGTGCCGTCGTCGGGCGGGCCTACGTCGACACCCACGTCGTGCGGACGAAACGCGAGAGCCTCCTCATCTCGCTCGAGGCGGACGGGCGGGTCCGGCGCATCGACGTCACCGCGTTTCTCGAGCCGCCGGAGTACGTCGCCCCCGAGCCGTGGCTGCGGCAGTACGACCGCCGGCCGCTCGACGACGACCTGGCGATCCAGCGCGCCATCCGGCCGATCGCCGGCGCCACGCTCACGAATCGGGCCGTGAACGGAGCGGTGCGGCGGGTGCTGGCCCTCGATCGGATCCTGCAGGCCGGGGACGCGCCCTGACCTTCATGGCACCCTCTACGGCGCGAACTTCCGGCTACCAATGATCGCCGCCCTCAAGCGGTGGGCCGTCCTGCCCCGGGCGGAGCGCTGGTTCTTCAACGCGATGCATGCCGTCATCACGCTGAGCGGCGTGGCCTACTTCTGCATGAAGTACCTGATGACGACGGACGATCCGTTCGCGCTCATCAACCACCCTTGGGAGCCGGCGATGCTGTCGATCCACGTGTTCGTCGCGCCGCTCGGCGTCTTCCTCTTCGGCATGGTGTTCCGCTCCCACACGTTGCGCAAGCTCCTGCAGGCCAGTCCGGTGAACCGGCGCACGGGCCTCACGTCCGCCGGGAGCTTCCTGGCGATGGCGCTGTCGGGCTATCTCATCCAGGTGGCGACGAGCCCCGCCCTGATCGCGACCGCGATCTGGACCCACGTGGCAACGAGCGTGCTATTCGTCATCGCCTACGGGGTCCACCTCGTCATCGGCTACCGCGTTGCGTACACGGGCACCCGGCAGCCCGCCTGGTAGCGCGACGCCCCCCGCCGACTGGTTCAGTGCCCGAACCGGGCCGTGAACCCGCGCCGTTGCTGCACGCTGCCGAGCATGACGATCTCGGCGCCGGCTTCCAGGGTCATCGACGCGCGCAGGTTGGTGACGACCCGCCCGCCCTGCTCGACCGCGACGACGCTCAGGCCGGTGCGCGAACCGATCTCCGTGGCGGCCAGCGTCTTCCCGTGCAGGGAGCGGGGAAGGGGCAGCGAGAAGAGGTCGACGCCCTCGCCGAGGACCACCAGCTCGTGTCCCTCGATGAGGGAGAGCACGGCCTCGGCCCCCAGCGAGGAGTAGCTGAGGACGAAGTCGGCGCCGGCGCGGTGGATGGCTTCGAGGTTCTGCTCGTGGGTGACGCGGCTCACGATGCGCAGGTCGGGCTTCAGGCGCCGGCAGTAGACGGCGAGATAGACGTTCATCGCGTCGTCGTGCGTCGTGAGCAGCACCTGCGCAGCGTTCCCGAGGCCGGCCCGGGTCAGCGCGTCGCGGTCGTTGGCGTCGCCCCCGAACACCTCGTCGGCAACCCCGATCATCCGCTCCCGCGCCTCCGGATCCCGGTCGAGCACGTGAACGCGCACGCCCTTGCGCTTGAGGGCGCGGGCGGCGACGCTGCCGACCGTGCTCGCCCCGACGAGCAGGATGGGAGCGTCGATGTCCGGACGGTCGCGGATGAGCCCGTCGAGGGCGGTCAACTGATCGGTCGTGCCCACCACGACCACGATGCTCTCCTGCGTGATCGGCACTCCCGGGAAGGCGGGAACGAGGCGCCCGCGGTGCCACAGCCCGACGATGTTCAGCCCCGTCCGTTCCCGGAGATGCGTGTCGCGCACGGACTGGCCCGCCAGCGGCGTGTCGCGGGCCGAGAACTCGGCTATCTGCAGCCCCTTCACGGTGCCGACGATGTCGGCCTTCCCGAGGCCGGCGCTGACCCGGTTCGCCAGGTACTCGCCGAGACGCACCTTGAGCGGGAGGATGTGCGAGCAGCCGCTCAGCTCCAGGATGTCCGTCGAGTCCTCGTGCTCCGCGAGCGCGATGACGGGGACGTCGGGCGACACCTCGCGGACGGTCAGCGCGATGTTGGTGTTCGTGGTGTCCTCGTGGTTCGCGAACACCGTCCGCGCCCGCTCGATGCCGAGCTGCTCGAAGGTCAGGCGGCTCTCGGGGTCGCCCGCCACCACCCGGATCCCGCGGTCCGTCAGGTGGGCCGCCTCGGCCGGATCGGGCTCGAGGACGTAGCACGGGATGCCGTCGGTGCGGAGGCGTCCGATCAGGCTGGCCGCGATCGGGTCGTAGCGGGTGATGACCACGTGCCCGCGCTCGCCGGCGGGCGCCCGCCGGGGCACGCGCGACAGCTCCTGCGCGCGCCGCAGCGGTTCGATCAGGAACTCGATGGACACGTAGGGCAGGGCGACCAGCAGCAGCAGGATGCCGCTCAGCAGCACCCAGATGCTGAACAGCCGGCCGGCGTCGCTCTGGAAGACGATGTCGCCGAAGCCCAGCGTGCTCATGGTGACCACGGTCCAGTACACGGCCGTGATCCACGAGTAGGAGCGGTCCTCGACGTGCAGCATGATCAACTGGAAGAGGGCCGCGTTCAGCGGGATGAACGCCGCGAGGATGGCGCCGACGACGAACGGAAAGCTGCTGCGGCGCCCGGGCTCGCGGCCGGCCGCCCTGCGTGCGCTGCTCGGGAACAGCAAGGCGCTCCTTGGAGGATCGATGACGATTATATCGGCGGCTTCGGGTCCGGACCTTCGCCGGGAGGGGCGCCGCCGGCGGTCCGGGCGGGGGCGACGGCGATGTTCAGGATGCCGTACAGCGCCGCCACGAGCGGATTGAGGAGATTGAAGAAGGCGAACGGAGCATAGGTGAGGGTGGGGACGCCCAGCGTCGTCGCCATGAACGCGCCGCACGTGTTCCACGGGATGAGCGGCGACGTCAGCGTGCCGGCGTCCTCCAGCGTGCGCGACAGGTTCTTCGGGTCGAGGCCGCGGCGCTCGTACTCGCCCCGGAACATGCGGCCGGGCAGCACGATCGAGATGTACTGGTCGGACGCCAGCACGTTGATGCCGAACGACGTACCGAGCGTCGTCAGGATGAGTCCGCTCGTCCCGCGCACCCGCGCCAGCATGCGTCCGGCGAGGACCCGCAGCATGCCCGTGGTCTCCAGGACCGAGCCGAAGGTCATCGCCGTCAGGATCAGCCACACCGTCGTCAGCATGCTCGCCATCCCGCCCCGCGAGACCAGGTCGTCGATGAGCGGATTGCCCGAGTCCAGCCCGTAGCCCGCATAGAGCGCCTGCCAGACGCCCTTGAGGAGCGCGACGCCCAGCGGAAGGTCGGTAGGGCCGACGTAGCGCAGGACGGCCTCCTGCTGGAACAGGGCGGCGAAGAGGCCTCCCGTGAGAGCGCCGATCAGCATCGCCGGCAGGGCCGGTACCCTGCGCATCACCAGCGCCAGCACCAGGGCCATGGGCAGCAGCAGGTGCGGGCCGAGCGCGAAGCTCTCCGCGAGGGCCGTCCGCACCGCCGCGAGCTCGGCCGTCTCCTCCGGGGCCGACGCCGTCACGCCCGCGACCGCGAACAGGACGAGGGCGACGGCGAAGCTTGGCGCGGTCGTCCAGAGCATGTGCCGGATGTGAACGAACAGGTCCGTGCCCGTCACGGCCGGGGCGAGGTTCGTCGTATCCGACAGCGGAGACATCTTGTCGCCGAAGTACGCGCCGGAGATGACCGCGCCGGCCGCCAGGCCGAGATGGAGCCCCTGCGCGGTCGCAACGCCGAGGAGGGCGATGCCCACCGTGCCGGCCGTCGTCCACGAGCTGCCGGTCGCCAGGGCGACCACCGCGCAGATCACGCAGGCGGCGGCGTAGAAGACCGACGGCGCGAGCAGGGCGAGGCCGTAGTGGATCATCGTCGGGACGACGCCCGCCAGGATCCAGGTCCCGATCAGCGCCCCGACCGCCAGCAGGATGAGCACGGCCCCCATCGAGACCGAGATTCCCCGGCTGATGCCCGCTTCCAGGTCGGTCCACCGATGGCCGTTGGCGAGGCCGATGGTCGCCGCCACGCCGGCCGAGAGGACGAGCGCGATCTGGTTGGGCCCCGACGACGAGGAATCGCCGAAGAGGTACACCGAGGTCCCGAGCAGCGCGATCAGGAACAGCACCGGAACGACGGCCTGACGAAGCGTCGCCTCGCGGGCCGCGGGTGGCGCGGATGCGGCCATGGCAGTGGTTCGTCAGGCGACGGGAAGGTCGGCGCCGTGCCGCCGACGCTTGAGGAAGAGCCCCTTGCGCGACAGGCCGAGGAGCCGCGCGGCGGGATCCACCCGTCCCCCCGTGACCTCGAGCGCCCGACGGATCAGCGCCCGCTCGACCGTCGCGGTCGCCGCCGCCAGCGTCTGCCCCGGATGCAGGGTGACCTGGAAAGGGGACGCCTCGGCGGTGGCCGGCGGCCCGGCCGGCTCGGCCTGCGCCGCCCGGAGCACCTCCGCGGACAGGTGCTCGGGCGTGATGACCGCGCCGTCGTCCGCGAGCGCGGCCGCCCGTCGAATCTCGTTCGACAACTGGCGCACGTTGCCCGGCCACCGGTAGCGCAGGAGGCACCGGAGGGTGCGGGCGGACAGCTTGAGACGCGGCCGCCCGTGCTCGGCTCCGTGGCGCCGGAGGAAGTAGTGCACGAGGGGCGGGATGTCGTCTCTCCGCTCGCGCAGCGGCGGGATGGGCAGGCAGACGGCGTTCAGCCGGAAGAGCAGGTCCTCCCGGAAGCGGCCTTCCCGCACCAGCCCGGCGAGGTCGGCGTTCGTGGCCGCGATGACCCGCACGTCGACGGCGACGGGGCGCGCGGCGCCGAGCGGCTGGACCTCGTTGTGCTCGAGCAGGCGCAGCAGCTTGGGCTGGGCCTGCAGGTCGAGCTCGCCCACCTCGTCGAGGAGCAGCGTCCCGCCGTCGGCGGTGCGGACGAGGCCCGGCATGCTGTCGTACGCGCCCGTGAACGAGCCGCGGAGGTGACCGAAGAGCTGGCTGTCGACCAGGTCGCGGGGCGTGCCCGTGCAGTTGTACGGGACGAAATCCCGCGGGCGGCGTCCCGAGTGCCGGTGGATCAGGCGCGCCAGCACCTCCTTGCCGGTGCCGGATTCTCCGAGAATCAGGATCGGCAACGTGCTCGCCGCGACCTTCCGCGCCTTCTCGACGAGCCGGCGCATCGCCGGCGACGCGAAGACGCCGTCGTCACCCGGCGCCCCGAGCTCGGGCGGCCACGGGGACGGGCGGTCGCGGTCGGCGTGGCGGAACGCTTCGCCGGCCGCCAGCCGCTGCACGTGGGACCGCAGGGCAGGCAGGCCGGCTCGTGCCCGCGCGTCCTCGGGAGGTCGCACGAGGACGCGCACCTCGCCCTCCGTACCCCATCCGCACGAAATCGACGTCGCGCGTCCCGGCCGGCGGGCCGCCGCGGTGGCCGCCGCCGCCGTCCAGCCCTCGTGGGCGCGGAGGTCGAACGAGCGCCCGTCGCGGGTGGAGACGATCGCTAGGGCCTCCGCCCAACCGCTGCGGCGCAGGAGGATGAAGAGCTCCTGGGCGAGGAGCTCGGGGTGCGAGGCGAGGCGGGCGAGCGGCGCGAGGTCGAGGAGGTCCGGAATCGACGTGGCCCCGCGAATGGGAATCGGCGTCGACGTGCGGCCCGGGAGGGTGTCGCGGACGATGGGCGTCACGTCCCAGGGGGAGGCCGCGAGCCCGCTTCGCGGTCGGGAACCGCCGCGGCCCGCGGTCCGCAGGTAGGCGAGCACGCCGTCGCGCCGGGCGTCCGCGGTGCCCACGGCCGAGAGGATGCGCAGGGACGCCTCGACGGCGGGCCGCTCTCGATCCCCGAGCGCCGCGCCACCGAGCAACGAGGTGTGCGCGCGCTCGAGCTCCGCCGCCAGCGGCAGCGGCACCTCGTCCGCCAGGTCGCGGGCCTCGGCGAGGGTGCGGGCAGCCATGTCCACCCGATCGAGCCCGCGGCAGGCGTCGGCCTTGAGGCAGCGCAGCGAGAGGCTGCGGGGCAGGTCCCCGCACTCGTCCGCCCTTGCGATCCCGGTCTCGCAGACGGCGAGCGCTTCGTGCCACGCGCCGCCCGCGAGCGCGAGGCGCGCGCGGGTGAGGAACGAGGCAAGGACCTCCGGCGCCGAAGCGAGGCTCGTGTCGCCGCGCAGCAGTTCGTCGAGCTCCGCGAGACGCCGCCTGCTTTCGTCCGGTCGGGCGCGGTACAGCCCGACGCAGGCCAGCGTGTCCAGGAGGGCGATGCGGGCCCGAGCCGATCCGCCCGGGACCGCCAGCCCCTGCTCGCAGAGGCCATCCGCGTCCCCCGCGTTGCCGGCGGCCAGCCGGGCGCGCGCGAGGCGGCTGATGGCCTCGACGCGGCTCGCGAGGTGGCCGGACCGCCCGGCGTGACCGAGGGCCGCCCGGCCGTGGCGGCCCTCCGCCGCGTGGTCCGCCGCGAGGGCACAGGCGTCGGCGCGCGCGAGGGCCAGCCGCCCGGCCAGCCACAGGTTCTCGCCCGTCGCGAGCAACTCCTCCGCCGCCCCGAGGTGCGTCAGCGCTGCCTCGAGACGGCCCCGCCGGAGGTCGAGCCCGGCGACCGCCAGGTGCAGGCGAACGTGCAGATGCGGGTGGGCGGCGACGGTTGCCGAGCGCAGGCACTCGTCGACCAGGCGGCTGGCGACCGGCGGGCCCACGACGTCCGCAAGGTGGCCGACGGCATCGAGGCGGATCCGGCCGACGAGCTCGGCGTCGTCGGCCGCCGCCGCGGCCTCCACCGCCCGCCGGAACCGGTTCAGGCTGCGGCCGGTCTTGCCCAGCTCGGCCGCCACCGCCCCGAGCACGGCGTGACAGCGCGCCCGACAGTCGAGTGCGGCGTTCGCGGAGCGGAGAACGCGCCGGGCGGCGGAGGCGGCGGCCTCAGCGTCGCCCGTGAGTTGCCGCAACTCCGCATCTGCCGTCAGGTAGGCGGCGCGCATCCCGGTCGGAATGGTCGCATCCGGCTGGTTCAGGCTGCGAAGTGCGGTCCGGAATCGACCCCGCGCCCTCTGAGCCAGGGCGCGATCGAGCGGGGTAGGTGTCACGGCGTCCCCTCGAGGCCGGGGCGATGCCCGGCCTGTTGCCCCGCTCCCCGCGGCAAGACGCGAGGGCGCCCCGGCCAGGATCTCCGCCGTAGAACCGGCGACGCACGAACTCCTTGCCCGCGCAGACTCCCAACGCGACCGCAAGGTCGCGCTAGCGCCGCGGAACAGGCGGCGCGAGAGTGCCGCGCGCGCAGGCTCCCGATGCGACCGCCGGGTCGCGCCGGCGCCGTCGCAGGCATGACGCCGGGGTAGGCGTACGGACAAACGCCCGGAGCCGGCAACGCCGGCCCCGGGCGAGTGACAATCCCGGCAGCGACCTACTCTCCCACGAAGTTGCCCCCGCAGTACCATCGGCGGTGGAGGGCTTAACTGCTGTGTTCGGCATGGGAACAGGTGTTTCCCCTCTCCTATGACCACCGGGAAATCGCGACCCGGAGCCACGCCTGCGCATGCCGCCCCGGGCTCATCGTGTCAAAGAACGCAACCGGGCCCCGGCATTTGCCGGGCACCTCGGTCGCTCGCCGCCCCGCCGTCGGTCTTCCCGTCCGTCGGGGCGACAACCGGACGACAACTGAATACCCTACAAACGGTAGCTTCCCGCTCCGACGCGGAGCGAAAAATGGTCAAGCCTCACGGCTGATTAGTACCAGTTAGCTCAAGCCCTCGCGGGCCTTACACATCTGGCCTATTACCTGGTGGTCTTCCAGGAGCCTTCAGGGACCCGAAGGTCCAGGGAGATCTCATCTTGGGGAGGGTTTCACGCTTAGATGCTTTCAGCGTTTCTCCCTTCCGGACGTAGCTACCCAGCACTGCCGCTGGCGCGACAACTGGTACACTAGAGGTCCGTCCATCCCGGTCCTCTCGTACTAAGGACAGCCCCCCTCAAATCTCCTACGCCCATGGCAGATAGGGACCGAACTGTCTCGCGACGTTCTAAACCCAGCTCACGTACCGCTTTAATCGGCGAACAGCCGAACCCTTGGAACCTGCTACAGCTCCAGGATGCGATGAGCCGACATCGAGGTGCCAAACCTTGGCGTCGATGTGAACTCTTGGCCAAGATAAGCCTGTTATCCCCGGCGTACCTTTTATCCGTTGAGCTATGGCCCTTCCATGCGGAGCCACAGGATCACTAAGGCCTGGTTTCCCACCTGCTCGACTTGTAGGTCTCGCAGTCAAGCTCGCTTCTGCCTTTGCACTCTCCGGCTGATTTCCAAACAGCCTGAGCGAACCTTCGCGCGCCTCCGTTACATTTTGGGAGGCGACCGCCCCAGTCAAACTACCCGCCTAGCAGTGTCCCTGACCTGGATGACAGGCCGAGGTTAGAACACCGACGAGCCAAGGGTGGTATCTCACCGACGACTCCCCGGACCCCAAGAGGCCCGGTTCAAAGTCTCCCACCTATCCTGCGCATGACACGCCAGCACTCACTACTAAGTTGTAGTAAAGGTGCACGGGGTCTTTCCGTCTTGCCACGGGCAACCGGCGTCTTCACCGGTACCACAAATTCGCAGTGTCCCTCGTTGAGACAGCGCTCAGATCGTTGCGCCATTCGTGCAGGTCGGAACTTACCCGACAAGGAATTTCGCTACCTT
>JAPOVI010000181.1 GCA_026708265.1 Acidobacteriota bacterium
TCCTGGGACGGTGGGGGCTGGGGCCGACCCGGAGCCTGCGACGGGTTGGCGGCGCTAGTCCGCCGGGCGGATCGGGCCGCCGTCCTCGCGGGTCAGCTCGGCGCAGCACATGCCGTAGGTGCCCGGCGCGCGCGACGGCTGGCCGACGGCGCGGATCCGGTCTCCGGCGCGGATGGTGTCCGGCGTCCAGCCGCGGCGCCCCATCATGACCGCGGCGCCCATCTCGATCTCCCACGAGATGGTCTCCCCGTTCTCGTCCGTGCCGTCGACGTAGAGGAACGAATGCGGGTTCCGGAAGACGAAGCGCGTGACGACGCCGACTGCCTCGACGCTCTTCGTGTTGTCGTAGAACGGCGCGCTCGCGTGATGGGCGATGGCGGGCACGTGCATCACCGCCGCCCCCACGACTGCCGTCACGGCGATGGCCGCCACCCAGTGCCAGATCTTCACGGCTACCTCCCCGGTGTGCGCACCGGCTACTTGTACTTCGGAATCAGGAACTTCACCGGGTGCCGCGCCTCCTCCGGGTCGCAGTCGTAGCCGCGCAGCTTGTACCCTTCCGGTCCCGGCACCCAGCGCGTGGTGTACGAGGCCGGCTCCCGCAGGAAGAGCGGATCCTCGACCGTGAGCGTCATCTTCAGATCGTCGCCCTCGCGCCAGTACTTCTCGGTGACCTTCTTGAGCTGCGACGAGGGGATGCCGTTGTAGTCGTCGAACCCGGTGATGTCGAACGCGTAGTGGGTGGTGACGACGTGCAGCGCGCCGTCCTCGTAGTGGCCCACCGACACGCCCTGCACGCTGTAGTCCTGTGCGGTCGGCTCGCGCCCGTCGAGCCAGACCGTCCGCACCTGATCGTCCTTCTCGTAGCGGATCAGCACGCGGTCCGGCCACTGCACGAACTCCATCATGTAGGGGTCGTAGGGCAGCGCCGGCGGCGTCGACGGCACGCAGTCGTACTTCGGGGCGATGGCCTCGTCGAACACCTGCTGGAAGGCGAGGGCCCGCTCGTTGAGCACCGGGAAGTTGTCGGGCGTCCACGGCATGTTCGGCCCGTTGACGGGGCGCGCCCCCGGGCCGCCGTCCCAGACGCCGACCAGGTGGGGAATCTCGCCTTCCGACTGCGCGCCGGCGGGCGCCGCGGCGAGTCCCCAGAGCACGGCGGCGCAGGCGGTGAGGCGCAGGGCCCGTCCGTACCGCGCCCGGCTGATCGTCTCCAGCATGGATCCCCCCCTTGAAAACTCGGCCGGCGGTCCGCACCGCCGGAAGCGGGTGCGAGCCCGCCCCCCGCGCCGATCTTACACCCGTTCCTGTCGACCGCGGGACGGACTCGGCCACGGAGCGTACGTTCCCGGGCGCGGCCACGACGCGGCTGAGGTATCCTGCACGGTTGCGCGGCGCATCCGCGGCCCGACGCCATGGGCGATCGTCCTCATCAGGTCATCAGCCGCCCCGACACCGGGGCGCCGCCGTACACGGCAGAGGGCCGTATCCGACGCCGGTTCGAGCGCCGGCTGCGGCTGCTGCAGCTTCCGGAAGACCTGACCGGCTGGAGCGTGCTCGACATCGGCGCCTGGCACGGCTTCTTCTCGTTCGAATGCGAACGCCGGGGGGCCGACCGCGTGCTGGCCGTCGACAGCTACGCCTGGGACCGCTTCGGGATGCGCGAGTTCGAGGCGGCCCGCGAGCGGCTCGGGTCGAAGGTCGAGCACCGGCGGGCCGATGTGCACGAGCTCGACCCGGCCGAGGTCGGCCAGTTCGACCTGGTGCTGCTGCTGGGCGTCTTCTATCACCTGCGCAATCCGCTCGCGGCCCTCGAGCGCGTGGCCAGGGTCACGCGGCGGCTCCTCGTCTGCGAGACCCACGTGCTGTTGCCGTTCGTGCACGAGCGCTACCCCCTGGTGCCGTTCTTCCCGGGGGACGAGCACGCGCGGGAGGCGCCGTACGAGATGTGCGCCATGCCGACGGTGGCGGCGCTGACCCAGATGCTACAATCCGTCGGTTTCAGCGAGGTCCGGACCGTCTACACCCCGTCGTTCCGCTACTGGAAGAAGCTCCTGGCGCTCGTGACGAACCGCCCGCAGTCCGGGCGCGGCATCGTGCACGCGCGCGTCTGATTACCGATCAACGCTCACCGCCCGACCAACAGGAGACCGCCGCGATGAAGATTGCCGTGCTCGGCATGGGGACTATGGGCGCCCCGATGGCCGCCAACCTGCTCAAGGCCGGATGCGAGGTCACCGTCCACAACCGGACTCGGGAGCGCGAGGAACCGCTGGCCGAGGCGGGTGCGAAGCGCGCCGCGACGCCGGCCGAGGCCGCCGCGGGAGTCTACATCGTCCTGAGCTGCGTCTCCGACACGCCGGACGTCGAGGCGGTGCTGCTGGGCCCGGGCCACGGCCACGGCCTCAGCGTCATCCACGGCCTGCGGGAGGGCGGCCTCGTCATCGACTGCTCGTCCATCGCCCCCGCGGCGACGCGGCGGATCGCGGAGGCGTTCCGGGCCAAGGGCATCGGCTACGTCGACGCGCCGGTGTCCGGCGGCTCGGAAGGCGCCATCAAGGGGACGCTGACCATCATGTGCGGGGGCAGCGAAGAGGACTTCGCGCGCGCCGAGCCGGTGCTGCAGATCATCGGCGCCAAGGTCACCCGCATCGGTCCGGTCGGCTGCGGGCAGATCGCGAAGGTCGCCAACCAGGTGGCGATCACGGGCACGTTCATGGCCCTGGCCGAGGCGCTCACCCTCGCCAATCAGGCCGGCGCGGATCCCGAGCGGGTCGTCGAGGCGATCGGGGGCGGCGTGGCCGGGTCGTGGATCCTGAACAACCGGGCCGACCGAATGCTGAAGGACGACTATCCGCTCGGCTTCCGGACCCGGCTCCACCGCAAGGACCTCGGCATCGCCCTCGAGACGGCGCGCGAGTTCCAGGTTCCGGTGCCGATCGCGAGCCTCGTGGCGACGATCGAGGACGCGCTCATCGCGCAGGGCTTCGGCGACGAGGACATGTCGAACCTGGCCCGCTTCGTGCGCCAGGGCGCCGGCGTGCCGGGCGGGCCGATGAAGTCCTGACCCGCGCCGGAACCCAGTCAGGAAGCAACAATGGCCGGCAAGGTGTATCCCAGCTCCGCTGCCGTCCTCGACGGCGTGCTGCGCGACGGCATGACCATCATGGTCGGCGGGTTCGGCCTCTGCGGCGTCCCGCAGAACCTGTGCGTCGCGCTGCGCGACTCGGGCGTCACCGGCCTCACCTGCATCAGCAACAACGCCGGCGTCGACGGGGCCGGCCTGGGGCTGCTGCTCGACACGCGGCAGATCCGCAAGATGATCGCCAGCTACGTCGGCGAGAACAAGACGTTCGAGGGCCAGTTCCTCGACGGCTCGCTCGAGGTCGAGCTGAACCCGCAGGGCACGATGGCCGAGCGCATCCGCGCCGGCGGCGCCGGCATCGGGGCCTTCTTCACGCCCACCGGCTACGGGACCCCGCTCACCGAGGGCAAGGAGACGCGCGAGATCGACGGCCGCTGGCAGGTGCTGGAAACCGCCCTCCACGCCGACCTGGCCCTCGTCAAGGCGTGGAAGGCCGACGAGGCGGGCAACCTCGTCTACCGAATGACGGCCCGCAACTTCAATCCGCCGATGGCCGAGGCGGGCGCCGTGACCGTCGCCGAGGTGGAGGAGATCGTGCCCGCGGGCGAGCTCGACCCGCACCTGGTCCACACACCGGCCGTCTACGTCGATCGCATCGTCGTCGGCGAGAACCCCGAGAAGGTCATCGAGCGCCGCAAGACCCGCCCGGCGTAGGAGAGGGGAAGCCCTCAGGAGTCGATTGGTGGACCAGCCGGCCGCCGCAGACAGGAGAGGCCAGTGGCCCTGACCCGAGAGCAGATCGCCCGGCGCGCCGCGCGCGAGATGAAGGACGGCCACTACGTCAACCTCGGCATCGGCATCCCGACGCTCTGCGCCAGCTTCATTCCGCCCGATGTCAGCATCATGCTGCAGAGCGAGAACGGCCTGCTGGGCATCGGGCCCTACCCCACGGAGGACGAGATCGACGCGGACCTCATCAACGCCGGCAAGGAGACGGTCACCGCGGTCCCCGGCGCCAGCTACTTCAGCAGCGCCCAGAGCTTCGCGATGATCCGCGGCGGTCACATCGACCTGGCCATCCTCGGCGCCATGCAGGTCTCGGGGACCGGCGACCTCGCCAACTGGATGATCCCCGGCGCGATGGTCAAGGGACCCGGCGGCGCGATGGACCTCGTCTCCGGCGCCCGGCGCGTCCTGATCGTGATGGATCACGTCTCGAAGCGCGGCGACAAGAAGGTCCTCGACGAGTGCAGCCTGCCGCTCACCGGCAAGGGCGTCGTCAACACCATCGTCACCTCTCTCGCCGTCCTCGAGGTCATGCCGGACGGCCTGCACCTCCTGGAACGGGCCCCGGGTGTCAGCGTCGACGAGATCCGGGCCGCGACCGAGCCGGAGCTGATCGTCTCCGGTGACGTCCCGGAGATTGTAGACGTGTAGCGCCTCCGTCGCCTCCGGTAGTCCGTGTCCACTGCTCGCTCGTCCCCAATTGCCGCAACCGCCGTCTTGCCGCTACAGGATGGCCTTCCTCCGGCCTGCCAGCCAGGGTGTGTTCTTGGTTCACGTGGAAGGATACGCCACCT
Source organism: Acidobacteriota bacterium (assembly GCA_026708265.1). Lineage (GTDB taxonomy): Bacteria > Acidobacteriota > Vicinamibacteria > Vicinamibacterales > UBA8438 > JAGWAJ01. The sequence goes on from JAPOVI010000181.1 coordinate 4,666, forward strand.
GTCTCACGCCTGGATCCACAACCTTCGCTAATACCTCACCGGCGACTCCCGTGCTATGGCGGGGGCGGAAGTACATTGTCGACCCGATGAAGTTGGTAAACTAGTGGCCTGTCGCTGAAGAAAGCTCCCCATGAGTGATGCGCTGCGCGGGGTTGGCGTACTTCCAGCGGAAGGGCCTCGCACGCTTCGAATAGGCGTCGATGTACCGCCGCAGCTTCCGCGCCAGATCCGCCGTCGACGTGAAGATGCCGTGCGACAGCACATCCCGCTGGACCTTCGAGAACCACAGCTCCACCTGATTCAGCCACGACGAATACGTCGGCGTGAAGTGCAGCGTCACGTTCGGATGCTCCTGCAGGAACGCCTCCACCAGCTTCGTCTTGTGGGTAGACAGGTTGTCGAGGATCACGTGGATCTCCTCGTCGGGTGCCCGGGTCTCCACTACTTCCCCGAGGAAGCCCACGAAGTCCACGGCTCGTGTGCCGGGCCGTCGTCTTCCCCTGAACCTCGCCCGTCCGCACGTTCAACGCCGCGTAGAGCGACAGCGTGCCGTGCCGCTTGTACTCGAATCCGTGGCGCTCGACCCGGCCCGGCGAGAGCGGCAACACCCGGTCCCGCCGGTCGAGCGCCTGAATGGCAGTCTTCTCGTCGATGCAGAACACGGCGGCATGACAGGGCGGGTCCAGGTAGAGACCGATGATGTCGGCCGCCTTCGTCTCGAAGTCTGGGTCGTTCGACGCCATGTAGCGCGCCAACCGGTGCGGCCGCAGGTCGGCCTCCTGCCAGATGCGCTGTACGATGTCCTTGGTCACGCCGAGGTGGGCAGCGAGGCGCCGGCAAGACCAGTGCGTCGACCCGTCTGGCGGCCGGCGCCGCGTGGCGGCCAGCACGCGAGCGCGCAGCCGCGCGGTCAAATTTCCACGGCCGCCGGCCCCGGTGGCGGTTGGTCAAGCCCTCCACGCCGTGCTCCAGGAACCGCCGGCGCCACTTGGCGATGGTCGGTCGAGACCCGTCGAGCTGCGCCTCCACCGCCCGTGCGGAAAACGCCGTCGGCGAGGAGCAGCACGATCTTGGCGCGCTGGACGAATCCCGCGGGCAAGGCGTGCGAGCGGGCGATCTCCTCAAGGTCATCGCGTTGTGCGTCCGTCGGGTGAATCGGCTGTCCTTCAAACGGCATACACGTAGAAGACGACAGCCGAACGGAAAACGCTCTATACGACGGTCCACTAGCGGGGACCATTAGCACGCTGGCTCCCCGTACGGCGGCGCGGCTCCAAGGCTCGAACGAGCACTAATGAGGTTGTTCATGGAGCAAGGGAAGGTCACGTAGTATACCGATCTGCGAACGAAGAGCCGGAACCGTTGATCGGGGTGCAGATCGCGAACCGCGTCCCCAGCATGGACGCCGCGTTCCCTGACAGCGGCTCAACCGGATCTTGGCGAAGCGTCCTTGAGGTGTTCCGTCGACAGAACCGTCTGTGGGCGAGAGCCAGAAACCGAATCGTCGACGCCATGGCTTCAATGCCTTTGTGACCGCTCCGTCGGCTTCCGTCAGCGTTCACATTGTCCGGTCTACTAGCTGCCTCGTCCGGCGGAAGTACGGATTCTCGCCGGAAGTGAGTGAGCCCGCAAAGCGCCCGCGTAGAGCCCCCGGAGGGGTCCGGGGGAGAGACGGCACAGCTGCGACGACTGCAGTCCCGCGGGTCGTCGCCGTAGTGCGTGGAGACGATCAGGCGGGCGGCCGTGCGCGCACGCGCAAGCGCTCGCGGACCTCCTCGTAGACACCCAGCGGCGTGCCTGCCTCGATCGTGACGGCGATAGCGTACCGAACGGCGTTCCCCTGGTTCCCCGCGTCGTCTTTGCACCACACGCGTACGGATAGATGGCCATCGTCGACGAATGGCACTGCCTGTTCGCCTGAGAATCTCTCGTGGAACACGGTGCCCTTCTTGACCGATGGATCTGCCCGCTGGTCCTTGAAGCGTGAGATCCCAAGGGCCTGCTTCGCGTCGACTGCGTCAGCCTCGAGCTTCACGGTGCGACAACTTTGGTGACCGGCCTTGACCGGCGTAAACCACGCGACCGTGACAGACACCTGCCGTGGGTCGGTGACGCCTTCGAGCGAACGCGGGAGCGGAATCCGGTAGCGGTGCGCATGACTCGGTTGCAGCGTTCCGTAGCCGACAAGCGTCGCCTGATTCTCCGCGCAGTCGAGCACTCTGGCGACGTCGGGAACGCCGAACCCGAGAAACCGCGTCGCGTTGGCCGTGCGTTCAACCCATCGCCGCGGATCGTCCGGGCCGCAAATGTCCTTGACTAGGTCTCCCTTCTCGTTCCAGCGGGCGCTGTGAACGAGTAGCGTCTTGACGACGGCGGCATGGTACGCGGGCGGCACGTCGGCGAGCAGAGAGCCGCCGTCACGATCCATCATCGAATCGAACAGCTTGTGCGCCGCACGCGTCGCAAGAGCTGTTGCTGAGCTGGTGCCGTCGGTATACACGGTCTGGTTCAGGCGCCCCAAGTTCGCGGAGTCTGGGGCAGCAGCCCCGAGACCAAATGTGCGCAGCGCGGGGCCGAATCCGACGCGGACGCCAGCCCCGGCGCCGACCATCCGCATATACTCGCGACCCCCGGGAAGAAAGAGGTCGGGCTTCACGGCGCGCCGGTACCCCAATCCCAAGGCGCAGCTCGCGTTGGGCAGCGCCGGATCGTCGAACGGGTCGAACGCCATGAAGGTGGCGACGCGGTTCTCCACATTATCTGTGTGCTGCGCGCCAATCGTAAGGACGTTGACCGCTTCCGCGGGAGAAAGAAGCGACCGGTCGTGTTTGGCGGCGAACATAGCGGTCAGGATCGCGCGTTCGCGCTCCTGCGGCGTCGCCGCCTCGAATTCCGTCCACTGGTTGAATTCCGGCAGCACCAGTGGATCGGACACGTTGCCGGCGCTCACGAGAAACAGGATGTCGTACTTCGCAGCGAGGAAATCGAGCAGGCGGGCGAGCGGACTCACCAAGTTCGCAAACGGGCGCCGTCTGTCACCGAGAGACAGGTTGACGAGGAAGACTGTGGGAGCGACGCCCGGCTGGTCCTCGACTCCCTTGATGCGGACAATCGCCTTGTAGAGCATATCGACCAGAAGCCGGTCGGCCGGCGTATGCTCGTCAAGGTCGGCAGGCGCAATCATCAATGGGCGCAGATAAAGGGGCCGCGTCAGCGCTGGCTCCGGCGCGTTAAGGTCGCCGTGAAGAATCAGTGACGCCATCGCCGTGCCGTGAAAGCGGCGGTTGACGAGCGCGCGGGCTTGCAGGTCGTCAGGATCGTCGAGCGATAGACGTCCGGCCAGGATTTCGTGGCCCTGCAGTGGCACGCCATCGAGCAACGCGGCAATGGGTTGACCCGCGACAGGAGGTTGGTGGCCGATCTGCGCCCCGTCTTCAAGGGCCTCGGCTGTAGGGGCCGAAAGGACGGTTTGTGGACGAAGGAACATGACGTCGTCGGCAAGCGCAAGGCCGACGTTGCCGCGATCGATCAGCGCCGGAATAGCCGCCCCGGGGATATCAATCAGTACGCCGTGATATGCGATCTCCGAAACCAGGGTTTCGTGGAGGACGGTGCCGCCCTCTGCAGCGACAAGCGCACGGAATCCGAGTCGCGCCTGCTCGCGCCGCTCAGGGGTGCGACGGTACCACAGCTCGACTTCCGTGCGGACGGGGCGGTCCGGGTGAAGGCGCACTTCCTCCCTCCAGTATGCGATCGTCTCATCGGGAATGCGATCCTGCGGTCCCCACGGCCGGACAGTACGCAGTTGGGCGAACAGGTGCTTGAACGGCGCGAGGCCCTCGTCGAATTCCTGCGCGGCAACCCAGCGGTTCCACAGACGGATGAGCTCGTCGAGCGCCGCGATATCGGGCATGGCAAGGTAGAAGCGTCCGTCGACGAGCTTGTCTTCGCGGCGCTGGCCTTCCCGTCCCTTGCGTGTGTCCTTCGTGGCGAAGAATTCGTCGGGTGCGCTTTCGGTCTGGTACTCGACCATCAGTTCGAGGCCGGGGACGCGCGCGGCGGCTCTCGCAAAGTCGGCAACCGTGCCGGCGATCTCGAAGACGATGACGCGGTCGGGTGCAAGTGCCGTGGGGTCGGCGCGCAACTCGAGCACGCGCTCAGTCCCGCGGTCGAGCGCGGCTCTCAGGCGTCGCAGCGACGGCGCAATGCGATTGGCCTGGGTTCCCCTGACGGGTATGATCGGTTTGGCCCCGCCGCGCGGCGATGGTGGTGGGGGGATGGCTTCAGCAGTTGGAAGGATCAATAGAGGGCGCTCGGCCATCCTTCATGGCTCCCTTGCCGGTCCTGCCGGCCTTGGCGCGCGTATCCCAGACATTGAGCTGCTCGGCGACGATGGCCTTGACGGCCTTACGCCCGATCGCGAGCGCGCTGCGCCTATGAACATCAAGACAGAACTGCTCGGCCTCGGCGTAGCTGATTCTGCCGAGGCGCTTGGCAATGGCGGAGGGTGTCTGGCCGAGCGGCTCGGGCAGGCGCTCGGAGAAGCGCTGGATGTACCGTGTCAGAGCGCGGGAGTCCGGCAGTGATAGGGGAATGCGGAGCTGGAAGCGCCGCCACGAGGCGCGGTCGAGAAGCTCGGGATGGTTCGTGGCCGCGGCGATAATGGTGTAGCTGGGCAAGTCGTCGACATGCATTAGCAGTGAGGTCACGACACGTTTGATCTCTCCAGTCTCGTGGATGTCGCCGCGTTCCTTGCCGATGGCGTCGAACTCGTCGAAAAACAGGACGCACGGCGTTGTCCGCGCAAAGTCGAATAGCCGCTTGAGGCGCCTCGCCGTCTCGCCGAGATAGCTGCCGATCATCGTCTCGTAGCGCACGACAAAGAGCGGGACTCCAGCGCTCTCGGCTATGGCTTCGGCAAGCGTCGTCTTGCCGGTGCCCGGCGGTCCGACCAGCAGCACGCGGTGACGCGGCTCGAGTCCGTGGGCGCGCAGCAGGTCGGCGCGCTGTTGTTCCTCGACAAGCTCGTCAACAGAACGCCGGACGATGGCAGGTAAAATGAGATCGTCCAGGCGCCGCCGCGGCGCGACTTCGGCGATGAATTCCTTGCCCCGCGGCGACGGATCACTCTGGACGGAGGCCATCGCCACAGCGCCTTGCGCGCCGCCAGAGCCGTTGCTCTGAAGGAGACTGGTCAGGCGGTCAGCGAGTATGTTGTGGTGCTTGGCACGCTCCTCCGCAATGATGGCTTCGGTGGCTCTCCGGAAGCTGCGATAGTCGCCGGCCGTTCCGGCTCTCACGAGCGCTACGATGAGGTCACTTCTTGCCATGCGATCCCTCAGCGTCACTGCGTCGCAGCTTTGCGACGGCGGCCTCCAGGCTGGTGGGCACTCCGCTCGATCACATTCGCCGGAAGTCGGACCGTCCTCATGTCCAGGTCCGGAAACGACCGCAGACTCAGCGAATCGAGGGTGTCCCGCCGGTAGTTGAAAGTCGGCGACCACAGGGACATTATCCGGCCTTCTGCAACTCGGCGCGGGCGCCGTCCTCGTAATCGAGGTGCGCCTTCAGCATCCAGAGAGGCTCATACTCGGTGAGGCACCGCTGGTGCTTCTCTGAGGTTGCCCCGATCTCGTGGACAGGTTACCGCTTTCGATTCACGGAGTGATGTGTACATCAACAACATCGATTTCTGTGGGCGGTGTG
>JAPOVI010000058.1 GCA_026708265.1 Acidobacteriota bacterium
TGACCGGGCTGTCCGCCTCCACCGTCACGCCGGGCAGGATTCCGCCCGTCGTGTCCTCGACCTGGCCAGAGATCGAGCCCCCTTGCGCCCCGGCGGTCGCAGGGAGCAGGAGGCCCCCGACCCCAACGATCGCAATCCAAACGACAAGTCGTCGCATCCTCGTCCCCTCCTTCGTTGCTGCAGCGGACCGATACGTACGGAGTCGCCGTAATCGCCGATCGAAGACGCCAGCCGACAACGGTAAAACGGAACCCTAGTGCGAAAGGCGTGCCAAGCGCAACTCCAAGGGCTAAAGGTCTGCCCCTGCGCTGCCGATAGGATCGGCAGAAGGGTCTGTCCGGCGCAGACTCCTGCGGCCCTGCCCGGCGGTGCGCCCGGAACTCGGAGCCCCTCACGAATGGACCTCGACCGCGCCCGCATGTAGTGTACGCCTTGGTGGCGGGCAGGACGCACGCGCGATCGGCCTGGTGGCTCGCGGCCTTCGCGCTGGCCGCGTGCACGAACGTCCCCGCCGATCCCGGCTCGGCCGCGGCCGACGGCGTCGTGCCGGCCCCGGAAGCCGCGCCCGGCCCCGACGACTGGTTCGTCGAGCGCGCCGCCGCCAGCGGCCTCGATTTCGTCCACTTCAACGGCATGTCGGGCGAGTTCTACGCCCCCGAGATGATGCCGGCGGGCGTCGGTCTGCTCGACTACGACAACGACGGCGACCTCGACGCGTACTTCGTTCAGGGGCAGATCATGGGCGACGGCAAGGCGCTGGCCGACGCTCTCTTCGAGCCGCCAGGCCCGCTGCCCCCGCGGGGCCGCCTCTTCCGCAACGATCTGGACGTGGGCGCCGACGGCATCCGGACGCTGCGCTTCACCGACGTCACCGCCGAGAGCGGGATCGACGCCCGCGGGCATGGGATGGGCGCCGCTGCCGGAGACGTCGACAACGACGGCGACGTGGACCTGTACCTCGCCAACCTGGGACCGAACCGGCTCTACCGCAACGACGGTGACGGCACGTTCACGGACGTCTCGGCCGCGAGCGGAACCGACGATCCGGGCTGGGGCGTGTCGGCCTCGTTCGTGGACGTCGATCGCGACGGCTGGCTCGACCTGTACGTCGGCAACTACCTGGAGTACGACTTCGACACGGATCCCCACTGCACCGGCCTGACGGGCCGGCGCGTCCACTGCGGCCCGAAGTCATTCCCGGCCCAGGCGGATCGGCTGTATCGCAACCGGGGCGACGGCACCTTCGCCGACGTGACGGCGGACTCCCTGGGCCGCGAGCCGCCCGCACCGGCACTCGGCATCGCCACGGCCGACTTCGACGACGACGGCTGGATCGACATCTACGTCGCCAACGACCAGGTGGACAACGTGCTCTGGATGAACGACGGCGACGGCACGTTCACGAACCGCGCGCGGCTCTCCGGCACGGCGGTGAGCGCCGACGGCCGTCCCGAGGCGAGCATGGGGGTCGACGCGGGCGACTTCGACAACGACGGCGACGAAGACCTGACGATGACCCATCTCCCCCGCGAGGGGCACAACCTCTACCGGAACGACGGCGGGGGCCTGTTCGAGGACTGGAGCGCACCGTCGGGCTATCACGCCGCCAGCTTCGGCTACAGCGGCTGGGGCACGGCCTGGATCGACGTCGACAACGACGGCTGGCTCGACATCGTGGTCGCCAACGGGGCCATCGAGCCCGTTCCCGGTCCGCCCGGCGACCCGCTGCCGTTCGACGAGCGCAACCTGCTGTTCCGGAACGAAGGCGGCCGGCGCCTGGTGGACGTCACGGACCGGGCCGGCGCCGCCTTCGAGCTGCTCGAGGTGAGCCGCGGAGCGGCCTTCGGCGATGTCGACAACGACGGCGACACGGACGTGCTCCTCAGCAACCTGGCCGGGCCGGCGCGGCTGCTGATCAACAACGCCGGGAACCGGTCGCACTGGCTGGGGTTGCGGCTGGTCGGGGCCGGAGGCCGGGACATGCTCGGCTCGCGCGTCCGCATCGAGCGCGCGGGCGAACCGACGCTGTGGCGCCGGGCGCGCAGCGACGGCAGCTACGCCTCCGCGAACGACCCGCGGGTCCTCGTCGGCCTGGGCGCGTCGGACGCGCCGGCGACCGTGCACGTACAGTGGCCCGACGGCGCGCAGGAGACCTGGACCGGCGTCGCCGCCGACCGGTGGACGACGCTCGCGGAGGGAACGGGCGCGTCGCGATGAGAGCGACCTGGCGGGCAGAGCGGCTCTCCGCGATCGCGATCCTCGCCTGCTCCGTCGCCTGCGGCCCGCCCGGCGGCGAGACGAGCGCCGGCGCGCTGCTCGACCCACCGCCGGGCCTGGGCCTGGGGCCCGTTCCGACGCCCGACTTCGCGACCATGGAATCCGGCGTCGAGGCGCAGATGCGCGCCGTCCACGACGCGCTCCGGGAGCGCATCGACGATTCCGGCGCCACCGCGCGCGAGCTCAGCCGCGCTTACGGGGAGATGGCGAACCTCCTCATGGCGGCGCGCGACCTGCGGACGGCGGAGCCGTACTACCGGAACGCGCTCGCCCTCGATCCGAGCGACCGGCGCTGGGCCTACTACCTCGGGCACCTGTACCGCAACCAGGGCCCGCTGGCCGAGGCGGTGGCGAGCTTCGAGCACGCCCGCGAGCTCGACCCGAACGACGTGGCGACGCTGGCCTGGCTGGGCGACGCCTACCTCGCGTTGGGGCGTCCGGACGAGGCGCAGCCGCTCTTCGGGCGCGCCGTCGAGCTCGACCCGGCCTCCGCCGCCGCGTGGTACGGCGCCGGCCGCGCGGCGCTGGCGGCGGGCGAGCTACGCCCCGCGGTGGAGGCCCTGGAGCGGGCGCTCGCGCTCAACCCGGGCGCCACCGCCATCCACTACCCGCTCGGTCTCGCCTGGCGCCGCCTCGGGGAGATGGAGCGGGCCGAGCGCCACCTGGCCATCCCCGGAACGGTCGAGGCGCAACCCGCGGACCCGCTGATGATGGCGCTCGACGACCTCCTCGAGAGCGCCTCCGCGTACGAGGCGCGCGGCCGCTTCGCCTTCGATGCCGGCCAGTGGGCGGCGGCCGCGGACCTGTTCGAGCGGGCGCTGGCCCTCGACCCCGAGAACGCGGGGCTTCGGCATCGCCTGGGCCGGGCCCTGCGGCGCATGGGCGACCTGCGGGGCGCGGAGAATCAACTGCGGCGCATCGGACCCGAGGCGCCGGAGTTCCGCGCGGCGCAGGTCACGCTCGGCGAGCTCCTCGACGAAGGCGGCCGGGGCGACGAGGCGCTGGCGCTGCTCGCCGCGGCGGTGGAACGCAGTCCCGACGATGCGTCGGCCCGCGTCGCCTACGCGGGCGTCCTGGGACGCAGGGGACGGCCGGAGGAGGCGCTGGCGGAATACGCGCGGGTGCCCGAGCTTGATCCCGCGCGCCCCGACGCCGCGTTCGGTGCGGCGATGAACCTGGTCAGGCTGGAGCGGTACGGCGAGGCTCGGCAGCGTCTCGAGGCGGCGGCCGACGACTTCCCCGAGCAGCGTCCCCGGTTCACGCACCCCCTGGCCCGTCTGCTGGCCGCCGCGCCTGACGACACGGTCCGCGACGGCCGGCGCGCGCTTGCCATCGTCGAGGGACTCGCGGAGACCGAGCAGAGCCTGCTGCTCGGCGAGACCCTGGCCATGGCGCTGGCCGAGGTCGGGCGCTACGCCGAGGCAGCCACGGTGCAGCGCGACCTTGTCTCCGCCGCGGCCCAGTCCGGTCTGCGGGATGCCGCGGCCGCCCTGGGCGCCAACCTCCGCCGCTACGAGCGCGGACTCCCCTGCCGGCAGCCCTGGACCCCGGACGAGCTGCCGTAGAGGCCCGGGACGCCGCGCGCCGCGCGACGGAGGGCGCCGCGGAGGACGCGGCCGCGGCGACGATCGACACGATCGTCATCGTCGCCGCCTGCTCACCAACGGCCTCTGCCACGAGCGTTTTCGGCGTTCGGCCCGAAGACGCCTCCGCCGGGGAGCTGGCGTGGCGCGGCAGGACGAGGTGGTCGAAGAGGCCCGCGAAAGAAAGGGCGCCGGACGGCCTCTTGGAGACCGCCGGCGCCCTGAGGATCGCCGTTCCGTGCTTCGCTACGAGGCGGCCGCTACCACTCCAGCTCGATACCGAGCCGCATGTAGCGGGCCTGCATGATGTCCCTGATCTTCAACCACTCGGGCCCGTACGTCGGGTTGACGTTGGTCTCGGTGTTCGCGTTGAAGAAGTTGAAGAGGTCCATCACCGGCGCGATCGTCGTGTTCCCGATGTTGAAGCGCCGCATGAGCCGGATGTCCACCTTCCGCTGGTACGGCATGAACAGCACCTCGTGCGGCAGCAGGTCGATCGTGATCCGCTGCCCGCCGGTCAGCGGCGTGCCGTCCGGCATCTCGGTGATGTTGTAGTTCGCGTTGAGGTTCGGACCCGGGTACCCCTGGACGAACGTGCTGATGATGACGCCGCCCGGCAGCGGGTAGGCGCCGTGGGCCTTGTACATCGTCTGCCACGCCCGGGGCGAGTCGCACCACTGGCGGTAGCTGCGCCAGATCGGGTTCGAGATCTCGTCGACGTCGCATTCGTTGAGGAACGTCCGCTCCGTCGTGAAGCTCCCGCCGAAGAACGCACCGTTCTCCATGCGGCCGTCGATGACGAACTCGAAGCCGTCGTAGACCCGGTCGTTCATGCTCGAGGTCGTGACGTACTTCGCGACCTGCCCGAACACGTCGGGGTTGAGGTTGTAGAGCGTGTAGGCGTAGTTGCTCCACTGCCCGAGCCGGTCGTCCATGGGCCCCATGAACTGGAACGCGGTGAAGTCGTCGTCCCCCTGCAGTCGGTTGTCCCGGTGCCACATGTTGTGGTAATTGCGGCGGTACCAACCGAAGGTCGTCGAGATCCCCGGGAACAGCTCGTGCTGGATCTGGGCGTTGTACTCCCAGTTCCCCTCCCGGCCGGCCAGGTCGAGGCCGATGACGTCCCGGTCGGTCCCGAAGTTCGCGTTCGGAGACGCGCCGACCTCCTCGTACTGAACACGGCCGTCCGGGCCGACCACGGATCGGTTGCCGTCCGCGTCGTTCCACGAGCGGAACTCCTGGGCCGCCGACCAGGTGTAGCTCGACATCGGGTTGCGCTCCAGCGCGAGCCGCGTCGACTCCTGCGACACGTACTGGTGCGCGGTCCCCTTGATGGCCGTCCGGCCGTCCCCGAACACGTCGTAGGCCACGCCGACGCGCCCCACGATCGTGTTCCACCGCGGCCCCGCGTAGCGCGGGAAGCTGCGCTCCGGGACCCACGTGCCGGCGGCGGCCTGTTGCGGCGGCACCTCCGAGCTGAAGAAGTCGGCCCGCGTGCCGAGGTTCAGCGTCCAGTTGCCGAGCGTCCAGGAGTCCTGGGCGAAGATGCCGGTGTCGAAGTTGATCCGGCCCTCGTAGTTCCCGACCGGGGTCGAGAGCACCTGGATGCCAACCGGATCGTCGCCCCAGTAGTAGTAGGTGCGAACGTCGGCATTCATCGGCTGGTCGAGGCCGATGGAGCCCCAGCGGTGCTCAACACCCAGCTTCAGGTTGTGCGAGCCGGTCACGTAGGACATCGACGTCTTGATGTAGTGGCTCTTCTCCGGCTGCCAGCCGGTAATCCAGAAGCCGCCGCCCCAGGTGCCAGTCGACAGGTCGTAGGTCGAGGAGCTGTTCTTGTTCCAGTCGTGCTGCTCCCGGCGCCACTTGTTGTACTGCACCGAGTAGCCGGCTTCGATCAGCAGTCGATTCGACAGCGACGACGTCCACCGCGACTGCGCGTGGTAGCCGGTCGGCTGCATGATGCGATCGCCCGACTCCGGCGGACGCGTGTTGTTGGTATCCCACAGCGGGTGCTGACGGTTGAGTCGCTCGAACCCGAGGCGCCACTTGTGGCGGTCGCTGAGCTGGTTCGTCAGCCGGAGAAGCCCCGTGATGCCGTAGGTCCGGTTGTAGGCCTGCGACCCCGGCTCGCCGAAGCTGGCCGTCTCCGTCGTGAAGGAGCAACCGATCGCCGCCGGACGGCACTCGCCCGTCGTCGCGTCCGCGAAGTAGGTGTCGTTCGCCCAGGTCTTGCGGTCCTGGCCCCGCATCGCGGTGAAGAACCACAGCCGGTCGCGGATGAAGCGACCGCCGAACGCGGGGTTGGTGTCGTAGTCGTAGGCCAGCCGGTTCGGCTCGCCCAGGAGCTCCCGCAGCGCGGGGTCCTTGCGGTTGTCGCTCGAGAACGCCTCGGCCCCGTAGTAGGTGAACCACGTCCCCGAGAAGGTGTTGCCGCCCTCCTTCGGGATGGCGTTCTGGATGACGCCGCCGACCTGCGCCTCGGCCGGGGCGCCCCCGGCCTCGTACGTCAGCTCGGCGGTGGCCGCGTCGTTCATCTCCCAGCCCATCTGGAACTGACCGTCGTCGACGGTGCTGTTCGCGCGCATGCCGTCGTTCATGGTCTGGGAGTCGCGCGTCGTCGAGCCGTGCACGGCCGGCCAGTACTGGCCCTCGGACATGCCGGCGTTCCGCACGCCGGGAATCAGCAGCGCCCGAGCGTGGAAGGTCCGCGCCGCCGGCAGCACGTCCATCATCTGCCGCGTCGCCACGAACTGCCGCCGCACCTGCTGCACGTCGACCACCGGCGACTCGCCGGAGACGGTCACCGTCTCCTCGAGGGCGCCGACGGCCAGCGAGGCGTTCACCTGCACCGCCGAATCGCCGATCAGAACGATCCCTTCGCGGATGAACGTGTTGAAACCCGGCAGCGTGAAGGTGACGGTGTACGTGCCCGGCCGCAGGTTGATGATCGTGAAGCGGCCGGCACCGTCGGTGAACGCGGTGATGGTGCCCTCGATGTTGACCGGGCTGTCCGCCTCCACCGTCACGCCGGGCAGGATTCCGCCCGTCGTGTCTTCCACGAGGCCGGAGATGGAGCCACCTTGCGCTCCGGCAGTCGCCGGAAGCAGGAGTGCTCCTGCCGAGACGACTGCGATCCAAACGCCAAGTCGATGCATCGTTCCTCCCTTCGCCGAGGGTGACACCCGACCAACGCCGAAACCACGTCGCCGAACGATGAGGCCCTACACCTAGCACGTTGTGACCAGGGAAGGCAACCGCGGACCGGGCGACGAGCGGGAAAGTACGGTGCCCCGCGGGCTGCGACCCGGGCAGCGAGGGTTGCCTGGAGGCGCGCGAGGCCGCGCTCGTGCGGCCTTCGCGAGCCGGCGGCGGGCGCAGCCCTCGCGGGCGCGGGAGGCCGGCGCGGGTCAGGGAGCGGGCGGCGGGCCGAGCAGCTTGGGATCGACGAGAGGCCCCGGCCGATGGTCGGGATCGTCGTCCCGCCACGGCGTGCGCGACGGCCGGCGGCTGGCGTAGAGGGCGAGGCTGGCCGCCATCTGCCGGGCGACGTCGGCGCGGCCGGCGCGGGCCGCCGTCGTCATGGCCAGGCGCTGCCAATCGAGCGCGAGGTCGAAGTGGCCCACCTCGGCCAGGGCCATGGCCAGGGTCTCGAAGACGCCCGGGTGCTGCTGGTCGTCGGCGAGCCCGGCGACCAGCTCCCAGGCCCGCGCCCCGTCGCGGACCGCGTCGTCGGGCGCGGCGGCGAGGACGCGGGCCAGCGCCGGCCCGAACATCGGCTGGTCGGGAAGGACCCGCAGCGCCTCCTCCAGACGGTCGCGGGCCTCGCCGTAGCGGCCGAGGCGGACGAGGGCCATCGCCTCGCCGAAGCGCGCGCCCGGGTCGCCGGGACGGAGCTCGATGACCCGCCGGTAGTGCGCGAGAGCCTCCTCGAGCCGGTCGGTCCGGCGCAATGCGTCGGCCAGCCGCAGGTGCGCCGCCACGAAGGTCGGGTTCTCGGCGATCGCCGACCGATAGCTGGCGATGGCCTCGCCGTCGCGACCGCCCCGCTCCAGCAGGTCGCCCCGGCCGTACCACGCCTCCCAGAGACCCGGGTCCAGGCCGAGCGCCGCGTCGTACTCGGCCAGCGCGCCCCGCGGATCCCCCACGCGCTCGAGCGCCGTGCCGAGATTGACGCGCATCGCGGCGTATTCCGGCTCGGCCTCCACGGCCAGCCGGTAGTTCCTCACCGCTTCCGGCCAGTCGAGGAGCGCCGCGGCGTCGAGGCCGCGGTCGCGGTGCGACTGGGGCGTCTCGATGAGCCCATCGAGCTCCCGGAGCAGCGGATCCGGCATGCCGACCGCGATGCCGGTCGAGTAGCCGCGGGTCCCGCGGCCTCCCCGGCGCTCCAGGTGGTGCGCCGCGCGGTCGAGATCGCCCACCCCGCGGTAGGCCATCGCCAGCGGATAGTGAATGACGGTGGCGTCGGGGACCAGGACGAGCGCGGCGTTCAGGTAGTCCACGGCGCGCGCGTAGTCCTGCCGGGCGAGGGCCGCCCGGCCCAGCTCGAAGCGCACCACCGGCTGGCTCGGATGGACCACGGCCGCCCGGGCGAAGTGCTCCGCCGCCTCGTCGGGCCGGGCGAGGTCCAGCAGCACGCGTCCGAGCCAGATGAGGGTGGCCAGATCGCCGGGCCGGAGCTCGCGGGCGCGCGCGAAGCTCTCGGCCGCGCCGGCGAGGTCGCCGGTGTTCTTCCGGATGTGCCCCAGGTAGTAGGGCCAGCGCGCGTCGGCCGGGGCCAGCCGCTCGGCGTTCTCGAAGCAACTCCCCGCCTCGGGGCCGAACCGCACCGACATGAACAGCATGCCGAGCTCACCCCAGGCGTCCGCCCTCGCCGCGGGCGACGCGTCCGCGCGGGCCGCCTCGGCGCTGAGCGACGCGTGGGCCTCGCTCAACCGCTGCCGGACCGCGGGGTTGAGGCCTCCGAGGTCCGGCAAGGCGACCGGCCCCGGCAACGGCGCGGCCGCCCCCTGGGCCGCCGCCGAATGCGCCGCCTCTGCCACGCCGGGCGGCGCGGCCACGGCGGTTCCGGAGACTGCCCAGGCCATCCAGACGGCTGCGAGGCAGCGCGGCAGGGCGGACCACGCAGGGGTTCCGCGCCGCACCGGCGCGTGGGTCATGGTCATTCGGTCCCGACCCCGTCTCGACCGGCGTCCGATTCCGCGTCGAGCATCGAACCCGAACACGCTGCTGCTCCCTGGCCCGCCTACGGGGCGCTCCGCTCCGTCCCCGATCCCTCCGCCAGCGTCTGCCACTCGTTCGCTGCCACGTCGGTCCATTCCTCGACGCGGCCGCTCGGCCACACGACCTGCACCCGCTCGACCGATGCCGACGCCCCGAGCCCCACGAGCACCCGCGGATCGTGGGCGGAGGCGTAGCTGCCGTCCGTCCGGGCCCGCCGCCACAAGGGTGGCCCTTGGGCGCGAAAGACCCCGACGCGAGCCCCGAGCATGTCGCGGGGCGGAGTGCCCCCGACGAGTCGCAGTCCGAGCCAGCGGTTGCGGCTGCCGACGTTGTTGACGAGCAGCCTCACCGGGCCGGCGTTGTTCGTGATCACGACGTCCGTATCGCCGTCGTTGTCCAGGTCGCCGAAGGCAGCGCCGCGGCTCACCTCCGACAGCGCCAAGGCGGCGCCGGCCTCGTCGCTGACGTCCGCGAAGCGTCCGCCGCCCAGGTTCCGGAACAACTGGTTGGGCTGGCGCAGGGGATGCGGATCGCCGGCCTCGACGAGCTCCTTGATGGTCGTCACCGCGCCGTTGACGGCCAGCACGTCGAGCCAGCCGTCGTTGTCGTAGTCGAACCAGAGCGCGCCGAAGCCGGTGGAGGGAACGCTCGTGGCCCCGAGCCCCGACATCGTGCTGCGGTCCTCGAACATCGCTCCGCCGTCGTTCACGTAGAGCGTGTTGGTCTGCGCCTCGAGGTGGGTCAGGAACAGGTCGTCGTCGCCGTCGTTGTCGATGTCCCCCGCGTCGACGCCCATGCCCGCCTCGACCGCGCCCGCCTGGTTCAGCGCCACCCCGGCGATGAGCGCGTCGTTGACGAAGGTGCCGTCCTGCCGGTTGAGCCAGAGCTGGTTCTCCTGCATGTCGTTCGCGACATACAGGTCCGGCCAGCCGTCGGCGTCGAGATCGGCGGCGACGACGCCCATCGCCGGCCCGAACTCCCGCGCCACCTGGGACTCGGCCGTGACGTCGGCGAACGTTCCGTCCCCCCGGTTGCGGTAGAGGCGGTCCGGCACGGCCATGAACCCCTGCGGCCCGCAGTACTCGCGGGCCCCCAGATCGGTGGTGCATTCGCGATCGGGATCGTGGTCGACGTAGTTCCCCACGTAGAGGTCCAGCCAGCCGTCGCGGTCGAAGTCGACGAACGAGGCGGAGATGCTCCACTCCGGCTGGCGCGTGCCGGCGCGCTCCGAGACGTCGGTGAACGTGCCGTCGCCGTTGTTGCGGAACAACCGGTC
>JAPOVI010000142.1 GCA_026708265.1 Acidobacteriota bacterium
TCCGCCGGCGCCCGGCCGGGCGCGCTCGCCGCGTCCGCCGCTCCGCCGGCCGCGGCCCCGCCTGCGACCACACCGGCCGCGGCCTGCCTCGCCAGCTCCCGCTCCGCCGCTTCGCGGAATCGGCGTCCGGACGGGCGCCGGCCCGTCCACCACGCGAACTGCCGGACCGCCTGCGCCACCAGCATCTCCAGTCCGCCGATCGTTTCGCACCCCGCCGCGGCGGCGTCGGCGAGGAACCTCGTGACGGCGGGGTTGTAGACGAGGTCGTAGACGAGCCGGCCGTCGAACCGCCCGCCGGGGAGCGGCGTCGCATCGACGTCCGGCCAGGTCCCGACCGGCGTCGTGTTCACCAGCAGGTCCCAGGACCCGGCCGGAGGAGGGAACTCGCCCGCCGCGACCCCGACCGCCGCCGCCGTCGCCGCGCCCTTCGCCCCGTCCCGCGCGCAGATGGTGACCGCGGTGCCCTCGCCGGCCAGCGCCGCGGCCACCGCGCGCGCCGCTCCGCCGGCGCCGAGGACGGCGGCGCGGCTACCGGGAAGGCGCATGCGTCCGAGCAGCGTCTCCGCGAAGCCCGGGACGTCGGTGTTCAGCCCGTGCCAGCCGGTGTCGCCGCACCGGACCGTGTTGATCGCCCCCACCCGCCGCCCCACCGGATCGACGTCGCTGACCAGCGCCGCAAGGGCTTCCTTGAACGGCGCGGTCACGCTGACGCCGTGCAGCGGGACCGCGGTCGCGAACTGCACGAAGTCGTCCACGTCGCGCGCCTCGAGCGGCAGGTAGACGGCGTCGACCCCGGCCGCGGCGAAGCCCGCGTTGTGCATCGCGGGCGAGAGGGAGTGAGACACGGGCGATCCGACCACGCCGTAGATGGCGGTTCGGCGCGTGATGGCGGGGAAGCGGTACTCGTCGAGCAGGCGCCGCAACTCGATCTGCCCCGGAGCCACGCCGTCGCCCGCGTAGGTCCAGCACGATCCGAAGCGCCCCGCGAGGACGCGGGACGCGACGCCGGCCGGCCCCATGCCGATGACGACGCGGCGCTCCGCGGGCTCGCCCGGGCCGAGCGCCGCGAGGGCGAGCGTGTCGCACAGGCCGCGGGTGGCGGCGGCCACCTTCACCACGGCGGCCCCGGTGGCGCGCATCGCGCGGTAGCGGTCCCCGATGTCGTTCGGGATCCCCTCGAAGTCGTGCGTCGACAACACGATCCGATCGCCGCCGTAGCGGCGGACGAGGGGCTGGAACTCGGCCTGCCACTCCACGTCGACGAACTCCGCTCCGGCGCCGAGCGCGGCCGCGAGCAGGCCGAGGCGCTCGCGCTCCGACCCGGAGAAGCGGCCCCCCTCCCGGACGGGACGGCAGGTCACGATGACCGGTGTCGCGCGGCCGGCCAGCGCGCCGGCCACGTCGGGCCGCTCCACGTAGTCGAGGCGCAACTCGACGAGGTCCGCGCCGCTGACGCGGTCGCGGGCGGCCCGGAGCTCCGCCGTCGTGGCGCCGGTCACGGTGGCGCATAGCAGCGGTGTCGGCGGATCCCGGTCGATTCCCGGCACGGTGTCGCCTGGCAAAAGAAAAAGCCTCTCCAGCCGTCCGGCTGAAGAGGCTTGGCCTTGGTCTCTGTCGGTCTGCCCGCGGCCTATCCGGTCGCCCCCCCAGCCCTCAGTTGGGTGCCAAACCAGTAGTGCCACCGGGACGGGCGGGTCGGCGCTGCGCTCGATTCCACGGGCGAACCCTATCAAACCCGCCCGACGCCAGTCAACGCCCGGGCGGCGGCGCCCTTGACCCCCGAGCGGCCGTCCGCTATACCTCACGCGGGACCCCGAGCGTGCGCGCCCCTCAGACGAGACATCCGTTGCCCCGCGGCGTGGCCTGCATCGTGGCGGCCGCGGCGCTCCTGGCCGCCGTGCCCCTGCCGGGCGTCACGGCCCGGATGCCGCTGGACGAGGTGCGGGCCGGCATGACGGGCACGGGAATCACGGTCTTCGAGGGCACGACGCGCGAGCGCTTCGACGTGCACGTGCTCGGCGTGCTGGCCAACGCCGTCGGACCGCGGCGCCACCTCATCGTGGCGCGGCTGGCAGGGGGACCGCTCGCCGAGACGGGGGTGGTCCAGGGCATGAGCGGCAGCCCCGTCTATGTCGACGACCGGCTGATCGGCGCCCTGTCGTATGGCTTCGGAGCGTTCTCGACGGACGCCATCGCCGGGATCACGCCGATCGGGGAGATGGCCGCGACCGACGCCGCGGCCGCGCCGCTCCGCAGCGTCGACCGCCTCTCGCCGGCGGGTCCGCCGTTCGCTCCCGCCGCCATGCTCGCGCACCTCGGCGGCGCGCTGATCGAACGCGCGCAGCCGTTCGCGCGCCGGCCGATCGACGTTCGCGCGGACGGGCTTCCGGCGGCGGAGGCCGGTCGCATCGGCGCGTTGCTGCACCCCATCGGGACTCCCGTCGGAATGGGCGGCTTCGTCCCCGAGGTCCGGGATCTCTGGTCGGAGGCCCTCGGCGGGGCGGGCATCGTCACCCCGGTTGCGGCCCCGGCCGGCGTCGCGCCGCAGGGTGGGGCGGCCCCGCGGAACGCTCCGCTCCATCCGGGGGACGCCGTCGGCGCCGCCCTGATGCGCGGCGACCTGACGATGGCCGGCACGGGCACCGTCACCCTCGTGGACGACGGCCGCGTCTATGCCTTCGGCCACCCCTTCTACAACCTCGGCCCGGCGCAGTTCCCGATGACGCGGGCGCGCGTCACGACGCTCCTCCCGAGCCGCGCCCAGTCGACGCGCCTCGCCAGCGTGGGCGAGGTCCTCGGCACGATCGATCAGGATCGGGCGACCGGCATCTTCGGCACCCTGGGCCCCGGCCCGGCCCTGGTGCCGGTCACCATCACCCTGGCCGCCGACGATCGCGACCTGCGGGAGCGCTTCGCGTTCGAGGTCGTCGACGACCGCGTCCTCACGCCGCTCCTGACCTACACGGGCGTTCTCAACACGTTCTTCGCCTGGACGCGGCAGGTCGGCGCCGGCACCTACCGGGTCGAGGGCACCGCCCGCCTCCGCGGTCGGCCCGACGTGACGTTCGGCAACGTCTTCGCCGGTGACGCGGCCGCCGCGGGCGCCGCCGCCGCCGTCGCCGCCCCGCTGACGACGCTCGCCGTCAACCGGCTCGAGCCCGTCGCGTTCGAGCGCATCGACATCGCCATCACCTCGTCGGCCCAGGCGCGCACCGCGACCGTCGAGCGCGCGTGGATCGACGCGGACCGGCTGCGGGCGGGGGCGACCGTTCCGTTGCGGGTGGCGCTGCGCGACTGGGAAGGGCGGACGGTGGTCGAGACCCTTGCCCTCCCGCTGCCGCCGCACGTCACCGGGCCGGTGCAGCTCCTCGTCGCCGACGCGATCCGAGCCGGGCAGCGCGACCTGGCGGGCGGAAGCCATCCCCGCAGTGCGCGTACGCTCCCGCAGTTGATTCGGACGCTCAACACGCTGCGCCGCAACGATCGCATCTACGTCCGGCTGATCGTCCCACGGCGCGGCGCGGTGGTCGGCGGCGAGCCGCTCCCCGGCCTGCCGGCGTCCGTCCTTGCCGTCCTGCAGGGCGACCGCGCGGCGGGCGACGTCACCGACCTGCACGACGTGACGGTCGGGACGTGGGAGATCGAGACCGACCGGATGGTCACCGGCTCGCGCCTGCTCACCCTGATCGTCGAGGCCGGATGACGGCCTCCCGCCCTCCCCTCCGTCTCCTCGCCGCCGCCCTGGCCGTGGCTGCGGCCCTCGCCGTGGCGGAGGCCGCGGCGCCGGTGTTCTGGCGCGTATCCACCCAGGCGGAGTTCCTGGCGGGCGAGGTCGAGAACCTCTCGGTCGATCCGGCCGGCCGCCTGCTGCTCGGCCCGCGGAACGACCTCGTGCACGAGGCGGCGGACCCGTTCGCCTGGTCGCTGGCCGCGTCCGGCGGCGCCCTGTGGGTCGGCACCGGCGGCAGCGGCCGGGTGGTCCGCGTCGGCCCGGGCGGTGCGGCGGAGACCGTCTTCGAGGCGGCGGCGACCGCCGTGCAGGCGCTCGCCGCCGACGGCGCAGGAAGGGTGTACGCCGCGACGTCGCCGAACGGGCGGGTCGTTTCCCTGACGCCGGACGGCTCCGCGACCGATGTCTTCACGCCGAGCGAGCCGTACGTCTGGGCGCTCGCCGTCGCGGCCGACGGCACGTTGCTCGTCGGGACCGGCAACCCCGGCCGGATCTACCGCGTGACCCCGGGCGGCGCCGCGAGCCTGCTCTACGACACGCGCGCGACGCACGTACTCTCGCTGGCCGTCGACAGGGAGGGGAACGTCCTGGCCGGCACGGGTTCCCCGGGCCGCGTGCTGCGGGTCGATCCGCAGGGGAAGCCCTTCGTGCTCCTGGCCCCGGACTCCGACGAGATCACGGCGCTCCGCGTTGCGCCGGACGGTGCCGTGTACGCGGCGGCCGCAGCCGGCAACCGCCCCGCCGCGGCTCCCGCTCCGGCGGCGACCGCGCCGGCCGCCGGCCGCGAGCCGGTGCCGACGGTGAGCGTGACGACGGAGGTCACCGCGGTGGTCACGACCGCGGGGCCCACGCCCGTCACCGCCGCCGCCGATGCGACGCCCGCCGCCGGCGCGGCGGCGGGCGCGGTCTATCGCATCGCGCCGGACGGAGTGTGGGACGTGGTCTGGCGCTCGTCCGAGGACACGCCGTACGACATCGCGGTCGACGGACCCGGCGGTGTCCTGATCGGCACGGGCGGCCGGGGCAGGTTGTTTCGGGTTTCCGGGTCCCCGCCGCGAACGCTGCTCCTCACGCGTGCGTCCGTGCAACAGGTGACGAGCTTCGCGTCCGGTCCCGGAGGCGACCTCCACTACACTACCGCGAACCCCGCCCGCCTCTACCGGCTGTCGACGGAGCCGGCCGACGAGGGGCGTTATGTCTCCGAGGTCCGCGACGCCGGCACCGTCGCCACGTGGGGCGCAATCCGCTGGCGGGCGCGGACGCCCGGGCAGAGCAGCGTCCGGCTCTTCACCCGTTCCGGCAACACGCCGACCCCCGGCGAGACCTGGAGCGAGTGGTCGGAGGCCTACACCGACGGCGACGGCACGCCGATCGCGAGCCCGAAGGCGCGCTACCTGCAGTGGAGAGCGTCGCTCCGGGGCGCGGCCGCCCCCGCGGGCGCCGCGGACGCGCCGTCGCGGGGCGCGGCCGCCCCCGCTCTGCTCTCGGTCACGGCCGCCTATCTGCCGCGCAACCTCCGGCCCGAGGTGACGGTGGTCACCGTCCACCCGCCCGGAGAGGCCTTCCAGGAGACGTTCGGGAGCGACCCGCCCCTGGCGGGCTTCGATCGCGGCGCTCGCGACGGGGAGGGACAGGGAGGTGCGGCGGCCGGGAACGCGCAGTCGCCGACGCTCGGGCGCCGGGTGTTCCGCAAGGGACTCCGGACGTTCACCTGGACGGCCCGGGACGGCAACCAGGACCGGCTCCGCTTCGATCTCGGCTACCGCCCGGAGGACGCTCCCGACTGGCAGGTGCTGGCCGAGGACGTCGCCGGCACGATCTTCACCTGGGACACGACCTCCGTCCCGGACGGGACCTACGAGGTGCGCGTCGAGGCCACCGATGCGCTCTCGAACCCGCCCGGCGCGGCGCTCGCCGGCGCGCTCGTCAGCATGCCCTTCGACATCGACAACACGCCGCCCGATATCGCGCTCGGTGCTGTCCGGGAGGCGGAGCCCGGCGCGACCCTGGTCACGTTCACCGTCCGCGACACCCACTCGCCCGTCCAGCGCGTCGAGTACGCGGCCGGCCCCGGACGCTGGCAGGTGGTCCATCCCGTCGACGGGGTGCCGGACTCGCGCGAGGAGCGCTTCGAGGTGACGGTCCCGGCCGACCTGGCGGCCGGGCTGACCGTGCGGGCCACCGACGGCATGGGCAACGCGACGACCGTGGCCGCGCCGTAGGAGTCTGCGCCGTAGAACATGACTGTGCTTGGGACCGTGGCGGCGATATTCCGCTATCCCGTCAAGAGCATGCTGGGCGAGAGCGTCGAGAGCGCCGAGATACGGGACACGGGGATCGCGGGCGATCGAGTCTGGGCCGTGCGCGACGAGTCGCGCGGCAACTTCATGACCGGAAAGCGTGTCGGTGCATTGATGGGCTGCCGCGGGAGGTCGCCGGAATCCGGGTCCGGCGTGCCCGAGATCGCGCTTCCGACGGGGGAGGCGTTCCGGGCGGACGATCCGTCCGCCGGCCGGCGGCTGAGCGAGCACCTGGGGCATCGGGTCACGCTGTGGCCGTGTGGGTCGCCTCCGGATGAGCGAGCTCCCGCGGCCAGCCCCGCCGAGCTCGACGCGATTCTCGCGCGGGCGCCGGGGGAGCCGCTGCCCGACCTGTCGACCATTCCGAAAGAGCTACTCGAGTTCGGAGGTCGGCCAGTGAAGCCCTTCGTCGACCTCGCACCGCTGATGCTCCTCACGTCGGAGTCGATCGCCACCATGCGGCGGTCTGCGCCGGAGGCAACGATCGACGTGCGACGCTTCCGGCCGAGCGTGATGATCGACGCGCGGGAGAAGTCCCGGTTCCCGGAGCAGAACTGGATCGGTCGACGAGTTCGGGTCGGAGACTCGGTGTGGCAGGTGAGGATGACCTGTCCGCGCTGTGTGATGACGACCCATGGCTTCGCAGGACTGCCGCAGGACTCGACGGTGATGCGGCGGCTGGTCAGCGAGGCCGGGGGCAACCTGGGCGTCTACGCGAGCGTCGAGCGACCCGGTCGCATTCACGTCGGCGACGCGGTTGAGGCGCTCCGGGAGTCTGCGCCGTAGAGCGGCGCGGACTCCTGAGGGTTGTTTGGGACCGCGGGGCCGCCAGGCGACGAATGGTGGGCCAGCCAGTCGGGCGCGGGCGCCGTCCCGGTCACTCGTAGGCGATCTCCACGTACCCGTCGCGCCCGGTCCATTGCACCCGCCTCGCCGGCGCATGCCCGCCCGTGCCCTGCCCGTCGGCGTAGACGTAGACGAGCACCTCCGCGTAGTCCGCGGTCAGCGGCTCGACGAGGGTCCGCGCGACCTCCAGGGACCGCTCGATATCGCCGAGCTCGATCTCGATGGTCATCACGCCGTGCGCCGTCGCCATCCGCAGGACTTGCCAGTCCTCGTTGACGAGCGGGCGGTCGGCGCCGGCGAACGGTGCGTGACGGCTCGTGCCAGTGTCTCCTGGCGTCGCATTGTCGGTCGCCACGCAGCCCGCGCCGGCGCTGAGGAGCCCTGCCAGCGCGACCGTCGCCTGGGTCAGGATGGCCCGCATACGCTATTTGGGCGAGTCGTGTTCCGAGCGATGTATCAGGGCGGCTCCGCCCCAACGAACGGAGCTTGCCTCTACTGCTTGTAAGGCCTTCGGCCGCCCTGCCTCTCCCATTCCAAGGCCGCTTCCCTGGTTGTCCTCCGACCGACTTGGTGAATCGTCGCTCCAGGAAACCGGTCCTGATGCTCCGCTTCCCTTCGAGCCAAGTCGTTGGTGATCCCTCGGTGAACGACTCGTGCGCCACGCTTCAGGTGGTACTTGAACGTGTCTCTCCCAGGCATGGAAGATCCCCCCGCGCAAGATGGATGAACAACCTGTGACCCTACCACGCCGGCGAGGCGTCAGCCAACAACCCGGGAGCCTGTCCCGGCCTGGAGCAGGGCGGCCCACACCTCCTCGTCGACCCTGTTCCCTGCAGGCAAACGAGCTTCCAGCAGGCCGCGGCACGTCGCCAGTTGAGCATTGTCCACCGTAGCGTCAGTCAAGTCTGCGAAGCCAAGGTCCGCATCGTTCAGCAGGGCCCCTTGCAGGTGGGCACCCTGCAGAATGGCGCCGTTCAGGTCACCTCGCCGTAGATTCGCGCCTTCGAGGTTGATGTGCTTGAGCTCGGCTCCCACGAGATCTACGTCTGTGAGATCGGCGAGGGTGAGTTCCAAGCGAGGAGCAGGGCCGTCAACCAAACCGGCCTCGTGGAGGAATCTCAACAGGATTCCCTTTCTGGTGCCGTTGAGGATTCTCAGTGCGGCGAGAGTCCTTGCTCGTGCCACGGCCTTGACGGGGCCATTCTCGGTTGAGGACAGCAGATGCTCCACCGTGATTAGCTCTTGCATGCCCTCCAGATACGCACTCAGCGTTTCAACTTGCGTCCGTTCCTCGGCCAGCTCCCGTGCCTCCTCGGATCTCTTGTCCGCGCGGGCCCTCGCCAGCGCGAAGAGCCCAGCCAACCAGACGCCGGCGATTGGCACGACCAGCATGTCCAGCCAGTCCCACATGGTCTTCGCCTTGAAGCCGGATTCCACGACGCCAAGTCGAACAACAGCGGTGACTGCGAGCGTGACAACCGCCACCATGGAGGCGATTGGTGCGATAGCGATCGACACTAATGCCCGCAGGGAGCGGAATCTGGCTCTCAACGTCAGCACTCCTTCCATCGCGGCACGACCGAGCCGGGCCACAGCCGGAAGGCGCAGGGCTCGTCGCAGCATGGCCATTCGGTTGTAACCAGCAATCCCTGTGCCGACGGTGGTCCGTGCCGACAAGGTGGGACAAGTCGTGGTCGCCGCCTCGGCGACGAGCGAGCGACCCGGGCCGCGCGAGCGCGCGGCTACCGCAACTGCCGGTCGACCTCCTCGAAGTAGTCGGGCTTGACCAGCACCTCGCGGGCCTTGCCGGCGGTGCCGCTCGACACCAGCCCTTCGGCTTCCATCATGTCGACCAGGCGCCCGGCGCGGCTGAAGCCGATCTTCAGGCGCCGCTGCAGGTTGGAGATCGAGGCCTGCTGGGTCGCGACCACGATGCGCGCGGCCTGGTCGAAGAGGTCGTCGTGCTCCTGTGCGACGGCGTCGACGGGGTTCTCGTCTTCCGTGATCGACGTGTCGTAGCCCGGCTTGCCCTGCTTGCGGAGGAAGCTCGCGAGGCGCGCCGTCTCCTTCTCCGAGATGTAGGGGCCGTGGACGCGGACGCAGCGCGACGAGGCCGGGGGCAGGAAGAGCATGTCGCCCTTGCCGAGGAGCTGCTCGGCGCCGTTGGCGTCGAGAATCGTCCGCGAGTCGACCTTGGACGACACGCGGAATGAAATGCGGGCCGGCAGGTTGGCCTTGATGATCCCGGTGATCACGTCCACCGACGGCCGTTGCGTCGCCAGGATGAGGTGGATGCCGACGGCCCGCGCCATCTGGGCCAGGCGGCAGATGCACTCCTCGACGTCCTTGCTGGCCACCATCATCAGGTCGGCCAGCTCGTCGATGGCGAGGACGACGTAGGGCAGCGGCTTCGGAACCTCGGCCGGCTCCTCGCCGTTCTCGCCCGCCTGCGCGGCGCGCTCCGGCGCCTCCGCGGCGAGCCGGGCGACGTTGCGGTTGTACTGCTCGATGTTGCGCACCCCTTCGGCCGCGAGGCGCTTGTAGCGCTCCTCCATCTCGCGCACCGCCCAGCGCAGCGCGTTGGCGGCGCGCTTGGGGTCGACCACGACCGGGGTCAGGAGGTGCGGAATGTCGGAGTACATGCCGAGCTCGAGCCGCTTCGGGTCGATCAGGATCAGCCGTACGTCCTCCGGCGTGGCCCGGTACAGGATGCTGGTCAGCATCGCGTTCATCGAGACCGACTTGCCGGTCCCGGTCGAGCCCGCGATCAACAGGTGCGGCATCTTCGCGAGGTCGCTGACGATCGGCTCGCCGTGGATCGTCTTGCCGAGCACCAGGGTCAGCTTCGACGGGGAGTTGCGGTAGACGTCCGACTCGAGCAGCTCGCGCAGCGAGATCTGGTCGCGGTCGGCGTTGGGGACCTGGATGCCGACCGTCGACTTGCCCGGTATGCGCTCGATGAGCACGGACTCGGCCCGCATCGCCAGGCAGAGGTCGTCCGCGAGGCCGGTCACCTTGCTGTACTTCACACCCGCCTGCGGCTTGAACTCGAACGTCGTCACCACCGGGCCGGGGTGGATCTGGGCGATCGAGCCTTCGACGGAGAACTCGGCGCAGCGCGCCTCGAGCCGGCGGGCGTCGTCCATGAGCTGGCGCTCGTCGATCTTCTGCACGCTCTTCGGCGAGTCGAGGAGGGCGATCGGCGGCGTCGAGTAGCTTCCCGGCTGCCGTGCCGCCAGCTTCGGGTCGGGAGGCTGCGGCGCCCGGCGAGCCGGGGCAGCCGCGGCCTTCGGCACGACGGCCGGCGGCGGCTTCCGCACCGGCGGCTCGAGCGGTAGGTCCAGGGACGGCTGGGCGGCGGTCGGGGCCGTCCGACGCCGGGGGCGCGCGCTCGCCCGGTCGGTCCTCGGACCCGATCTCCCGGCCGGCGGGGCAGGCCGCGACGGGCGGTTGCGCGGCGCCCGCGCCGGAGCCGCGGCGGG
>JAPOVI010000079.1 GCA_026708265.1 Acidobacteriota bacterium
GCGCGCGGACCGCGGGGACGGCGCGGACGCTGGCACCGGGCACGGGCACGGGCGCGGCGGTGCCGGCGCCGGCTGGCTGGCCCGCCGCCGAAGCCGGCGGCGCCTCGGCAAGATCGCCGACCACGGCGCCCCGATCCGCGTGCGCTCCGCTCGGCTCGAACTCGACGAGCACGTCGCCCACGGCGATCCGCTCCCCCGCGGCGCCGCGGAGCCGGCGGATGTGCCCCGCGTGCGGCGACGGGATCTCAACCACCGCCTTGTCGGTCTCGACTGACACGAGCGGCTGGTCGGTGACGACGTGATCCCCCTCGGAGACGTGCCACGAGACAATCTCGGCCTCGTGCAGCCCTTCTCCCAGGTCGGGCAGCTTCAGCTCCGCCGCGGCGGACGTCTCAGGCAAACGCCAACACCTCCCGCGCCGCGGCCAGGATGCGCTCCGTCGAGGGCATGTAGACGTGCTCGAGGCGGGGCAGCGGCATCACCGTATCGTAGCCGGCCACCCGCTTGACCGGCGCCTGCAGCGAGAGCAGGCCGTGCTCGGCGATCCGCGCCGCGATCTCCGCGCCGAAGCCCGCCGTCAGCGCCGCCTCGTGCACGATCACGCAGCGGCCCGTCTTCTCCACCGAGGCGAGGATCGTCGCGGCGTCGAGCGGCGTGAGCGTCGCGACGTCCAGCACGTCGCTCGCCACGCCCTCCGCCGCCAGCGTCTCGGCGGCGGCGAGCGTCTCCACGGTCATCGCCCCCCAGGTGACCAGCGTGAGGTCGCCCCCCTCGCGCAGCGGGAAGCACGTATCGAGCGGTGCGGCGGCCCCGTCGTCGGCCACCTCCTCCCGCACCGCGCGGTAGATGCGCTTGGGCTCCAGGAAGACGACCGGATCCGGATCCCGAATCGCGGCCAGCAACAGGCCGTAGGCGCGCGCCGGCGAGGAGGGGATTACCACGCGCAACCCCGGCACGTGGGCGAACATCGCCTCCGTGCTCTCGGAGTGGTGCTCGATGGCGTGGATCCCGCCGCCGTACGGCGCCCGGAGCACCATGGGGCAGGTGAGGCGCCCGCGGGTCCGCCAGCGGAGCCGCGATGCGTGGCACACCATCTGATCGATCGTGGGGTAGATGAACCCCATGAACTGGATCTCGGCCACCGGCCGCAGCCCCTGCGCCGCCGCGCCCACCGAGAGCCCGGCGATGACGGCCTCGGCCAGCGGGGTGTCGAGCACGCGCTCGGCGCCGAACCGATCGAGCAGGCCGTCGGTCACGCGGAAGACCCCGCCGTCGACCGCGACATCCTCGCCGAGCAGGACGACGCGCTCGTCCTCCGCCATCGCGCGCGCGAGGGCCGCGTTGAGCGCCTGCACCATCGTCCAGGTCATCGGTCGGGGTTCCGGTCGCCGGCGGCGGCCACCGCCGCCCGTTGCGCCGCGAGATCCCGGGGCAGCTCGTCGTGCAGGTAGTCGAAGATCGATGCCGCGGACTGCGGCGGCCGCGCCAGGTAGGCCTCCGCCGCCCGCTCCACCTCCGCCGCGCACTCCCCCAGCAGCCGCTCCTCGTCGTCCTTCGTCCATCCCGCCGCCGCGGTCAGGTAGGCGCGCAGACGGACGATCGGATCCGCCTTCCACTCGCGGCCCACCGCCTCGTCGTCGCGGTAGCGGCTGGCGTCGTCGGCGGTGGTGTGATCCGAGAGGCGGTAGGTGAGCGCCTCGACCAGGTGGGGCCCGCCGCCGTCGCGCGCCTTCGCCAGGGCCGTTTCCACGCGGTGCCGCACCGCGACGACGTCGTTCCCGTCCACCTGCTCGCCTTCGAAGCCGGCCGCTATCGCCTTCTGGGCCAGCGTCTCGGCCGCCGTCTGCCGCGACCGCGGGAGCGAGATCGCCCACTGGTTGTTGGTCACCACGAAGACCAGGGGCAGCCGCCAGGCGCCGGCGACGTTCATCGCCTCGTAGACGTCGCCCTTCGAGGTGCTGCCGTCGCCCGAGACGCAGACCGCCACGCGCGGCTCCCTGCGCAGCTTGAAGGCGAGGGCGACGCCGGCGGCGTGCGGTGCGTGGGTGCCGACCGGCACCGCAATCGGGAAGTCCTGGCGGGGGCCGGCGTAGTCGCTGCCCCGCTCGTCGCCGCCCCAGAACAGGAACAGCTCTTCCAGGGTGACGCCCCGCAGGAGCTGCGCCCCCTGCTCGCGCGCGTAGGGCAGCAGCACGTCCTCGGCGCGCATGGCGGCGCCGACGCCGACCGCCACCGCCTCCTGGCCGAGACAGGACGGATAGGTGCCGAGGCGGCCGGTCCGCTGCAGCGCGACGGCCTTCGCATCGAACGTCCGCGTGAGCACCATGGCGCGGTACAGCGCGACCAGCGCGTCTCGGTCGCGGGCGAACGGAGGGAGCGGTTCGGCAACGGGCCGCCCGGCGGCGTCCAGGCAGCGGTAGGAACGGATGGTGAACGAGGCGACGCCGGTCACCGAGCGCGCTCCGCCGCGCCGCGGGGCAGGCCGACGCCGAGGCTGGGGGGGATGAACACCGTCGGGATTCAGTAGACGACGCCGTCGGCGGTGATCGTGAACCCGAGGACACCTGGCCCCACCAGGCGCGTGACCGGCTGGCCGTTGATGGACACGCCCGTGACGACCCGCCCGCTGCCCCGCGGCTCGCGCCGGCACTCGTTCTCGTCGTGCACGATGACGTTGTTGCTGAAGTTGACGGGCACGTCGTTGAACGCTGCGACGAAGATGCCCGGGGCGGTCTCCACGAGGCTGATCTCCTCCCGGTTCCGCCAGCTCGGCCGCACGTGGTTGGCGTAGCTCATCCGCTGGAGGCAGAAGCCGTACATGCGAGCCTCGTCCTCGTCGGTGGGCTCCTCCGCCGGCACGCTGTCGAGCCGCAGCTCGACGGACGCGATCAGCGATGGAGACGTGCCCCGCGGCGACTCGTCGCACTGCGTGGCGAGCGACGCCAGAATCGGCACGAGCACCCACAGGCGTCCCGGCAGCCGAGCCATATTGCTAGCATATAGGACAGCCATGCTGCAGGACCTGCGTTTCGCCGCCCGCGTCCTCTGGAAGGAACGGACGTTCACCGCGACGGTGCTCGCGACGCTCGCCCTCTGCATCGGCGGCAACGTGGCCATGTTCACGGTCGTGCAGTCCGTGCTCCTGCGCCCGTTGCCGGTGCCCGACGCGGATCGCATCGTCCTCCTCTACAGCGCCTATCCGGCCGCGACGGGAGCGGGCGAGCAGACCCGCGGAGCGGCCTCCGTGCCGCACTACCTGGAGCGGGAGCGGGAGCTGGGCGACGTCTTCGAGGAACTCGCCCTCTACGACAACGTCGGGTTCAGCATCGGCGGCGAGGGGCGGGCGGAGCGGGTGCTCGGCTGGCGCGTCACGCCCTCCTTCCTGCGCCTGGCCGGGGTCTCCCCGGAGCTCGGCCGCGCCTTCGCCGACGCCGACGGAGAGTTGGGCAACGAGCGCAAGGTGATCCTCGGCCACGCCCTGTGGCAGCGCCTGCACGCCGGCGATCCGGCCGCCGTCGGCCGCGACCTGCGGATCGACGGCCGGCCCTACGAGATCGTCGGGGTCATGCCGGCGGGCTTCGTCTTCGAGGACGAGAGCGTGCAGCTCTGGACGCCGCTCGCGTTCACGGAGGAGCAGCGCGCCGACACCGCCCGGCACAGCAACTCGTGGCAGATGCTGGGCCGCCTGCGCCCCGGGGTGTCGCTCGCGCAGGCCCGCGCCCGGCTCGAGCAACTCGCGGCGGCCGAGCTCGACCGCTTCCCCGAGTTCCGGCAGGTGCTCGTCGACGCCGGCTACCGGCCGGTGGCGGTGCCGCTCCAGGAAGCGCTCGTGCGGGACATTCGGGGCACGCTGTATCTCCTGTGGGGCGGGGTGCTCGCCGTGCTGCTCATCGGCGTCGTGAACGTGGCCAACCTCACGCTCGTGCGGGCGAACGCCCGGTTGCGGGAGCTCGCGATGCGCCATGCCCTCGGAGCGGGGCACGGGCGGCTGATCCGGCAGTTGCTGACGGAGAGCTGCCTGCTGGGCCTCGCCGGCGGCCTCCTCGGGCTCGGCGTGGGGGCGGCGGTCCTCGATCTCGTGGGCGCCCTCGGCGGCGGCGAGTTGCCGCGCGGGGGCGAGATCGCCATCGACGGCATCGTCGTGGCGGCGACGCTGGGCGCGGCCCTCGTCTTCGGGCTGGCGCTGGGGCTCGTGCCCGTCGCCGGGCTCGCGGCGTCGAACCTGCAGGCCGTCCTGCGGCAGGAGACGCGCGGAGGCACCGGCGGCCGCGGCGTGCAGATGTTCCGCAACGGGCTCGTCGTGGGCCAGATCGCGCTCGCGTGCGTGCTGCTCAGCAGCGCGCTCCTGCTGCTGGCCAGCTTCCAGCGCATCCTGGGGATCGATCCGGGCTTCCGGACCGCGAACCTGCTGACGGCGCAGGTGGCGCTCCCGGAGGCGCGCTATCCGTCCGGCGACGACCGCCGCGCCTTCACCGAGCGCATCCTGCCGCGGATCCGGTCGCTTCCCGGCGTCGCGGCGGCGGGGATCACCAGCAGCATTCCATTCGGCGACGACCGCAACAACACCGTCATTCGCGCCGTCGGGTACGAGGAGCGGCCCGGAGAGTCGCTCGTCTCGCCCAGCCTGATCACCGTCGACGGCGACTACCTCGACGCGCTCGGCGTGCCGCTGGTGGAGGGACGCTACTTCGACGACCGCGACACGGCCGATGCGATGCGCGCCATCGTCATCGACGAGCGGCTGGCGCGGCGCTTCTGGCCGGACGGCAGCGCGCTGGGCGGTCGGATGTACAGCGACATCGAGCTCCGGGACGACACGGAGGTCTACACGGTCGTCGGCGTGGTGGCGGAGCATACCCTGTACGGCCTCGTCGACCAGCCCGAGCAGGTCGGCGCCTACTTCTTCCCGCACACGCAGCGACCGCTCGCCATGCCCACCTTCGCCATTCGGACGGAGGGCGATCCGCGGGCCCTCGTCGGCGCCGTGCGGGCCGCGGTCACCGCCGCCGATCCGGAGCTGCCGCTCTTCTTCGTCCAGACGATGGAGGAGCTGATCGGCGCGCGGCTGACGTCGCGGCGGACCCCGATGATGCTGGCCCTGGGCTTCGCGGGGGCGGCGCTCCTGCTGTCGGCCCTGGGCATCTACGGCGTGCTGGCCTACCGGGTGGCGCAGCGCCGGCGCGAGTTCGGAGTCCGCCTCGCGCTGGGCAGCTCGGCCGCGGGGCTCTTCCGCCTCGTGCTGTCGGAGGGTGCGCTCCTCGTCGGGGTGGGCCTGACGCTGGGCATCGCCGGCACGCTGGCGACGCGGAACGCCCTGGCGGCCCAGCTCTACGGGATCGAGGCCGGGGACCCGGCGGTCGCGGCGGCCGTCGTGGCCGTCCTGACCGTGGTGGCTCTCGCCGCCTGCGCCCTGCCCGCCCGCCGCGCGACCCAGGTGGATCCCGTGCGCGTGCTCAGCTCCGACTAGAGTTCAGGGCGTGCGGGCGCGGTCGTAGACGCGTCGGACCTCGAGGCCGTCGTAGCGCCCGCGCGGCTCGACCTCGGTCGTCACCACCAGGCGCTCCCCGTCGAGTTGCGTCTCGATGACGTGGGTCAGCCTGGGCACGGAGGGGAGACGAATCTCCGCCCGCAGCGCCGGCCCGTCCCAGCGCGCCTTGCGGGTAATCCGCACGCCCGGCCCGGCCAGCCCGGCGTGGTCCCGGTCGTCGGGTACCAGCCGGACCACGCGGCCGTCGTCGTAGCGCAGGACGATGTCCCGCGCGCGCTGGACGATCGTCATGCGGCGCGGAGCCGTCAGCAGATCGGCGAACGCCTCCCGCACGTCGTCCGCCGCGAGCGGGTCCTCCTCCCTTTCCTCGAGGTAGGGCCGCCGGTAGCGCCCGTGGCGCCGTCCGAACTCGTCGTAGGGCGGCTGGAAGCCGAAGCGGTCGCGGGGTCGCCGCGGATGGCGCTCGCCGTCCGCGGTCGGGGGATGGCCGCGCGGATCGTCGCTCAGGTCGTAGTTGAGCCGCCAGTCGCCTCCCAGCTCGGTGGACTGACCCGCGAGCCCTGTGGCGAAGGCAAGCAGCAACCCGAGCCCCACCGCGGCCCGGCGCGTGGCCCGGCTTGTCGCCGGCCACCGGGCGCGGTATAAAGAGTGCGGCTCCGGACGAGCACTTTCCGTCATCTCTGCATCGGGAGTTTACCCAAGGAGGATTCGCATGTCTCGTACTGTGAGGACCGGTTTCGTGTTCGCGCTCGCGGCCGGCGTGGTCGGTGCCGGGTTGCTGTGGGCGCCCGCCGCCGCCGCGCAGAACGCCGCGCACAACCACATCGGGCACGTCATGGACAAGTGGAACGACACCCCCGACATGGCGGGCCTGCTGCCGGCCGCGATCGCCGAAGCGCGGATCGCCGCCGCGCACGCCGGGTTCGCGGCCAGGGACCTGAGCGACCTCGACGCCATGAAGCTGCACTCCGCGCACGTGCTGCACGCGGTCGACCCGAGCCAGATCGAGGGTGGCCCGGGCCAGGACTACGGCGTGCGCCGGGCCGCGGAAGGCGCCGCGAAGCACATCATGGCGGCCGCGAACTCGGACGGCGCCTCGGGCGCGGTCAAGGCCCACGCCGAGCACGTCGCGACCTCGGCCATGAACTCCGTCACTCGGGCGGACGAGATCGTCATGCTGGCCCAGAAGATCGCGATGGCCGAGTCGGCCGCGGACGCCGCGCCGCTCGTCACGGAGCTCAACGACCTGGCCCAGGCGCTCCTCGGCGGCGTGGACGCCAACGAGGACGGCCGGGTCGGCTGGCAGGAGGGCGAGGGCGGCCTCGAGGTCGCCGAGACGCACGGCAACCTGATGAAGCAGGCCGAAGGCCTGCAGTAGACGATCGCCTCGTGATGCCGGAGACGGCCCCGCGGCCCCGCGACGGCGGGCGGCGGGGCCGTTCCGGCCGTACGCCTCCCGGACGGTCGGGACCGCCGGCGGCGGGCGCGGAGCCCGGCCCGAACACAGCCGGAAGGCAGATCGTCCAATCATCCGAGGGCGAAGCAGCGGAGCGCGGAGCCGCGGGCCCTGCGCAGTCATGCGGATGAGGATTCGAGGCGCGCCGGCCTTCCTGCTCGGCGGCCTGCTGGCCGTCCCTGCCTGCCTGTCCGCGCCGACGAGCCCGGCAGGAGCGCCGGTCATCGTCGTGCACGGGCTGGGACGCACCTCCGCCTCCATGCTGGTGCTGGCGGCCCGCCTCGAGCGCGCCGGCTTCGACGTCGTCCAGTTCGGCTATCCGTCGCGAAGCGAGCCGATGGAGGCTCTCGTCGACCTCCTCGGCGAGGCCGTTGCGGCGTGCTGCGGGGACGCGCGAGAGACGACGCACTTCGTCACCCATTCGATGGGCGGCGTGCTGGTGCGTAGCTACCTCGCGCAGCAGCCGGACGCGCACCGGGGCCGCGTCGTGATGCTGAGCCCCCCGAGCGGCGGGAGCGAGATCGTCGACGCCTTCGTCGACTCCCCGATGCTGCGCTCGCTCCTGGGGCCCGCCGGCTCCGCCCTGGGAACGGATCCTGCCGCTCTCGTGCACCGGCTCGGGCCGGTACGCTTCCGCCTCGGCATCATCACCGGCGATCGGAGCCTGAACCCCATCACGTCCTGGATCATCCCCGGGCCTGACGACGGCAAGGTAGGCGTCGAACGGGCGCGGCTCGAGGGCGCCTCGTTCCTGGTGCTGCCCGCCACGCACACCTTCATCATGAACCGTCGCGACGTCGCCGAGGAGATCGTGCACTTCCTGGACCAGGGGCGGTTCCGGGACGAGGAGCCGGCGGCCGCGCCGCGGACGGCCCGGCGCGCCGGGCCGCGAACGCGCGGATAGCAGGAACTCGCGCCGCAGACTCCGCTGCGTTCCTTCCCCGGAGCGGGCTCCTGGGAATCAGTCCGTCTCGGCGTACGGCACGTCGAGGCGGAACTGCGGGTGCGCCGCGAGGTACCGCTCCACGCGCTCGCCGCGCGTGACGGCGGCGGCGATGAACCCGATCGCCTCCGTGAGGCGCTCGTCCGGCTCCGCGCAACTGAGGCGCAGGAAGCCGCCGCCCGCGGCGCCGAAGCACTCGCCCCCGAGGCAGGCCACCCCGCGCGCGTCGTCCGCGCCCTCGAGGAGAAACAGCGCGAGCCCGTGGGAGGTGATGCGGTAGCGGTTGCAGATGGCCGCGACCGACGGGAACACGTAGAACGTCCCCCCCGGCATCAGGCACGAGACGCCGTCGATGGTGTTCAGTCCGGCGACGAGCAGCTCCACCTTGCGGCGAAAGTCGGCCATGCGCGAGTCCCGCACCGCGGCGTCCCCTGCCAGCGCCGCGATGCCGGCCCGCTGCGTGAACGGCGGCACGCACGAGAGCGACGTGTTGGTGAGCGTCCCGAGCACCTCGATGGTCGCCGGGGAGGCGACTGCGAACCCCAGCCGCCACCCGCTCATGCTGAACGACTTGCTGAAGGTGTAGGCCGCCACGCACTGCTCGAGCATGCCGGGCTCGGCAAGCAGCGTATGGTGCCGGCCGCGCCAGACCATGGCGTCGTAGGGCTCGTCGCTGAAGACGGCGACGTCCCGCCCCCGGATGAGCGCCGCCATACCCGCGAGGTCCTCTGCCGTGGCGACGCCCCCCGTCGGGTTGTGCGGGCTGTTCAGGAAGATCGCCTTCGGCCGCGGATCCTCCGCGAGGAAACGCGCGACGTCGGCGAGACTCGGCCGGAAGTCGTGCGCCGCCCGCAGCCTGGCGACGACGAGGCGGCCGCCCCGGCGCTCGATGTTCGCCGGGTAGGTCGGGAAGTGCGGGCTGAAGACGAGGACGCCGTCTCCGGGATCGACGAACGCCTCGCAGAAGAACTGCTCGTAGATCTTGGCGCCGGGGCCGACGACGATGTGCGCCGCGGTCGTCTCGAGGCCGTACTCGCGATTGACGTAGTCGGAGGCGGCCTCGCGGAACTCGGGCAGGCCCAGCGACGGGCCGTAGTGCGTATGCCCGTCCCGGATGGCCTGCAGCCCCGCCTCGAGGCCCCGCGGCGAGGTGGGGAACGGGCTGTCGCCGATCTCCAGCTCGATGACGTCCTTGCCCGCCGCCATCAGGCGCCTGGCGACGGCCAGGACGGTGAACGCGGTCTCGCCTTCCACCGCCGACGCGAACCGGGAGAGTGTTGCTGGCATGCTGTCCACGCGCGACGGGCGCGCCGCGCTCACTCGAAGATGGGGTCCGGGTGCTCGATGATCGCGCGCAGCTCCCGGAGGAAGGTCGCGCCCGTGGCGCCGTCGAGGGCGCGATGGTCGGCCGAGAGCGTAAGCGCCATCGTGCGGCCCGCGCGCACCTCCCCGTCGCGGACGACCGGCCGCGACTCGACGGCTCCGACGCCCAGGATGCAGCTCTGCGGAGGGTTCAGGATCGCGAACAGCCGCGAGACGCCGTACATGCCGAGGTTCGAGATCGTGAAGGTGCCGCCGGCGTACTCCGACGGTTGCAGCCGGCCGTCGCGGGCGCGCGCGGTCAGGTCGCGGAGCTCGGCCGCGAGGGCGCCGAGGGCCTTGGCCCCCGCGTTCCGCACCACCGGCGTCACGAGGCCGGCCGGCGCGGCCACGGCGACCGCGACGTCCGCCGTCTCGAAGACGCGAACCGCGTCGCCGATCCAGGCCGAGTTGGCGAGCGGCACCCGGGCGAGCGCGAGGGCCGCGGCGCGCACCAGCAGATCGGTCAGCGTCAGGTCGCCGGCGGAAGCGCCCAGGTCGCCGCCACGGCCGTCTGGCGCCCGCGCGCCGCCCGCGGCCGGCAGCGCGGAACCGGCGGTCGCCGCCTGCGCCGCCCGCAGTCGGTCGAGGATGCGATCGGCCTCGCAGTCGACCTCCAGGTAGAAGTGCGGGGCGGTCTGCTTGGACTGCGCCATGCGCGCCGCGGTCACCCGGCGGGCGGCCGTGAGCGGCTCGTCGCGGTGCGGACCGGCAGCGAGAGCCGGGGCGGCCACCTCCATGCCCGGCCGCGCCGCGCCGGGTGCGGCCGGCGGCGGGGGCGGCGCGACCGATACCGCGGAGCCGGCGCGGAGCGCGCGCTGCACGTCCGCCTTCCCGACCCGCCCACCCGCCCCGGTGCCCCGGAGCGTGGCCAGATCGAGGCCGGCCAGCTCCGCCATGCGCCGGGCGAGCGGCGTCGCGGCCGCCTCCGCGACCGGGGTCGCGGCCGTAGCCGCCGTGCCCTCGCCGCCGGAGGACACCGGGGGGCCCGCCGGAACGGCGCCGGCCGCAGGCCTCCCGCCGGCCGGGGGGGCGGCCGACCCGGCCGGGGGCGGAGGCGACGGCTCGACCCGCGCCCGTGTCACGGCGTG